>JAUIFY010000094.1 GCA_030430245.1 bacterium | reverse complement strand
CTTCGCTCTTTTCGCCGGCGCCAACGTCCTGCTCCACATTCTTGCCCCAAGTCTCGGATACATAGTCGCGTTCATATTGACCGAGCTGGGCATGGAAGCATCGCAACGTCGTGAAATTCGCCTGCTGGGCGGGGCATTCGCCTTCGAGACCCTGCAGCCGGGGGACCTGCAGAGGGCCGGCAAGTGCTTCGTATACCAGAACAAGGACGCGCCCAGCTCGGGCGGGGTGCAGAGAGCCCAGCTCTGTCCACTCAACTCCGACCCGGACAAGTGGTGCCTCAACATCAAGGCGTACGGTGAGCTCGACGCGATCCTGCAGGATCCCGAGATGCCGATCACGATCAGCACCTGCGGGAACGACTACGCGGGCCCCTCCGCACCGCCTCACGCCGATCCGGTCTGGACCGAGAAGTCGGGAACCTGGACCCTGCCGAAGGGGGTCTGGACCGAGTGAGCGCGGGGGACGATCCCGCCGATCGAGGTGATCGCGGCGCTTTGACGGGTGGGGGCGACCGGGCTCCGGTCGCCCCGCTCGCCGTCCACCGCCCACGCCTGGAAGCAGCGTCCGAGCGAGCTATACGTGGGAGGTGTTTCGGACGGTCGGATTCGTGGCTCTCGCCTTCTCGTTGGCGGCGTCTTCGGTGGGCGCGTCGGCCGGCGCCGAGCACGAGCGGAAGGACATTCTCGGACGCGAGACGAAGCTCTACTCGCAGAAGCAGGAAGAGCTGATCATTCGCGACTTCTTCCAGGACCGCGAGGGTGGCGTTTTCGTCGACGTCGGAAGCGCGTGGCCCATCCGCAACAGCACGACCTACTACCTCGAGAGGCACCTCGGCTGGTCGGGCATCGCAATCGACGCGCTCGCGAAGTATGCGCCGCTCTATGCGAAGAAGAGGCCTCGCACCCGCTTCTTCAGCTACGTCGTGACGGACGTCGACGATTCGACCGTGACCTTCTACGTCGCGGGTGCACGGCCGGGACGTTCGTCGACCGACGCGACGCGCTTGCCCGAGGCCGGGGGCAAGACGAAGGTCGAGCTTCCGACCGTGACGCTCGATACTCTGCTCGAGCGAGCCGGAGTCGAGAAGATCGACTTCTTGTCGATGGACATCGAAGGGGGCGCACCGAAGGCCCTGTCGGGCTTGAACATCGAGAAGTACGCGCCCGAGCTCGTGTGCATCGAGCGCGACGACGGCGCCGCGGGCGAGGGGTCACGGAGACTGATCGACTGGTTCGAGGCCCATGGGTACCGCCGGCTCCGGCGGTACGACGCGCACGACCGGGTCAACATGTACTTCACTCCGCGCGGTTGATTCGCGGGACCGACGGCTTCCCCGAGACACGCACGCCGGGTTCGGAGTGAGGAGACGTCCACGCCCACCACCCGCTCGCTCGATCCTCGCTCCCGGTCGTCATCGTTCCCGAGGAGCGTCGGTTCGTCGGGAACGAGCCCGGAGGCTCTGGTCTCGACGAGGGCGCCAACGCGGATTGGCGGTGGCAGCCGGAACTCCCGATCCGCCCGGTTTTCCCCCCGAATGCACGGCGCCGACCGTGGCACGCGCGCTGCACCGCTGGTCTGGCGCGCGCCGCGGTGGCGCGGCCAGACGAAAGGAACGAATCATGTCGGGGAAACTGCAGCACCTGGGCGGTGGGCTCTTGGTCGTCGTTCTCGCTCTCACCCCGGGGATCGGGCGCGCCACGTCGTTCGACGGAGTTTCCCCGGGCTTGGAGCCGAATCAGGGCCCGTCCGCCGGCGACCTCGCGAAGAAGTACCTCACGCGAAGCATCGCGGTCCGGGTCGTCCGCTTGTGCAACGACGACGGCTCGGACCCGGGGATGATCAGCTCGTACGCCGTCGATCAGGGAATCGAGGAGGCGAATGCGGTGCTCTACGACAACAGTGGAGCCAACCTCCTCTTCCATCTGGACCCCGAGACCGATCTCGGCACGTGCGTGCAGGACACCGCCGCGAACTACGACTGCCATCTGAACCCGACCTACTTTCCCGGAAAGACCCAGACGGAGATCACGGACGACGACCTCGCGAACGTCACAGAGAAGGACCTGAATCAGGACGGCGTCTACGACAAGGCGGACGTCCAGCACCTCTGCGACACGAGCAAGCAGGGGTTTCGCAGGAAGAGCATCGCCTACGACCACGTCGGCAGCATGGTCGTCCTGGTTCGCGGGAAGCAACAGGCCCGCCGCCGGGTGAAGTATGACGACGCCCTCGGCCACTGGGTGTTCGTCCATCCGAGCGGCGGCTACTCTTCGTGCGCCGGAAACCTCCTGGTCATGAACAGCGGCTGGTGGGGCAATCTGCTGGCCCACGAGGCGGGCCACTACTTCTGCAACCCCCATACGTTTTCCCGGAACCCGAAGGACGCGGCGCAGGCGGCCGACCAGATCGCCGCCGTCGTCGACAAGTACGATCTGGACCCGTCCGATCACGAGAACGTCTTGATCTACTCGTTCGACGGAGATCACTGGAGCAAGGTCGACTTCCTGGGCGATCACCGCATCTTCGATACGCCGCCGGATCCGAGGGGGGCCCTCTGGAAGAGCGAGTTCGGGAGCGACGTGTGTCTACCCGAGAACGATCTCGTGTCGATCTACGTTCCCGGGCTCGGCGAGACGTACGACCTTCGACCCGACCGATCGCTCGTCATGAGCTACTTCAAGGGGTGTACCGCTCTCGGGCAGCACTTCTCCCCGGATCAGGTGGAGCGGATCGAGGTCTCGCTCGACCACCACCGCCAACATCTGGTCAGGCAAAAGGTCGTGGATTGCTACTATGCCAAGTACGACGCGACGGACTGGACGACCCTCGGCCCCGAGCAGGCCTTCGTCAAGAAGGACCACGACTTGAGCCAGTGCCAGAGCAAGCCCGACCTCGGGAAGCTTCGCCAGCTCGCCAACGAGAAGCTCTACCCGAAGCCCAAGCCCATCCCGGAGCCCCGTTGGTCGGATCCCGTGATGCGCGCCTCGCTCGAGGTCATGGAGATCGACGAGATCGAAGAGGAGATTGCTCTCGATCTGCAGATCGAAGCATCGGCGAAGAGGACAAAGCGTCGGAGTCCGAATCCGGGGGTGCTCCGCCACGAGCTTCGCGGGCACACGCTCCTTCGGTGAGGGGGGCGGGGCGTACCGACGCGATCTCCGACGTTCGGTCCTGCAGGGGCCGCCTCGACCACTGCACACCCCTCGGCTCTCATGGTAGCCCGGAGCCCGCGCGCGACCACGGCCGTTCGCCGGCGCGACGGGGCGCCGTCGAGAGGAAGAAATGAGTGAGCCCGCTACCGAGCCAGGACGACCGTCGAGATCCACCGTCTGGTCCGACAGCGACCTGGTGACCGGCTCGAGACGCACCGACCTCTTGCTCTTCGTCGTCATTGCGGTCCTGATCGCGGTGGGGAGCCTCCGCCTGGGTGTGTACGCCACCGCTCCGATTCCAGTGGGACGGAGCGAGAGTCCCGAGGCGACCGAAACGCACCGCGGCGCGCGATGAACCCCCGAGTGGATCGCTTCCTGTTCGCTCCGGTGGATACGCGAATGGCGGCGTGGTTCCGCCGCGCCTTCGCAATCGCTCTCGCCGTGATGTTCTGGCCCGAGGGGCGTGCGTTCGTCAGTCCCGTGGGGGACGGGGCGTTCGCCCGCGCGCTCTGGTCTTCCGTCTTCCTCACCAGGCCGTGGTGGGGGCTTTGCCTGGTGGTGCTGGCCGCGTGGGGAGTCGGTCTGGGCGGCCGCCGCATGGGCTGGCTCGCGCTGCTCGTCCTGCTGCCGCTGTGGTTCTCGTACGGCGTCACCGAGAGTCGCCAGATCCTGCTCCTTTCTCTGCTCGCCTTCTCGCTGCTGCGCGTGGATCGCGACCGCTCGAGTGCGGGGCCGATGTGGCCGATCCGCCTCGTGCAGCTCCAGCTCTCTCTCACGTACCTCGTGAACGCGGCGGTGAAGACCACGCCCACCTACCTGAGCGGCGACGTCCTGGTCGCGCTGAGCCGGACCCAGCCGAACTTTCTCGTCGACCTCACCGATGGCATGCAGCTCGTCGGGTCGGTCGTGCTGCCGGCCTGGGTCGCGGCGGTCGGGACCGTCGTCATCGAATACGCTCTGGCGCTCCTTTGGTGGTTTCCCCGGATGCGGATCCCCGCCGCCCTCCTCGGCGTGACGTTCCACCTGAGTCTCGAGGCCGTCATCGAGGTCGGCTGGCTCGATTGGGCCTGTATCTTCCTGTACCTCGCCTTTTTGCTGCCCTTCGAGAGCGCCGGGCCATCGGAGCCCGGGGACGGACGAGAAACTTCGCAGAGCGGGGACCTTCGGCCGGAGCCCTCCACGCGTACGCTCATGCGAGCTCGCAGATCGCGCCCATGTACTTGCCGCGTGGCGTGCGGGGGATGTCGTCGACTCGCTCGAAGGCGAAGCGCGCGGTCGGCCCTGCCAGGCGCACGAGCTCCGTGCGGATGCGCTCGCGTACGTCGTCGGGGGGAGGAGCGTCGGACACGAAGCGAACGGTGAACCGATCCACGTCGTGTTGGATCACCTGACTGCGCCGAACGGTCGGAAGCTCCCGAAGCGGCTCCACGAGCTTCCAGGGGGACAGCAGAGCGCCGTCCGGCCCGCGGAAGAGGTTCATGCCCCTCCCCTGGATCGCGCCCAGGCGAGAGAGGGTGCGGCCGCACGGGCACGGGCCGGACACGACCTCGGCGTAGTCGTCGATGTCGTACCGGACGAGCGGCATCACCCGGTTCTCCAGCGTGGTGAAGAGAACCCGCCCGAAATCACCCGGAGGCGTGGGGCGACCCTTCTCGTCGACGATCTCGACCAGGACGTGCTCGTCGTTCACGTGATAGCTCCCCTCGGGGCACTGCCACGCGAGGAACGCCTCGGTCGTTCCGTAGCCGTCGGCGATCTCGCGCCCGAAGAGCTGCCGAGTGCGTTCGCGCACGGAATCCTCGAGAACCTCACCGGTCGTGAAGATCGTTCGGAGGGACGGGAGTCGCGACGTCTCGTTCTCGAGGACGCGGAGGATGGCGTCGAGGTTCGACGGCATCGTGTAGAGGTGGTGGGGGTCGAATCGAGCGAGCCAGGCGGCCTGCTCCTCGAAGTCCTTCACGTGCGAGAGGAATCGGGCGCCGCCGAGGAGCTTGCTGCGGGTGAGGTCGCCATCGGGGCTCCCGGCCAGAATGCCGATCAGCCATGCCGAGCGGTGTTGGGGCCTCCAGCCGTTCTCCCAGAGGTAGCGCGCCCGGGCGGCGAAGCGGCCGCGCTGGTGCGTGGGGTCGAAGAGGAGCCAAACCGGGGAGCCGCTCGACCCCGACGTCCGCACGCGCGGAAAACGGCTCGCGTCGTCCAGCGTCGAGACGACGGACTCGTGGAGCTCGCCCATCTGGGAGCGCTGCAGGGTCGGCAGCTCCGCCAGGTCCCGGGGTGCGGGATCTCCTCCGAAGGCTCTTCGGTAGTAGGGGATCGCCGCCGCCGACCGCAGGGCCGACGCCAGCTTCTCGGTCCGCCACCGCGCGCGTGCCTCTTCTCCGTCGCGCTGGGAACGCAAGAGCCGGGCGAAAGAGGGTGCGCTGCCGATCAGGTCGCGAAAGGTGGGCATCGAGCTGGGGTTTCTTCCAGGCGACGAAGCGAGGTGTCAATTCCGGTCTCGTCCGGCCCCGTCGCCGTGCTCGGGTGCCGTCCTGGATCGGCCGGCGTTCCCCGTCCGTTGACAGGTGGCCCGGGCCGAGCGTACCTTCGTACACGTAGTCGCTGCGGCGAGAGGAGACGATGTCGATGGCGAACGATCACCGCAAGGAAAAGGCTCCGGCCCCCGACGAGGTCGAGGAGATGCTCGCCGAGCTCGAGGGGCGCGATTCCGCCGCGAACCGGCCCGGCTTTCCTTCCAGCTTCTCGGCGAGCGGGACCAAGCCGGCTTCGGCACCGAAGTGGCCGGCTCACTTTCGTGCGTCGGGCACCAAGTTCGCGCCGCCGTCGCGTTGGCCCACGGGCTTCCTGGCGGCGAGTGTGAAGGACTCGCCCGCCCCCCGTTGGCCGACGCGGTTCGTGGCGAGCGGCGCGAAGGGCTCTCCGGCGCCGTGTTCGCGCGGCCGTCTCGTCGGACGCGAGAGCTGAGCGGCCCGAGCCCTTGGCCCGCGGCGGTGTGCCGCGAACGATGAGTACCGTCGCTCCCGAGCCCGACGAGCGCTCGCAGGTCGCCCGCTTCCTCTGGGACGACTCGGCCGTCTACGCGCGCCGGCGCGAGAAGCTGGACCACGCACGCACCGCGCTGCGGCTCGCCTGTGAGCGGCGCGCCCGCCCGAGCTCCGCGATCGTGGAGCTCGCCTCGTTTCTCGCCGCCGTGGAGGCCGACGACGCGACACCCGTCGGAGCGGGAGCGGATCTGTGGCTGGAGCCCGCGGCGTACCACTGGACCCGCACCCTCTACGACTTGACGGCCGTGGTCTTCGGGGGCGCCGACGCGTCGCCGTCGGTCGCGGCCCATCTGTCCGAGCTCGGAATCCCCGAGCCGGCTCGGGCCCTCGATCGCCTCGCCGACGATCACAAGCTGTTTGCGACGTCGGGAGCGCTCCTCGGCGGTACGAGCGTCCAGTTCGCCCGGCCGTGGTCGGTGCGGGCTCCGCTCGCATTTCCGGGAACGCCTCTGGTCCTCGAGGGGGCGGGCGAGGTGAGGATCCTCGGCGTGCGGGCTGGGCGCATCGAAGTGGAGAGCGAGAGCGGCGTGCGTCTGCAGCCGCTTCGCCGTCGCCCGGCCGTGCGCTGCGGTGGGCGTGAGATTCCAGTGGTGGCCGAGGCGTTCGGCCGGCCGGGGATCGGTCTCGGCATCGGAGACGTCTTGCGCGAGATTTCGCCGGGCTTTCAGGAGGCGCATCTCGCGTGGCTCCAGAACGCGCTCGATAGGGTGGTGCGCCACCACCCCCGGAGCGCGCGCCACATCGAAGCCATCCTCCGCGTCGTCGCGCTCAAGCCGACGATCGAAGACGTCGCGCGCAACGTGAGCCACTCCGACTTTCCGGGGGCTACGGTGCTCGGCGCGATCGAGAATCCGTACTGGCTCGCCGACTCGATCATTCACGAGGTGCACCACAGTCGCCTCTTCCAGCTCGAGGAGCACGGTCGATTCTTCGAGAACGCCGGCGACAACCTGATGCGGGATGCCTCGTACTATTCCCCCTGGCGCGAGGATCCCCGTCCTCTCCACGGGATCTTCCACGCGGTCTACGTGAACCTGCCCGTGTGGCACTTCTGGGCCGGCGTCCGCGAGAGCGCCCCCGACGACGTGGACGACGGGCTGGCCGAGAGTCAGATGATCTACGTCGCGCTGCTCCTCGCGATCGGCATCCGTCAGCTCGAACGGTACGCCGCATTCAGTGCGTTCGGACGGGCCCTCTTCGACGAGATGGCGCGCGAGGCCGCGGAGCTTCTGGAGCGCACGCACGCGTTCGGGATTCGCGGCGACACGCCCGCCTGGTACTGCGCCCCGAGCGGCGCCGTCGGTCCCTACGCGCGCCCCGACGGCCGCGTCGCGACGACGCGCGAGGTGCTGCTCGAGCATCTCGACACGTACGACGTCCAGGGGCAGTGTGCCGACCTCCGCGCGATCGTCGAAGCGGCGTAGGCGTCCGGGCGACCCACGGCTTTTGCGGACCCGCGGAGTGCGCCGTAGAATGCGCAGGCGTGGCGGAACGAGGAAGCCGTTCGGTGGGCGTGGTCGGGGTGGGGCACGTCGGGACCGCGGCCGCGTATAGTCTGTTTCAGAATCAAGTCGCCAGCCGGATCGTCCTGGTCGATCAGGACGTGCATCGCGCGCAGGGCGAGGCCATGGATCTGATGCACGGCCAGGCGTACGTCGGCCGCGTGACGGTCGAAGCGGGAGGGTTCGAGCGCCTGGAGGACTCGCACGTGGTCGTCGTCGCGGCGGGCGTCAGCCAGCGGCCGGGCGAGAGCCGCCTGTCGCTTCTCAGTCGAAACGCGGCCGTCTTCCAAACGATCGCGCGCGAGCTCGACGAGCACGCTCCCGACGCGACGCTCATCATCGCGTCGAACCCGGTCGACATCCTCACCTACGTCATGCAGGAGCTCTCGGCCCGCCCGGACGAGCACGTGATCGGAACGGGAACCCTGCTGGACACCGCCCGCTTTCGCGCGCTTCTCGGGGAGCACTACGGAGTGAACCCTCGCTCCGTGCACGCCTACATCCTCGGAGAGCACGGCGACAGCGAGGTGCCCATCTGGAGCAACGCGCTCATCGGGGGGCTGCCGCTTCGGGGGCGTACGGTTCTGGGCAAGCCTTTCGACGAAGCGGTGATGAACGACCTCTTCGAGCGCGTCCGCCGAGCTGCGTACGACATCATCGACCGAAAGGGGCACACGAACACGGCGATCGGACTCGGCATCGGCCGGGTCGTCGAGGCGGTCCTGGAGGATCAGAAGAGCGTGCTCCCGGTGAGCATCCGCCTGCATGGGGAGTATGGACTCACCAAGGTGTGTCTCAGCCTCCCGTGCGTCGTCGGCACGAACGGGGTCGAGGGGCGCGTGCTGCCCGAGCTGGACCCGTTGGAGCGCACCGGGCTCGAGAGATCCGCCGCCGTATTGCGTGAGGCTCTCGACGAGATCCAATGGCCCGAGGAACGAGCTCGGCCCCCGAACCCTGCGGACTGATCCTCGTTCGCTGGGAGGCGCCGCGGTAGGGGCCGCCCCGCTCGATGGCAGCCGGCTCCGATGGGCGGCGCTCGCTCCGGCCACGGCTCGCCCGCGCTCCGTCCGCGACTCGCCGACGTGGCGGGCGCCGGTGGCGATCCCGGCCGCTTCGGCCGGCGCTCAGCTCGTGGGCTCCGGACCCTTTGCGCCCGTGCCGTCGAGACACCCGCTCGCGGTATCCAGGTCGAGGACGAGATGCGACCAGGCCGCGAGGTCCGGATGCTCGAGAAGGGGCACGAGAGCCGGGCCCTTGTTGGCCGTGCAGACGCGGCACGGGCCCGCCGCCAGGATCACGGACTTGTCGGGCTCGCTCGCGAATTCCACGATCTCGTCGAACTCGAAGAGCGTGACTGCCTTGACGCCGAGGTCCTTCGTGACGGGGCCCTTCGCGGAGTAGGGCCGGTACTGCAAGTCGCCGACCCAATCCGTTCGACTCAAGGACTTCTTCAGCTTGCCCGCGAGAGGATCCTTGGAGTTCATGAAGCGCGAGAATTCCCCGTGCGGATCCTCTCTGGCGGCGAAGGCGGTGATGACGATGTCGATCTCCGACTTCCGCTCGAACGCCTCACGCAGGCCCGGAAACGTCTTGACGTTCTCGTAGTCGCCCGAGGGTGTGTACGGCGTCGCGAACACTCCGACGAACTCCGCGTTCTTGAGTCCGTGGAAGAAGCTGAAGAACGACGTGGGGGCCGTTTCGGGCGACGTGATCGAGAAGCCCGCGCCGAGAGCGTGGATCGTGATCTTGCCGGAGTACGCATTCGCCCGAAGTTCTTCCCCGAGGAAGCGTGCGATCGTCATCGTGGTGATGCCCGCGCCCAGGCCGACGTGGACGCCTTCGTCGCCCTTCTTCGACGCCAGTCGAACGATCTCGCGGTATGCGGTCTTCGCCGCGATGTCGGCGACGTGGTCGCCCGCGCTGCCGCCCCGCGCTTCGGCGACCTGGATCGATTTGCCGTCGATGCGGAAGTGATCCCGCATGCGCTGCTCGAGCGCTCGTGAGATCGGGGGACACAGGCGGAGGAAACCGCGGTCCCGTGCTTCGGCCAAGAGGGGGTACACCTGCTCCCGTGTGAGCGGTTTCTTGGTCGCTTCCTTCACGTCGTCCGCGATCTGTTGAGCCTTCTTGCCGTCGAGGAACTGCTCGCACACCGCGAACACGATCTCGTTCTCGTAGTTGGTCCACTTTCGCATGAGGTCTCCGGTTCGATCGGCCGCGAGGGCCTGGTTTTCGGGATCTCATGCCACATTTGTGGCGTTTCACACAATACTGTAAGGCGCAGTGCCACAGCTTCGAATCGCAGCTTTAAACTGTATCTAAATACATGAAATTACTAGTGTTTCGATCTTTGAAACGCCTCGCACGTAATTCTTGAAATCGAGCGCGGGCCCGTCGTACGCGGTCCTTCATGGCAAGAACTGTGAAGTCACACTCCATCCGCCCGCCCCCGTGGCCCTCGTCGGCATCGGCCCGCTCCCCCCGTGCTTCGACCGACGAACGAACCCCCAACCCCATGATGAGGACGACCGTGAACGAGAATGAACGAACCTGGGATCTCCTGGAGCGCGTGCTGCGCAAGCCCTACCTTCAGACGATCTTCCTGACCGGTGAGCCCGGCATCGGGAAGTCGTACGCGGCCTACACGCTCGCGACCGAGCCGGGCGTCGCGATCTACGCCGTCACCCTCACCGAGGATACGCCCTCGGCCGAGCTTCGCGGATTCTTCCACCTGAAGGGACAGGAAGTCGACTTCCAACTCGGCCCGTTCAGCGAGGCGATGACGTGCGGCGGTCGGTTGGTGATCAACGAGGTCAGCCATGCGCCCCCCGAGGTCCAGTCCCTGATGTACGCGGTGCTCGAGAGCCCGGAGACGGCGCGGCTCACGCTTCCCGACGGTCGCACGATCCGGCCGCAGCCGGGATTCAAGGTGATTCTGACCGACAACGAGGCCTTGACGATGCTCCCCGAGGCGATTCAGGACCGCGTCGACGCACACTTCGAGATCAAGGACGCGCATCCGAACGCCCTGGCCCTCATGACCCCGCGCATTCGAAGGATCTGGCAAACGAGTCGCGAGGTCTCCGGCACGAAGCGTCTCAGCCTGCGAGACTGCTTCCGGCTCCAGAACCTGCTCCAAGACGAAGACGACTTCGGCCTCGACGACGCGTGCTACGCCGCCTTCGGTCCGAAGCGCGGTCCAAAGATGCACGAGGCGATCGTGCTCATGGAGGCGGCCCGTTAGGGCCGCCGAGGAGATGGGAATGAGGACGATTGGCAAGAACCGACTCGCATTCTTCTCGCACGCCGGGGAAGACGCGGGTCGTCCCATGCCGGAGATGGTCGACCCACGGCACGTCTCGTATCGGTACTTCGACAGCACGGACATGTCGTTCCTCCCCACGAACGGCATGACGGATTTGAAGAACCGCATCCTCGTCGCGCCGATCGACGACGAGGCGACGGTCCGTCACGAGCTCGCGCACGCGAAGTGGTCTCTGGTGAACTTTCCCGAGCTCACGTTCGACGCGCGCGCCTTCCAGGCGGTCGAGGACGGTCGGATCAATCTGGGGCTCGAGCGGATCGGGATCCCGCTCGAGCTCGACGACGCGGCGATCGCGCAGGTTCTGTCGCTTCTCGCGGGGGACATGAAGGAGCGTCAATGGACGTTCGTCAGCCTGCGCACGATGGCTGCGATCGGCACGAACGTGCTGGAGCCGATGGTCGAGCTCGTCGAGCACCGGGCGAAGCGCCGCGGCCGGACGCTGCGCAAGCAGGTGACGTGGGTCCAGGAGGAGCTCCTGGCGGCCGCGGAGCGGCGTTCGTCGCCGGTCGCGAGCTCGCAGCAGACCCGGAGAATCGCCGAGCGGCTCGCCCACGAGCTGGGGCTCGACCGACCGGGACCCGGCGGTAGACGCATCGCGTGCGGCTGCCTCGGGTTCGGGGGCGAGATCGGGGCGACGGCCCACGCTCACGGGATCGTCGACACGATTCTGGGAGATCGGGACGGCTCGGCCCCCGCGGGGAAGATGAGAATCTCCGAGGTGCCGCTCTCGAAGCCCTGCGGTGCCCCGCCGGTGAAACGACGCCGGCGGTACGTCGCGGCGTCCGAGGGCATCCTGCTCCGCTACCCGGAGCGCTACCTGATCGATCGGGCCGTCTTCTGCCGGAGCAAGCGATCGAGCCCGGGAGGCGGAACCGTACTCATCGACACGTCGGGCTCGATGCGGCTCACCGCGCCGCAGCTCGACACGATCGTGCGCGAGAGTCCGTCCGGCGTTACGGTCGCCATCTACTCTGGCTCGGGCTCTCGCGGAGAGCTTCGCATCGTCGCGCGCGGCGGAATGCGCGCGGGGAAGAAGGACTTGAAGCCGCACGGCTCCGGCAACATCGTCGACGCCCCGGCGCTCGAGTGGCTGGCGACGCAGCCCGCTCCGCGCGTCTGGATGTCCGATGGTGGTGTCACCGGAGTCGACGACGCTCCGTCGGCCTCGGTCCGCGAGCGTTGCCGCGCCGCCTGCATCAAGGGTCGGATCCGCGTGGCGGAGAACGTCGAACAGGTCGTCGAAGCCCTTCGCCGGGCCTGACGTCGATGAACCCCTGCTCCCGCGACCGGAAACGGGTCGCGGGGGCAGGGCCCCGTCCTCCCAGGTGGCTCCGTCCGCTCGAGGCTCGAGCGCCGAGGTAGCATCTCGGCCCGGAATGCTAGTAAGGAGGCCCGTGGCGGAGGAGTCGAGGAGCTTCGCACGCGGCACCGCCGAGGAGCGCAAGCGCCAGCTTCTCGAGGTCGCGCGCAAGATCATCGAGACCGAAGGCGTGGAGGCGCTCCGGCCGACACGGATCGCGGAGCTCGCTGGATGCACGCGGCCCCTGATCTATCAGTACTTTCCCCGCCGCGAGGACTTCTTCATCGAGATCACCGAGGACTTCTATCGTGTGCTCGAGGAGGCGAGCGAGGCGCACGGCGGTCGCGTGATTCCCGAAGCCGCGAGCGGGAACCCCGATCCCGCCCGGGGACTCGCGGACGCACTTTGGGCCTATCTCGACGAGAAGGGACCGTCCGCCCTGATCCTGCGAAGCACGCCGGAGATCAGCGCCGACTTCAAGGCGTACCTGGCGCGGCTGCGCGACTCGTACGAGGTGCGCTGGCGAAAGGGCTTTCTCGATCTGGGCATGGACGCGACGCGGGCCGACTTCATGCTCGAGCTGTTCGCGACCGTGATGAAGGTCCTCGGGATGCAATACCTGAGTGGGCAGCTCGATCGGGACGCCGCGGCCGCGCGTTATCTCGAGACCATCGGTGCGCTCCTCCGAGGCGCGATGACCGAGAATACGACGGGCTGACGCGCCTCGGGCCCGCCCCATTTGCCGACGCAGGGGGTGTGCGCTTAGGTCCTTCTTCGAAGGCAGCCGCCGGGTCGTCCGGCGGTTGCGGCAGTAGGTCACGAAACCCGAAAGGACGCGAGGATGGCAGACTCTTCTTCGTACACGCCGCCGAAAGTGTGGACGTGGGACTCCGAGAGCGGCGGAGCGTTCGCAAAGATCAACCGACCCGTGGCGGGCGCGACGCACGAGAAGGAGTTGCCGGTCGGTGAGCACCCACTCCAGCTCTACTCGCTCGCCACGCCCAACGGAGTGAAGGTCACCGTCTTGCTCGAGGAGCTCCTCGAGATCGGAAAGGACGCCGAGTACGACGCGTACTTCATCAACATCGGCGAGGGAGACCAGTTCGGCAGCGGCTTCGTGGAGATCAACCCGAACTCGAAGATCCCCGCGCTCCTCGATCGCAGTACCTCGCCGCCGACACGCGTATTCGAGTCGGGAGCCATTCTGCTCTACCTGGCAGAGAAGTTCGGAGCGTTCGTCCCGGAGGATTCCTCGGCGCGGGCGGAGTGCCTCTCGTGGCTCTTCTGGCAGATGGGGGCCACCCCCTATCTCGGAGGCGGCTTCGGTCACTTCTATGCGTATGCGCCCGAGAAGTTCGAGTACCCGATCAATCGCTATGCGATGGAGGTCAAGCGCCAGCTCGACGTGCTCGACAAGAACCTCGCCGACCGCCGGTACCTGGTCGGGGACGAGTATACGATCGCGGACATGGCGACCGCCCCGTGGTACGGCGGCGTGGTCCTCGGGCACCTCTACGGTGCGCAGGAATTTCTCGACGCGTCGTCGTACGAGAACGTCGTGCGTTGGGCGAACGAGTTCGGGGAGCGGCCCGCGGTTCGTCGCGGTCAGCGAGTCAACCGAGCGTGGGGGCCGGAGGAGGAGCAGGTCGTCGAGCGCCACGGCCCGAGCGATTTCGATTGAGTCCGGGAGCGCGGTCGCACGCGGAGCCAGGATCGTGATCGACCGGACCCCGAGCGATCGACGTGGTGCCGCCGAGTAGGATACTGCCATCGGGACGATGACGCGCGCGCGATGGACCTGGCTGGTGCTGATCGGGCTCTATGTGGCCTTCTTCAGCTGGTACACCTCGTTCGACGGACCTCTCACCGAGGAGGAGATCGAGCACTACGTCTCCCGATTCGAGAGCCGCGAGCCTCCGCCGCCGCCCGAGCGCATCGCGCAGCTGCGCAGGTGGATGGAGGAGGACACCGGCGACGACTTCGTCATGGTGAACGTGATCGACATGTACGAGACGCCTCTCCAGGTCGAAGGCGTCGAGCCCGGCGAGACGAGCGACGACGTGCTCGCCAAGTACATGGAGTTCATGACGCCGGAGCTGTTCGCGCGCGCGTGTCATCCCGTGCTCTACGGATCAGCGGCGAGCGGCGCGATGGACCTGATGAACGCGGACGGGATGGCCGAATGGACGACCGGCGCGGGCATGCGTTACCGGAGCCGCCGCGACATGCTCGAGATCTCGAGCAATCCCGCGTTCGACGGCGCGCACGTCTTCAAGGTGGCGGCGATGCGCAAGACGATCGCCTTCCCGATCGATCCGTGGTTCCACCTGGGCGATCCCCGGATCGTCCTGGCGCTCCTCTTCGGTCTGATCGGCTGCGCGGTGAGCTGGCGCGAGGCCCGTCGTGGGCGCGTGTCGTAGGCTCGGCATGGTCGACACGCTCCTTTTCGACATCGGCAACGTGCTCGTGCACTTCGACTTCGGGCCCGCCCGTGCCCGGTTGGCCGAAGCGAGCTCGGTCGCGGGCGACCCGCTGGAGACCATCGCCGGGTTGAAGGATCGGCTCGAGATCGGAGACATCGATGGACCTACGTTCGTCGATGCCGCGATCGAGAAGCTCGGCTATCACGGCGGTCCGGACGCGTTTCGTAGGACGTGGGAGGACATCTTCTCGCCGAACCAGCCGATGTGGGAGGCGGTCGCACGGGCGCGCGAGCGTTACCGGCTCGTGCTGATGTCGAACACGAGCGAGATCCACAAGGAGTCACTCTTTCGTGATTTCGCGATCTTCGAGAGCTTCGACGGCGGCGTCTTCTCGTACGCGAGCCACCGCATGAAGCCGGACCCCGAGGCATATCGGATCGCCGTCGAGGAGCTCGGGCTCCGGCCGGCCGAGACCCTGTACGTCGACGACGGCGCCGGGAACGTGGAGGCGGGACGCCGGCAGGGCTTCGTCTCGGTCCTCTACGACCCGCAGCAGCACGATCGATTTCTCGCCGAGGTCCGCGCCCTCGGTGTCGATCTCTAGCGACGGGAGTTCGCCTTGCTCGCGGGTCTGGACCTGGTCGTCTTTCTCGCGTGTCTCGTCGCGGTGATGGGGATCGGGCTTCTCGCCGGCGGTCGAGAGCAGACGTCGGACGAGTACTACCTCGCGAGTCGCTCGATGCCGTGGTGGGGCGTTGCCGGCTCCGTGTTCGGGACGAACGTCTCGGCCAATCACCTCGTCGGCATGCTGGGAGTCGGCTTCTCGATCGGGTTCGCCCAGAGCCACTTCGAGCTGGGTGCCGTTTTCGCGCTCCTCGTGCTCGCGTATCTCCTGCTTCCCTTGTTCGCCGGACTGCGCGTCCACACGCTCTCGGAATACCTCGCCGGTCGGTACGACGAGCGGACGAGCCTTCTCTACTCCGTGACGACCCTTCTTCTGATCGCGGCGCAGATGACGGCGCTCTTCTACGTCGGCTCGCGGTCGATGTCGCTGCTGATGCGCGGGAGCGCGCTCGACCTGGGTTACGTCGGCGGCGTGATGGCCCTGGCGGCGATCACGGGTGCCTACACGATCGTCGGCGGCTTGCGCGCCGTCGTATGGACGGACGTCATCCAGTCGGCGCTTCTGCTCGCCTCCGGCGTCCTCGTGGCGCTCGCGACCTTCGCGCAGCCCGAGATCGGGGGGTTCTCGGGGCTGCTGGAGAACGACGCGATGCTGGTCCGAGAGGAGCAGCGCATGCACCTCTACCTGCCCGCGAGCCATCCATCGCTGCCATGGACGGGGGTATTCACCGGCCTGATGGCGCTGCATCTCTCCTTCTGGGGAACGAATCAATACATCGTGCAGCGAACGCTCGCCGCGAAGAGCGAAGCGGAGGCCCGGGTCGGGATTCTCATCGGCGGATTCCTGAAGCTCTTGGTTCCGTTCTTCTCGATCGCGGGCGGGGTCGCGGCTGCGCAACTGATTCACGCCCGGATGGATGTCGCATCCGTCGCGCCGGACGAGGCGTTCCCGGTCTTGATGGGTCTCGTGATCCCTGCGGGCAAGGGGCTGATGGGGCTGATCGCGGCCGGCCTCCTGGGGGCCATCCTCTCTACGATCGACTCGATGCTGAACTCTGCGGCCGCCCTCTTTGCCTACGACATCTATCGAAAGCACTGGCGTCGGGACGCGGAGGACGCGGACCTGGTACGGCTCGGGCGCATCGTCGTGGTCGTGCTCGTGACGGGAGCCGCGTTGCTCGCCGTGACGACCTACGACCCGGCGTCACGAGGGAACTTCTTCCTGCGGCTCTCGCACCAGATCTCGTATCTGACGCCCGGCCTCATGGTGAGCTTCTTCCTCGGCATGTTCTGGGCGCGGGCGACCGCCCGAGGTGCGGTCGCGGCCATCGTGGCGGCGCCGCTTCTGGGCTTCTTCTTCGAGTGGGCGTACGCGTCGATGTGCGCAGACGCTGCATCGACGCCTCCGTTCGGTCGCGAGCTGAATTTCATGCACCGCACGTTCCTGACCGTTCTCGCGAGCATCGCCGTGCACGTCGCGGTGAGCCGGACCGAACCGCGAGGCGACGCCGCGACGCCGTATCTGTTCACGACGGTGACCGGAACGAGCGTCGCGCATCTGCAGCGGATCGCGTCGTGGGGCGTGGCGTACGTGGTGGGGAACACGCTTCTCGCGGCAGGCATGCTGCGTGGCGATCTGAGCCCGTTCTCGTCGGGTGGCGTTGGCGCCGCGTTCACGCTCGCGCTGTTCGTCGCCTACGTGGCGCGAGCCCGCTCTCGCGAGCCGAGTGACACGTCGCTGCTCCGCGACGACCGCCTCCTCGCCGGGTGCCTGACGGCGGCAGTGACCTTCGTCCTCTTTTGCTTCTTCTAGATCAGGTACCCGCCCGACACCTTGATGTTGGTCCCGGTGACGTAGGCGGCTTCGTCACTCACGAGGAAGAGAAGGGCGCTCGCGAGATCGGCGTAGGTGCCGGGCCGGCCGGCCGGAATTCGCTCGAGCGCGACCTTTCTCTCGGAGTCGTCGAGGACGCCGGGTGAGATCGCGTTGACGGTGATGCCGTGCGGGCCTTCGTTCTCGGCGAGGGATTTCGTGAGGACGAGCGCCGCGGTCTTGCCGATCTTGTAGGGAGTCGCGAAGACCACCGGAGCGAGTGCGTCCGCGTCGGCATCCAGGATGTTCACGATCCGCCCGAATCCCTGGGCGCGCATGCCCGGGATCGCCGCGCGGCACGTGTGCCACGTGGCGGTGACCGTGCCGTCGAGGCTCGTCCGCCAGTCTTCCGGCGAGAGCTCGTCGAGCTGTTTCCAGACGATCGCGCCCACGTTGTTCACCAGGATGTCGATTCCGCCCAGACTCCGCCGGGCCTCGTCGATGGCGCGCTCCGCCTGGCCCGCGTCGGCGAGATCGGCCTGGACACAAGCGCCTCGGCAGCCGAGCATCTCGATCTCGCGCACGACGGCGACGGCGTCGCTCTCGCTCGAGCGGTAGTGGACCGCGACATCGGCTCCGTTCTCGGCCAGGGCGAGCGCGAGCGCGCGCCCGGTGCGTCGAGCCGCGCCGGTCACCAGAGCACGGCGGCCTCTCAGGCCGGATGCGCTCACGCGGCACCTCCACGTGCCGCCTTCGCGAGCTCCCGGAGGATGCGGGGCTCGTGCGTGCGGACGTACTCGGGCCCCGCGTGGAGAACGGCGGATGCCATCATGATTCGCGCCAGGCGCTCGGGTTTTCGCGCCGCGTAGAAGAGCAGGGGGCAGCCGAGGCCGCGAAGCCGCTCCGTCTGCCAGACGATGTCGAGCTGAAGGTGGATCTTCTCGAAATCGTTCGTCTCGGCAGGGAGAATGCCCAGGTTCGGGTCGACGATGACCTCACGGACGCCTGCGGCGCGGGCGGCTTCGACGCGTGGTGCGAGGAACTCGAGGATCTCTCCGACCCGATCGGCGCGCGGCGGTAGGTGAGGTCGAGAGCGCATCTCGTAGGCGTTTCCGTGTGGCATGTAGGTGAGAACGACGGAGGCCTCCGCGCGGGCGATCGCGTCGAGCATCTCGGCCGTCGCGTCTCGACCGGTGAAGTTGATGATGGACGCGCCCCACCCGAGAGCCTCGATGGCGGTGGCGGGGGACCAGGTATCGATCGAGAACGTCACGCCCTCGGCCCGGAGCCGAGCCGCGGTGGGGCGAAGCCGTCGCTGCTCCTCGTGGTCGTCGATGAGGGGGGCGTCGGGGGTGATGGATCGACCGCCGAGGTCGATCACGTGGACACCGTCCGCGATGAGCTCCCGCGCACGTTCGAGCGCCTGATCCGGATCGTGGACGATGGAGTCGCGCACCATCGACTCGGGCGAGAGGTTCACGACGCCGAGCAGTGTCGGCTCGCCGCGGTCGCCCGCCACCGATGGCGGCCGTGCCCGGAGAGACTCAGGGGCGGTCATCCGCACGCCACTCGTAAACGCCGCTCTGCCCGCTCGTCTCGGAGATCGCCACGCGCAGTCGGCGAACCGGGGCTTCTCCGAACTTCTCCACGAGGTGGGAACGCAGCGCCGTTCCGAACCATGTCGAGAGGTTCTCGACGGAGGTGTTGTTGATCGGGAGCAGCAGCGCTTCCGCCGTCGGCACCTCGTAGCGGCAGTCGCGATAGACGATGCGGGTGTGTCCGTCGTCGAGGTGTTCGATCGAGAGCTCGGGGTGCTCCGTCGGAACGAGCCAGTGCTCGTCCAGGGAGTCGCAGAGCGCGCGGACGACGGGCTTCGCGTCGATGAAGTCGATCACGAGCCCCTGTTCGTTGAGCTCGCCTTCGATCTCGACGGACACCTGGTAGTTGTGGCCGTGCAGGCGCTCCTTCGAGCCGTCGGGGAAGATCAGGAAGTGCGCGCAGGAGAACTTGAAGTACTCCTTGTTCAGCGTGATGGCCCAGGCGTTCATCCTCCTCAGAAGGTAGAGCACCCTGGATCGCAAGCAAGGGCAGGCGTTTGCGCGGCCTTCGGCCGTCCCAGCGCCGCGCCTGGACTTCGAGTATGGTGCGGGAGGGATGCCCGACTTCCAACAGAGCGGACCGGTCACGACCCTCCACGACCTCGGAGGGGCGGATCGGCAGGTTCTCGAGGATCTGCTCCGGGAAGCGACGGTGAAGTCCAGGATAGGTCTGGTCCTCCCC
>JAUIFY010000093.1 GCA_030430245.1 bacterium | reverse complement strand
CGGGCGAGGCGCGGGCGCTCGGATGGCACACGGAGATCCCGCACGGCATCGACCGGCTGGAGTGGGAGGTGCAGGCGCGCGACATCCGCGGCGAAGCGACCGATCGACTGCGCGCCACGCAAGCCGTGAAGCCGGCGGTTCCGGTGCGGACCCTGCAGGCGTCGCTCCGACAGTGGACCCCTTCCGGTCCGACCGAGCAACCGGTGGCGATCCCCGAGGACGCGCTGCCCGGCGAAGGTGGCGTCGACGTCACGCTGGCCGGCTCGCTCGCGGACGGACTCTCCGGCGTGCGAAGCTGGATGGAGGACTACCCGTACACGTGCCTCGAGCAGCAGGTGTCGCGCGCGATCGTGCTCGACGACGACGCACGGTGGTCGGCGATCATCCAGAAGCTGCCGTCGTACGTCGACCGCTCGGGTCTGCTGAAGTTCTTCCCCACGATGGACCGGGGGAGCCCCGTGCTGAGCGCCTACGTGCTCGAGATCTCGCAGCTCGCGGGGCGCCCGCTCCCGGTCGAGCTGCGCGAGCGGATGGAGAGCGCGCTCCTCAAGTTCGTCCAGGGCAAGGAGGCCTACCGCGACCCCGCCGGCGGCGCACTCGGCCTCCGCAAGCTCGCGGTCCTGTCCGCCCTGGCGCAGGCAGGTCGGGCGACCCCCGAGCTCCTGGACAGCCTCACGATCGAGCCCGAGCTCTGGCCGACGACGTCGGTGCTCGACTGGTGGAACGTCCTCCTCGGGCTTCCCGATCTGAAGGGAAGAGAGAAGAAGCTCGCCGACGTGAAGAAGATCGTCCGCACCCGACTCTTCGAGCAAGGCAGCACACTCACGCTCGCGACCGGCGGCGGCAGTGCCTGGTGGCTACTCGCGAATCAGGACACCGACGCCCTTCGTCTCGTCCTGCTCCTCCTCGAAGCCGACGATTGGACGGACGATCTCCCGCGCCTGATGCGCGGCGCGATCGGGCTACAGAAGCGCGGCGCGTGGTCGACGACCGTGGCGAACGCCTGGGGCGCGCTCGCGGTCGCACGCTTCGCGGAGGCGTTCGAGCCCGAGCCCGTTGGCGGAACCACCGTCGCTGCTCTGGCCGGCGACGCGAAGCAGGTCGACTGGATTCGACACCCCGGCGGAGAGACCCTCGAGTTTCCCTGGCCGGCGTCCACGACCGAGCTCACGGTGCAGCACCAGGGGACCGGACGTCCCTGGATCCTTACCCGTACGCGCGCGGCCGTTCCGCTGGAGGAGCCCTTCGGGAGCGGCTTCTGGATCCGCCGGACCATCACGCCCGCCGAGCCGCGGGCCGACGGGACGCTGCGCGTCGGCGACGTGCTGACGATCGAGCTGGAAATCGAGTCGGCCTCGGGACAAGGCTGGGTCGTGGTCGAAGATCCCGTGCCCGCCGGCGCGTCGTTCCTGGGCCGCGGCTTCGAGACCGACTCGACACGGCTCGGGCGGGACGAGGCCTCCGGAGACGCGGTCCCGGCGTTCGTCGAGCGGAGCTTCGAGAGCTACCGCGCGTACTACGAGCGGGTTCTGCCCGGCAAGTTCGAGCTCCAGTATCGGATCCGGGTGAACCAGGCCGGCGACTTCCACCCGCCACCGACGCGGGTCGAAGCTCTCTATGCACCGGAGGCGTTCGCCGAGCTTCCCCAAGCGGTCGTGCACGTCGAGCGGTGAATCCCCGGCGGCCATGCGCGTGGGCGGCCGTCGCGGGCGCCCTCCTCGTCGCGAGCACCACGTGGGCCGCCTTCGCCGCGTGGTCCCCACCGGCGCGGTCGGTCGTCGTGGCCGAGTACCGTCCCTCCGACGCGATCCTCGAGGCGCGCGACGGACGGCCGCTCCAGCACGTCCGCATCGACCCCACGCGCCGGCGGCTCGCCTGGACCCCGCTCGGGGAGATCTCGCCGGCGCTCGTGCGCGCCGTGGTGGAATCGGAGGATCGCCGCTTCTACGAGCACGCCGGCGTCGACCCCTGGGCGCTCGGAGCGGCGGCCTGGCAGAGGCTGTCGTCGGGAGCTCGTCGCGGCGCCAGCACGATCACGATGCAGCTCGCCGCACTTCTCGACGAGGACCTGCGGCCCGCACACGGTCGCCGGCGCTCCGTTCGAGAGAAGCTCCGCCAGATGCAGGCGGCCATCACGCTCGACGCCGCGTGGGGGAAGGACCAGATCCTCGAAGCGTACCTGAATCTCGCTCCGTTCCGCGGAGAGGTCGAAGGAGTCCGCGCGGCCGCCGAAGTCCTCCTCGAGAAGTCGCCGCACGGCATCGACGCGGCCGAGGCCGCGCTGCTCGCCGCCCTCCTCCCGGCGCCGTCGGCCCCTCCGGAGGTCGTCCGGCGGCGCGCGAGGCGTCTGGCGAGCCCCACCCACGTCGCCGACGCCGATCTCGATCGAGCGGCTCGGCGCGTGTTCGCCCGCCCCGATGGACGGGGACCGACGCCTCGCCTCGCGCCCCACCTCGCGCGGCGCCTCCTCGGCTCCAGGCCGGGTGTGCGGGCCGTCCGGTCGACCGTAGACGCCGATCTCCAACGACACGCCTCCCGCGCCCTGCAGCGCGAGCTCGCGTCGATCCGCCACAGCAACGTGCGCGACGGCGCGGTCGTGGTCCTCGACAACGCGAGCGGCGACGTCCTCGCGTACGTCGCGAGCAGCGGAGCGCATGCGACGGCGCGCCACGTGGACGGCGTGCGCGCGCGCCGCCAGGCCGGGTCGACGCTCAAGCCGTTCCTCTACGCGCTCGCGATCGAGCGACGGCTCCTCACGGCGGCCTCCCTCCTCGACGACAGCCCTCTCGAGGTCCCGGTGGGTGGCGCGGTCTACCGGCCACGGAACTACGACGACGGCTTCCGCGGGACGGTGACGCTCCGAACGGCGCTCGCCTCCTCTCTCAACGTCCCCGCGGTGCGGACGCAGCGACTGGTCGGCGAGCCGGCGTTCGTCGATCGGCTGGCCGCGCTCGGCTTCACCGACCTGGTGACGACGGGAGACCACTACGGCCCGTCGCTCACGCTCGGCACGGCGGAGGTGAGCTTGATCGAGCTCGCCAACGCCTACCGGAGCCTCGCCCGCGGCGGCGTACGAAGCCCGGTGCGTCTCACCGACGACACCGAGTCGGAGACGGAGCGTCGGGTGTTCTCGCCCGAGACGAGCTTCGTCGTCGCCAGCATTCTGTCCGACCGCGAGGCCCGCAGCGCCACGTTCGGCCTCGAGAACGCGCTCGCCACGCGCTTCTGGACCGCCGTCAAGACGGGCACGAGCAAGGAGATGCGCGACAACTGGTGCGTCGGGTTCTCCGAGCGCTACACGGTGGCGGTCTGGGTCGGCAACTCGTCGGGAGAGCCGATGCACCACGTGAGTGGCATCACGGGCGCGGCTCCGACGTGGCTCGCGGTGATGTCCCACCTCCATCGCGACCTCCCGAGCAACGCCCCTCGCCCACCGGCCGGTCTCGTCGAGCGACCCGTCTCGTTTCCCGACGGGCGACGCCGCCCGGAATGGTTCCTGCGCGGCACCGAGCCGGCCACGCCACGCATCGAGCGCGCGCACACGCCGACCCGGATCCGGTCCCCGGTCGACCAGGCGCTCCACGTGTTGGATCCAAACATCCCCTCCGCACGCGAGCGGATCGCGCTCGTCGCGGAGCCCGCGGACCCCACACTCTCCTGGCGCATGAACGGCACGCCTCTGGGCTCCGCCGGCGCTCCACTCCTCTGGCCGCCGCGCGCCGGGCGCCACGATCTCGTGCTCGAGGATACCGCCGGGGACGTGGTCGACCGGGTGGAGTTCCGCGTGCGCAGCGGAGGCGACGTCTACTGAATGTAGCCGAGCGCGCGCAGCTCTTCCCGCACGTGGGGCGCGAGATCCGTCGGCTCGACCTGCCCACCCCGTCGATCGGCCTGATCGCGATACGCCGTGGCGAGTGCGGCGAGCTCCGCCGCATGCGCGTCGTCGGAGGGCTCCGCGCGGGGCGAGAGCTCCATCGGATCCGACGAGAGATCGAAGAACTTCGCTTCTCCGTCCTGGAGCACGAGTTTGTGATCGTCGAGGAACACCGCGAGGGCGCTCTCGTCGCGACCGCGGTTCACCTTCTTCTTCTTCCTGCCGACGACGCGCACCTCGCTGTAGTACGGGCGCTCCGCGAGCGCCTCGCCTCGCAACGCCGGGAGGAGACTCCTACCGTCGAGCCCGTCGGGCACGGGGAGCCCCACCAGATCGAGCACCGTCGGCGCGACGTCGACGAGACCGACGCGCGAGCGAACCCGTTGCCCCTTCGGCGCGCGCGGATCGTAGATCACGAGCGGCACGTGCAGCACGGGCTCCCAAAGCCGAAAGCCGTGACCCACGTCGTCGTGCTCGCCGAGAAGCTGTCCGTGGTCCGCCGTCACGATCACGATGGTGCGCTCGGCGTGCCCCGCCGTCTCGAGTGCCTCCAGGATCTCGCCGACGGTCCGATCGGCCTCCCGCGTCTGGCCGTCGTAGAGCGCCCGAAGCGCATCCCGATCGGGTTCGCGCCAGTCCTTGCGAGCGAGGGCGTAGAATTGCTTCACCGTCGCCCCCTCACGGAGCGAACCGTCATACCCCTTCATCTCCTCCTCGGCGTAGGGCGTCAGCTCGTAGGGGGAGTGGGGCTGGAAGTAGTGGACCCACATGAAGAACGGAAACGGACGCTTTCGCTTCAGGAGCCCGCGCGCCATCGTGGTGACGCGTCCCGGGCTCGCCGCGATCGAGTGCTTGCCCGTCTGCTCGTGACTCGTCCGAACGAAGCCCTGCCCGAGGCCCCCCCGACTGACCATCGAGCCATAGGACACCAGCGCCATCGTGTCCCACCCTTCGGCCCGGAGGATCTCCGTGAGCGTCTCGATGTCGTCCTCGAGGACGTCGCCGTTGTACCGCACACCGTGCCGTTTGGGGTAGAGCCCGGTCAGCAGCGACGCGTGGGAGGGAAAGGTCGTGCCCATCGGTGCGGTCGCGCGCTCGAACACGGTGGCGTTCTCGGCGAGGCGGTCGATGTTCGGGGTATGGCCACCGGGGTTGCCGTAAATCCCGAACGAATCGGCGCGCTGCGTGTCGATGGTGACCAGGAGGACGTTGGGACGACGCTCCTCCGCTTCCGGCGAGGCCTCGACGTCGGCATCCACGACCCGACGGGCCGTCTCCACACGCGGCGACGCGGTCTCCGCGTCGGTCGTTGCCCCCGACGGCGCATCCGGGCTCGCACACCCGATCAGAAAGACGGCGACGACCACGCTCGCGGCGACGACTTCGAGGCGCGGAATCACCCCGCGAACGATGCCATGCGGCAAGGGAGTGTCAACGTTGCTTCGTCGCGGCCCCCATCGGTCGGATCGGGCGGCCCCTGCGGGGTCGGAAGCCGGGCCCTCGCTCTCGTCTAGCGCTCTGGGTCGCCATCGCCGCGCATCTTCCGGTCGAGGCGGCGCTCGACGTAGATCCGGACGGGCGAGATCAGGGTCACGAGCACCAGGGGCACGAAGACCAGGAACGGCAGCAGAGCCAGGGCCCGCATCGCGTCCAGCTTGACGGAAGGGTCCATGGAGGGAGCTTGCCTGAGGAAAGACGGCTCGGGAAAGTCACTTTCTGCCCCCGGCGCCGTAGCTCTGGTACGTGTCCGCCATGGGGAGAGGAAGACCGGCCCGATCCATCGACTCGGCCATGGCGTTGGCCCTGGCGGGACTGCTCGCGACCGGTGCCCTCGGCTGCGCGGCGAGCGAAGAGCCGGTGCCCGAGGCCGGCCCGAGCCCGGCCCCGCCGCCGCGGGCCGCCCTGCCGAGCTGGTCGGTGCCCGAGGGGGCCCCCGGATCGGAACCGTACCCGGCCGAGGTCCGCCAGGAGCTCTCCCGCGCCCTCGCCCTCCGGGATGCGGACTACGAGCCCCGCACGCACCATCTCCGCGACGACGGGTCCCCCGTCTACACGAATCGGCTCATCCTGGAATCGAGCCCCTACCTCCGTCAGCACGCCCACAACCCCGTCGACTGGCGGCCGTGGGGCGACGAGGCGTTCGAAGAGGCTCGGCGTCTCGGCCGACCCGTCTTCCTCAGCATCGGTTACTCGACCTGCCACTGGTGCCACGTGATGGAGCGGGAGTCCTTCGAGGACGAGGAGATCGCGGCCGTCCTGAACTCGAGGTTCATTCCGATCAAGGTCGACCGGGAGGAGCGCCCGGACGTCGACGCGGTGTACATGGCCGTCGTCCAGATGCTGACCGGCGGTGGAGGATGGCCGATGACGGTCGTGCTCACCCCCGCGCGGGAGCCGTTCTTCGGCGGAACGTACTTCCCCGCGCGCAAGGGCGACCGCGGAGGTCGGGCGGGACTCCTCGACATCCTGCAGACCCTCGCGGAGCGGCACGAGGCCGATCCGGACGAGGTGGCGACACGCGCCGCGCAGATCACCGAGGAGCTGCGGGAGCGCAGCCAGCCCAAGCCGCCCGGCGACGTTCCCGACGCGGGCCCGATCCTCCGGACCCAGGCGGCGATGGCGCGGAGCTACGACGAGGAGTGGGGCGGCTTCGGGCCGGCGCCGAAGTTCCCCCGCACGGTCGCGATCGAGCTGCTGCTCCGCCACGCGCGCCGCACGAACGACCCGATCGCCCTCGCCCACGCGCTCGGCACGCTCGACCACATGGCGCGGGGCGGGATCCGCGACCACGTCGGCGGAGGCTTCCACCGCTACGCGGTCGATCGGGAGTGGCTCGTTCCGCACTTCGAGAAGATGCTCTACGACAACGCGCTGCTCGCACAGGCGTACCTCGACGCCTACCAGGTGAGCGGCGAGCCCCAGTTCGCCGACGTCGCCCGCGAGACCCTGGACTACATGCGGCGCGAGATGCGATCGAACGAGGGGGCCTTCCACTCGGCGACCGATGCCGACAGCCCGACACCGAGCGGACACCAGGAGGAAGGGTGGTTCTTCACGTGGACGCCCGACGAACTCGTGGAGGTCCTCGGAGAGGGACGCGCGGCCCTCGTCGCGAACCGCTACGGCGTCACCGAAGAAGGCAACTTCGAGGGGCGAAGCATCTTCTTCGACGCGAAGCCCATCGACGACGTCGCGCGCGATGCCGGGATCTCCGTGGAGCAGGCGTCGGCCGAGCTCGAGGCGGCCCGGGCCGCGCTGTACGCGGCGCGGGCGAAACGACCGCCACCGATACGCGACGACAAGGTTCTGGCCGCATGGAACGGGCTCGCGATCTCGGCCTTCGCGCGCGGAGGCCGCGTGCTCGAAAGCCCTGGCTACACGGAGGCGGCGGCCGCCGCGGCCCACGTCGTTCTCGACGAGATGACCGAGGAGGGCAGACTCTCCCGTTCGTACATCGACGGCACGGCGCGCCACGATGCGGTGCTCGACGACTACGCGTTCCTCATCGCCGGACTGCTCGACCTCTACGAGGCGAGCTTCGATCCTCGCTGGCTGCGCGCGGCCATCGGCTTGCAGTCCACGCTCGACGACCAGTTCCGGGACGCGGAGAACGGAGGCTACTTCATGACGTCGAACGACGGGGAGCAGCTCCTCGTCCGACGCAAGAGCATCTACGACGGCGCCCGCCCCTCGGGGAACTCGGTCGCCGCGTTCAATCTGCTCCGCCTCTACGAGCTGACGACGACCGAGGCCTACCGAACGCGCGCCGAAGCCGTCCTGGCGGCGTTCGCGAGCGATCTACGGATGCAGCCGATGGCCTCCCCGCGCCTCCTCTCCGCGCTCGACTTCTACCTCGATACACCCAAGGAGATCCTGTTGATCCTGCCGAGCGAGAACGACCCGGGCGTCGAACCCTTCCTCCAGGTCCTCGCGCGTCAGTACCTCCCCAACGCGGTCGTCGCGGCGACCGTCGAAGGAGCGCCGGCCAAAGAGCTCTCCGCCATCATACCGCTCGTCGCCGGCAAGACCGCGCGCGACGGCAGGGTGACGGCCTACGTCTGCGAGAATCGCGTCTGCGCTCTACCGACGAACGACCCCGACGTCTTCGCGAAGCAGATCGCGACCATTCGACCCTATTCCCCGTGAGAGAGGACGAACCCGATGCGCGAACCCGTTCGACAAGTCGTACCGCTGCTCGCCGCCGCGACCTTCCTCGGCGCATGCACGGCGATTCAACCCCCTCGGGTGACACCGACCTCACTCGACGCCACACCGATCGTCGCACACGCCGATCTCGACGACGTACAAAATCGCTTCGTGGACGTGCGGGGCCGGGTCGACTACCACGCGCTGCAACGCGACCCCGCGCGGCTCGACCGGTACTATTTCTGGATCACGCAGGAGAGCCCCGACACGAACCCGGAGCGATTCCCGACCCGTGACGACGAGCTGGCCTACTGGATCAACGCCTACAACGCGTCCGTCCTCTACACGGTGAACCAGTACTATCCCGTCGCGAGCGTGACCGACATCGGCTCCGTCTTCCCGCTCTCCGTGATCAACGACAAGATCGGCTTCTTCTTCCTCCAACAGGTCGACGTGGGTGGGGAGACGACCAACCTGTACGACCTCGAGAACTCGACCATCCGCCCCCGCTACCCGGATCCGCGGATCCACTTCGCGCTCAACTGCGCGTCGATCGGCTGCCCTCGCCTCCCGCAAGAGGCGTTCACCGGACCTCGCCTCCAGGAGCAGCTCGACCGCGAAGCGTACGCGTTCTTCGCCGAGGACCGGAACCTTCGGTTCGATCACGACACGAAGACGGTGTGGGTCTCGTCCATCCTCGACTGGTACGAGTCGGACTTCACGGACTGGCTCGCAACGAGCCACCCGAGTGAGCCCGCCACTCTTCTCACCTACGTGTCGCTCTATGCCCCGAAAGTGCACGAGGCGGCGATCCTGCGCGCCAAGCAGGAGGGCTACGAGGTCGACTTCATCGAGTACGACTGGGGTCTCAACGACCAGAACCCGATCTCCGAGCCGCGTTGATCGTCTGCCGGCCGTCGCCTATGGTCGCGCGCCATGCGCACTGTGACGATCACGCCCCGACCGGGGCTCCTCGCAACCCTCGCCACCTCCGGACTGCAGATGCTGACGGCCCTGGCTCTGCTCACGACGTTCGGCTCACCTGCCGGGGCCGAGGAGGCGGCAGGTGGCGGCAGCGCGCTCCGCGTGGGACTGTCGACCCGCTATCCTCCGGTCGCCTTCACCAAAGACGGCGAACTCGCCGGGCTCGAGGTCGACCTCGCACGCGCGGCCGGCGAACACATCGGGAAGCCGATCCACTTCGAGGTCCTCGAATTCGACGAGCTCATCCCGGCGCTTCGATCGAAGAAGATCGACGTCATCATGTCGGGCATGTCGGTCACCGAGCAGCGCAAGGAGAAGGTCGCGTTCACCGAGCCGTACCTTCGCGTCGGACAGATGGCGCTGGTGCGCGCGGACGACTTTTCCCGCTTCGTCGCTCCCGACGGGCTGAACCAGAGCGGCGTGCGAGTCGGCTTCGTCGGGGGCACCACCTCGGCCCGCTACGTCGCGGCCTCGCTTCCGCGGGTGACGCGCGTTCCCGTCGCCGGCGCCGACGAGGGCGTCGAGGCGCTGCGCGAGGGAGCCATCGACGCGCTGATCCATGATGCCCCGACCATCTGGCGCGTCTCGCTCGACCCCAACGAGCGCGAGCTCCTCGCGCTCTATGAGCCGCTCACCGAGGAGTATCTCGCCTGGGGCGTTCGCAAGGACGATCCGAACCTCAAGGGCGCCCTCGACGCGTTCATCAACCAGTGGAAAGGCGATGGCCGCATGGACGCGGTGGTGAACCGCTGGATCCCGGTGCGGGTCGAGATCAAGGCGAAGTAGCCGGCGCTACGCCTTCTTCCGGATGGGCCGCACGAGCCCTTCCTGCGCGACGGACGCCACGAGCGTCCCGTCCTGACGGAAGAGGTGGCCCCAGGCGAAGCCACGCGCGCCCGATCCCGACGGGCTCTCCTGCGCGTAGAGGAGCCACTCGTCGGCCCGCAGCTCGCGATGGAACCACATCGCGTGGTCGAGGCTCGCCATCATGTAGCGTGGGTCGTTCCAGAGAAGGCCGTGCGGAAGCGTCGCGGTGTCGAGCAGGGTCATGTCGGAAGCGTACGCGACGACGCACTGGTGCAGGAGCGGGTCGTCGGGCAGGCGACCGTTGGCGCGCAACCAGACCTGCTGCCCCTGCGTCCGGCGCTCGGGATCGAAGGACTCGACGTAGCGCAGCTCCAGAGGGCGCGGACGCAGGAACCAGTCCCGCACCTCGCTCGGCTCCGTCTCGACCGTCTTCGCGATGCGCTCGGCCCAGGTCGGCAGGCTCTCGGGCGAAGGGGCCTTCGGCATCTCGACCTGATGGTCGAGCCCCTCTTCCGGATGCTGGAACGACGCCTGCAGGTTGAAGATCGCCCGTCCCCGCTGGATGGCGACGACCCGGCGCGTGGTGAACGACCTGCCGTCGCGAATGCGGTCGACCTCGTAGAGAATCGGGATCTTCGGGTCCCCGGCGCGCAGAAAGTAGGCATGCAGGGAATGGACGACCGTGTCCTCCACCGTGCGCCCGGCCGCGACGAGGGCCTGGGCCGCGACCTGACCGCCGAAGACCCGGACCCGGCTCTCGTCCGGACTCGTGCCACGGAAGATGTTCAGGTCGAGCTCCTCGAGGTCGAGCAGCGCGACGAGCTCGTCCAGCAGCCGTTGGTTCTCATCCATGGAGAGGCAGGCTAGACGATCGGCGGAAAAGTGCACCGTCCGCATCCGGGAGTGCCGGCGGCCAGTGAGATCACGACGTCCGCCATGCTATCGACCCATGAGTCGTGTCCGCCGCTCCCGACGCCGCCCCGGTCCAGGCCCTCCCCTCGATCCATCGACTGCAGCCGCACCTCTACTACGGCTGGTTCGTGGTCGCGGCCGGCTTCGCGCTGTCGTTCGTGTCGGTCGGGATCGGTTTCTACGGGCAGACCGTCTTCCTCGACGGACTGATCCGCGAGAACGGCTGGTCGAAGGCGTCGGTCTCGGGCGCCTCGACCGTGTATTTCATCACGACGGGGCTCGTGGGCATCGGCGTGGGGCGCATCGTGGATCGGTTCGGCGCTCGGCTCCCGATCCTCGTCGGGGCGTTCGCCATGATCACGGCATTGCTGTGGCTCGGCACCATCGAGACGCCGAGCGAGCTGTACCTGGTCTACCTCCTACTCGCGGCCAGCTTCGCCATGACCTCCGCGATTCCCCAATCGAGCCTGATGAACCGCTGGTTCGTTCGCGAGCGGGCCCGGGCGATGAGTCTCGCGCAGACGGGCGTCTCGGTCGGCGGGCTGATTCTGGTTCCGATCGCCACGACCCTCATCGCGACGAACGGCATTCGCAACGCCACCACGTGGCTCGCTCTCCTCGTCGCCGCCGTGGTCGTCCCGCTGACGCTGTTCGTGGTGCGCGAGGGACCGGAGGCATTCGGCCTTCGGCCGGACGGCGACGCGCTCGGAGGCCTGCCACCGGCAGAGCCGGAGGACTCCGCACGGGGCTGGACGGGCCGCGAAGCGGTTCGAACGCCGACCTTTCAGCTACTCGCGCTCTCGTTCGGCGCGATCCTGATCTGCCAGACGGGCCTCGCGGTCCACCACCTCCATCTCCTCCGAGATCACCTGGGGACGTCGGCGGCGGCGTTCGGTGCCGCGACGATTCCGGTCGGGAGCATCGTCGGCCGGCTTGCGGTCGGCCGATTCGCGGACCGGATCGACAAGCGTCGGGTCACGGCGGCGCTCTTCGTCACCCAGGCGGCGTCGCTCGCCGGACTCGGGCTCTCCACGCACCCGACCCCCCTGCTCCTCGCATCGGTTCTCTTCGGCCTCACCATCGGCTCCGTATTCATGATGCAGTCGCTGCTCGTCGCCGATCTGTTCGGCCTCGCCTCGTTCGGAACCGTCCTCGGTCTCCTCAACTCGCTGACGTCGATCGGCGGCGGGATCGGCCCTCTGCTGGTCGGAATCGTCGCGGAGCGCTTCGGCGGCTACCCGAGCGCGATCTGGGTGCTGTTCGTGAGCGGTCTCACGGCGGCCTCGCTCGTACTCTTCATCCCACGACCCGAGAGACGACGAGGACACGACTGATGGTGCGGTCGTCCACATGGCGCATCGCGCTGAGGTCGAGCCAAATCGCGACCGCCGCGGCTCGCGCCGCCGCATCCTTCGCGAGCGAGCGACGGGCGCTGGCCGGGGACCCGGATCGCACGATGCGCGCTCTGGCGCGCGCGCTCGTCGGCCTCTGCTCGCGACTCGGCGCGACCTTCATCAAGGTCGGACAGATCGCCTCGACGCGAGGGGATCTCCTCCCCCGCCCCCTCGTGACCGAGCTCGCACGCCTGCAGGACGACGTCCCACCGTTCCCGTTCGCCGAGGTTCGCAGCACGATCGAGCGCGAACTCGGTCGCCCGATCGCGGACGTCTACGACGCCTTCGATCCGACGCCGGTGGCGGCCGCTTCCGTCGCACAGGTACACCGAGCCGTCCTCCGGTCGGCCGGCGAGACGGTCGCCGTGAAGGTTCGCCGGCCCGACATCGTCGAGAAGGTGGCCCTCGACCGCTCGATTCTCCTGTTCCTGGGCCGGACGCTGGAACGGCTCGTCCCGAGCGTGCGACTGATGGCACTGGAGGAGGCCTTGCGTGCCTTCTGCGACGCGGTCCAGGCGCAGATCCACCTCACCAACGAAGCGCGAAACAACGCGAGGTTCACGGCGAACTTCGCCGACGATCCCGACGTCGACTTCCCTCACGTCTTCCCCGAGGCATCCTCCGATGCCGTTCTCACGATGCAGTTCATCGACGGCGTGCACGAGTCCGAGCTCGAGGCCACGGGCTGCGACGTGCGAGCGATCGTGACGGCGGGCATGAGGTGCGTGTGTCGGATGATCTTCTTGCACGGGTTCGTGCACGCCGACCTCCACCCGGGCAACATGCGGTTCCAGCCTCCGTCCCACGTCGTCCTCCTCGATCTCGGACTCACCGGCGAAATCGACGACGAGGACCGCCTCACGACGGCGCAAACGCTCTTCGCGCTCGCGACGGGCGACGGCAAGACCGTGGCGCGCCTGTTCCACGAGAACGCGCCGCACACGGCGACTCCCGACTACGACGCGTACGAGAGCGAGATGTCCGCGTTCGTCGCGAGTCTTCAGAACCAGGGCTTGCAGAACGTGCAGGTCACCGCGGAGATCGGTCGGATCTTCGACATCCTCCGGCGGCACCACGTCCAGGCTCGCAGCCACATGACGATGGTGAACATCGCTCTCATGACCGCGGAGGGCCTCGGAAAGAGACTCGCGCCCGAGCTCTCCCTCACGGACGAAGCGCTTCCCTACCTCCGCGAGGCGCTGATGGCTCGATTGCCCTCGAGCGAGGAGCGTGCTTGAGGAGCCGTCGGGAGGAGCCAAGGAGATGTTCGTCGTCACGAATCGCATTCCGGTCGCCGAGGGCCACGAGGCCGACTTCGAGGACCGCTTCAAGAAGCGAGCCCACCTCATCGACAAGTCGCCGGGCTTCGTGAAGAACCTGGTCCTCCGCCCGGTCCAGCGCCGCTTCGATCACAAGACCGGCGCGTACGTGGAGAAAGAGGAGCAGGGGTACTACTTGGTGCAGACGTACTGGGAGACGGAAGAGGCGTTCTGGGACTGGACCAACAGCGAGTCGTTCCGCGCCGCGCACTCGAACCGCCCCCCCGTCGAGATGTTCGCTGGGCCGAACGTCCTGGAGATCCACGAGGTCATCCAGACGACAGAGCGGGCGTGACCCCGGAAGAGCCGAACGCGGCGACGGACGACGCTCCCGTACGGCCCTTCGTCCAGCGGATCGCCGGTGCCCTCCAGCTCCAGGCGGCCGTCTACGACGAGATCGCCGCCGACCGCGACGCGACGAACCAATCGGCCGTCGTCGTGGCGATCGCCGCGCTCGCGCAGGCGCTCGGGGGGCCGGAGCGGATCCCGATGGAGGAGCTGCCCTTCGCACTGGCCTGGGCCTACTTCAGCTGGCTCGTCCCGGGGACCCTCGTCTGGGTTACCGCGACGCGCGTGCTCGCGCTCGAGGCCGACCTGCCGCGCGTCCTCCGCTGCGTCGGGTTCGCGACGGCGCCACAGGCTCTCTGGATCCTCGGTCTGTTGTCGGCCGGCTCGGCACCCTTCGAGATGGCGCTCGGCGTTCTGATCTTCGGGCTCGCCCTCGTCGCCAACGTTCTGGCGATCCGGCAGGCGTTCGCCGTGACCACCGTCCGCGCCCTGCAGGCATTCCTGCTCGGATTCCTCGCGTTCGCCGCCGTCGCGATCGTTCTGGGGTTCCTGTTCGCGCAAATGGGCACCGAGATCGCCGCGTAGCGCACGCGATTCACTCTGCGGGGAGCCTGTCAACGTTGCGCCCCTCGTCCGAGCGGTGTACTTCGCCGCCGCCATGGGATTCCTGTCCGCCACGTCGAGCATCGTACGCCTCCACGCGAAACCTCCGCCGAACATGGACCGCGATGCGATCGCACGTGCGGTCCAGGCCCGCGGCTTTCGCGACCACGACGAGGACGGCCTCCCCAAGCAGGAGGCGTTCGGCTGGGTCGCGATCCACGACCCGCTCGTGACGGATTTCGAAGCCCCGGATCTCTTCTTCCAGCAGTATCTCGTCGTCGGCTTCCGCTTCGACAAGCGCGCGGTGCCGGCGAAGCTCGCTTGGATGCAACGCCGTCGACAGGAAGACGAGCGTCGGGCCGAAGAGGACGTCGAGCGCCTCAGCCGCGAGACGAAGCGCGAGATCAAGGAAGACGTCGAGTCGAGCCTCCTGGCGCGCGCGCTGCCGAACCCGAAGCTCTTCGAGTGCGCGTGGAACCTCGAGACCGAGGCGGTCTATTTCACGGGCAAGCTGAAGAGCGCACGGGAGAGCTTCGCGGCCCTGTTCCGCGAGACGTTCGGCGTCGCGCCGATCCCGATGATCCCGTACCTCGCGGCCGAGCGTGTCGGCCTGCCCGACGGCGTGGTCGACGCCTTCCGCGGCGTCGAGCCCACCCCTCTGGTGTCGGTCCTGCCACCCGAAGCGTCGAATGGTGACGGCGCCGCGGTCTCGGAGTCCGCATGAACGAGAGCTTTCTCGAGGTCGTCGAATCGAAGCGCTTCCTCGGGCGCGAGTTCCTGACCTGGCTGATCGGGCGCCTCGAGGAGGAGGGCGGCCGAATCGAGATCGCGGGCGACATCCTCGAGCTGGCCCTGGGCGACAAGGTCATGCTCGATTCCGGGGGCGATCCCGCCGCGCGGCTCTCCCTGGTCGACGAGGGCGACCTGCGGCCGGAGCTCGGCGCAGGGCTTCGACGAGGCAAGCTCCTCGACCGGGCCCGGATCTCGATCACCCGGGGCGAGCGGCGGTGGGAGCTCACCCTCGACGGCGGCCTGCTGACCTACGACTCCCTGCGCTGCCCACCCCTGGGCGACCGCGACCCCGGCCTCCAGGACGACCGCCGGGCCGCGTTCGAGAACGATCTCTTCCTGCGCCTGGCCGACATCGAGGACGCCGTCGGCGTCATCGACTGGCTGTTCGCCGCGTTCTGCAAGACCCGCGCGTCGCGGGCCTGGGAGGACGACGCGCTTCCCAGCCTCCGCGAGTGGGTCGCCGAGCTCGGTCGGACCCGCACGATGGTGGCAGGGGCGGGCTGACAACGCCGAAACCTGCGTTACATTGGATTGATGCCGGAGAAGGACCTGTACGCGGCTCTCGGGGTGAGCCGCACCGCGACCCAGGACGAGATTCGCAAAGCGTACCGCAAGCTCGCACGGAAGCACCATCCGGACGTCAACCCGAACGATTCCAAGGCGGCGGAGCGCTTCAAGGAGATCTCCTTCGCCAACGACGTTCTGGCCGACGAGAAGAAGCGGAAGCTCTACGACGAGTTCGGCCTGAAGGGCCTCGAGGCCGGCTTCGACGCCGATCAGGCACGCGCCTACAAGCACTGGCAGGAGGGTGCTCGCCGGAGCCCTTCCAGCGAGGAGTTCACCGCGGACATCGACCTCGAAGACCTCCTGGGCGGGCTCGGGGGCTTCGGGGAGCGATTCGGGTTCGGACGGCGCCGCCCCCGTGGCCCCCAGAAGGGCCAGGATGCGCATGGGGAGGCCCCGGTCGATTTCCTCGACGCCGTCCGCGGCGGCAAGGTCACCCTGCAGTTCGAGGGCAAGGGCGCCCTCAACGTGACGATCCCGCCCGGTGCGGACGACGGAACCAAGATCCGACTGGCGGGCCAGGGCATGCCCAGTCCGAACGGCGGCCCCCCGGGAGACCTGTTCGTCACCCTTCGCGTCCGCCCGCACCCCTACTTCAGCCGAAAGGGCCCCGACGTGTACGTCGACCTTCCCGTGACGGTGCCCGAGCTGCTCCGCGGCGGCTCGATTCAGGTCCCGACCCCCGACGGTGCCGCGAGCGTGAAGATCCCGCCGAAGTCGGCCAACGGCCGCAAGCTGCGGCTCCGTGGCAAGGGGGCGACCAAACGCGGCTCGAAGGATCGCGGGGACCTCTACGTGACGCTTTCGGCGGTCCTGCCGAAGGACGCCGACGAGGGCGCGCTCGAGAAGATCGCCGCGGAAATGGAGCCGCTCTACGGAAGCACGGACGTGCGTGAGCACCTGGGACCAGCGCGATGAAGTATTTCAGCCGACGGCAGGTCATCGAGATCCTCTCCATCGACGAGGCCTTCTTCGTCCAGCTCGAGCAGGAGGAGATCATCCAGACCGATGCGGACGACGAGTCCCGCGAGGCGCCGTACAGCGAGATCATGCTGGAGCGCGCGCGCGTAGCCGACAACCTCGTCCACGAGCTCGACGTGAATCTTCCCGGCGTCGCGGTGATCGTCCAGATGCGAGAGAACCTGGCCGACCTGCGGCATCAGCTCGAAGCGGCCCTCACGGAGCTACGGCGCCACCGGAAATGACGACTCGGGGCGGCTGCCTGTGCGGCGCGGTACGCTTCGCGGCGTCCGGGGAGTCGACGCACCCGACCCTCTGCCACTGCGAGAGCTGCCGTCGGTCCACCGGGGCACCGGCCGTCGCCTGGACGACGTTCGCCCGCGGCGGATTCCGGTTCACGGCAGGGACTCCGGCCGAGCACCGCTCGTCGCCCGGGGTGGCGCGGACGTTCTGCTCGCGCTGCGGCTCGGCCCTCACGTACGCCCGAGACGAGCTTCCCGACGAGATCGACGTGATCGTCGCCGCCCTCGACGAGCCGGAGGGCCATCCCCCGGCGGACGAGACGTGGTGCGACGAGCGGCTCGCCTGGATGGATCGCGTGGGCACCCTGCCCCGTTTCCCCGGCGCTCGGGGCGAAAAGGTAACAAAGCCGAAAAGGTAACGAACGTCCCCTCCTCAGACTTTGACGAGGCCGAGCTGGAGGGCCTCGTAGACGGCCTCGCCGCGGGAGTGGACCTCGAGCTTGCGGTAGATGTTTCGGATGTGACTGGTGACGGTGCTCTCGGCCACGCCGACGAGCTCCGCGGCCTCGGCGTAGGTGAAGCCCTTGACGATGAGGGTGAGGACCTCGCGCTCGCGATCGGTCAGGTGCGGCACGTCGGCGGGTGCGTCCGGCTCGGGCGCCTCGGCGTCGATCGTGCGAAATCGACGCAGGAAGTAGCGAGCGATCGGGGGCGAGATCGGAGAGCCGCCCGCGATCAGGTCCAGAATGGATCGGCCGATGTAGTCCGCCGAGCCGTCCTTCAGGAGATAGCCGAGCGCTCCCGCTTCGATGGCCGCGACGACGTGCTTCTCGTCACCGAAGACGGTGATCACCATCGGCTGCGTGGGTAGCTCGCGCGTGCGCACCTCGCGGATCAGATCGATGCCGCTGCCATCCGGGAGTCCGATGTCGGTGAGCAGGACGGCCGGCGCGGCCGCGTCGAGCTGCGTCATGGCGTCGGCGAAGTTCCCGACGGAGGCCTGAAGCACCAGATCCGAATGCTCCTCGATCGCCTCTCCGAGGCGGGTGCGCGTGTTCTCGTCGTCTTCGACGAGCAGGATGGAATGCCCGGCCATCGTATCTCCCGCTTAGCTCCCACCGACGAGCCGCGGCCATCCCCAGAATTGGGGAGCTCAGAACCTGCCGCGCGTCGTGGCGAGGATCTCCTTCGTCTTCTTGATCTCACCGTAGCTCGACTCGTAGTCCTCCTGGCTTCGCCGGATGACGTCGTACGCTTCGTGACGGCCGTAGATGTGGGTGATCTCCACCTTGGCCCGGTCCATGCCCGGCGCCTGCTTGTAGGTCAGGAAGTAGTGCTCGAGCCGGTCGACGAGCGCCGACGGGAGTTGATCGATCTCCGTGAGCTTCCCGTAGACCGCGTCGCCCTCGAGAACCGCGATGATCTTGTCGTCCGCCTCGTCTCCATCGATCATTCGCAGCCCGCCGATGGGAATCGCCGGCACCAGGATGTCCCCGTGGGTGATGTCGCGCTCGCACAGAACGCAGATGTCGAGCGGATCGCCGTCACCCTTGATGCCCGGCCGCCCCGCGCGCTCCGAGCAGAGTTGGCCGATCTGATCGCCGCAGTACGTTTGCGGAATCAGCCCGTAGAGCGACGGGTAGACGTTGGAGAACTGCTGCGGGCGGTCGACCGTGAGGTAGCCGGTGCGCTTGTCGAGCTCGTACTTCACGGTGTCGGTCGGAACGATCTCGATGTATGCGATCACCTTCCGCGGCGCGTCCTCCCCGCACGTGATCCCGTGCCAGGGATGCCGCCGGTACAGCATGGGAAGGTACTGCAGCAGGTCCTCCGGACGCTCGTTCGCCATTTCGCTCGACTATCACACATGCAGACGCTAGTGCAGCGCGGTGACCACCCTCTTGTTCGTCGTGGCGATCGTCGCCGCCATCGGTGCGATGGGGTACAAGCGCTACCGGAAGAAGAGCCGCGTGCGGACGGCGGCGCAGCGGCTCGGTGCGAGCCCGGACAACGCCATCTACATCCGCTCGTTCGACGAGATGGACGAGCACATGCGTCAGCGCTGGTGCTCGTGCGGCGGCTTCCTCGAAACCACCGGCGAGGGAACGCGCGAGGCCGACGGTCGACGTTTCCGCGTCGCGCGGATGGAGTGTCACGAGTGCGAAGAGACCACCGAGGTCTTCTTCGACACGACGGACCTCCTGCAGTGAGGCACGCGGGCTCGGAGGCTACTTCTTGCCGGCCTTCAGCTCGCCGCGCTTCATGATCTCGAGGCTCTCGGTCGTGCCCGGCTTCACCCGCGGCTCGAGGTTCCCGGTCACGGCGGCGGTGCCGTATCCGATCGCCGAACCCTGATCGTTCAAGGTGTCGTCGAGGTCGCCGTTCGTCTTGAGAACCTTGAGGGTGCTCTTGCGCTCGAACCGGGGGTCCATGGCTTCGAGAGGGTCCATGCCCTTCCAGGCCGGCTGCGCGAACGCGGGGACGTGAGACGCCGCGAGGGCCGCCCCCAGAGCCAACCCCGCGAACCACTTCATCAATCGTGTCACGTCCATCATGGTACCTTCCAGTCTAGCAGACCCACCCCC
>JAUIFY010000092.1 GCA_030430245.1 bacterium | reverse complement strand
TACGACGTCTCCGTCGAAGACGTCATGGAGGCATTGGCCGAGCAGAGCATCATCGGCTCGCCTGGTCGTCTAGGCCAAGCGACCGGCATGACGTCGCAATCGAAGGAGTACGTTTTGACGTACATCGGGCGCTACAACAAGCCCGAGCAATACGAGAACATCATCCTGCGGGCGAAGCCCAACGGAGAGATCCTCAGGCTTCGGGACGTCTGCGTCCCCCCGACCGAGCACGCAGCGGCCTGGCAACGATCTTCGACCGTTGACTCGGAGGACGACACACGAGGCCAGGCTGCAAACAGCGCCGAGACGGAGCATGCGGGCATCGAGCTCGGTTCCGAGTTCTTCGACATCTATTCCGACGTCGACGGCCACCCCGCCGCTTCCATCGTTCTGAAACAAGCTCCCGGATCCAACGCGGCCGAGGTCATCGAGGACGTCAAGGCGACGCTCGAAGAGCTCAGCAGGTCTTTCCCTCCCGGAATGAAGTACGAGATCGCCTACGACGTCTCCAAGTTCGTGGATGCCTCCGTCGAGAAAGTGCTCCACACCCTCGTGGAGGCATTCATCCTCGTGTCGCTGGTCGTCTACTTGTTCCTGGGCGACCTGCGCTCCACGTTGATTCCGACCCTGGCCGTACCCGTGTCCCTGATCGGCACGTTCTTCGTCCTTCAGATTCTGGGCTTCTCGATCAACCTCATCACTCTGTTCGCGCTGGTCCTCGCCATCGGCGTCGTCGTCGATGATGCAATCGTGGTCGTCGAGGCGGTGCACGCGAAGATGGCCGAGAAGCATCTCTCCCCCTATCGGGCGAGCATGGAGGTGCTCCATGAGATCAGCGGCGCGATCATCGCCATCACGTTGGTCATGAGCGCGGTCTTCGTTCCCGTCACCTTCATCTCCGGACCTGTCGGAGTCTTCTACCGTCAGTTCGGGGTCACGATGGCCGCCGCCATCATCCTCTCCGGCGTGGTCGCGTTGACGCTCACCCCAGTCCTCTGCGCCATGATCCTCAGACCACACCGGAACGGCGACGCGACCGAGCCCGCAGGAACGTGGCCCCGCCAGCGGAGAACGATCGCGCTCTACCTCGTCGCCGGGGTACCGACCCTGGCCGCACTCACCTATCTGGCCTATACGCTCTGGGGCCCGATCGGATTGCTTCTCATCGCCGCTCCGGCCGTGCAACGTCCGTTCAGCCGCGGCGTAGACAGGATCACCAACACGTACGCGGGGGTGCTTCGGCCCGTCGTCACCCGGCGCGTGGTGACCCTCACCAGCGTGGCCGCCTTCGCCGTCGGCATCGTTGCGGCGAACACGCAGATGGCGAGCGGGTTCATCCCCGGAGAGGATCAGGGCATCATCTACGCGGTACTGCAAACGCCCCCCGGCTCCACCCTCGAATACACCAACGCCAAGTCTCGGGAGCTGGAAGAGATCGCCAAGGAGATCGAGGGCGTCGTGTCCGTCACCTCGGTCGCAGGCTACGAGATCCTGACCGAGGGCCGCGGCTCGAACGCGGGCACCGCCATCATCAACCTCGAGGAATGGTCTCGGCGCAGCCTGACGGCTCGCGAGATCATCGAACGGCTGGAGGAGAGCTCCTCCGACATCGCGGATGTCAAGCTTGAGTTCTTCGAACCGCCCGCGATTCCAGGCTTCGGTGCCGCCGGCGGCATCTCCATGCGAATCCTCGACCAATCTCAGTCGAGCACGGCGGACTACCAGAGACTCGGAGAAGTGACGGACCGCTTCATGTCTGGATTACGACGGCGCAAAGAAGTGCGGAACCTGTTCACCTTCTATGCGGCGGACTACCCTCAATACGAGCTGATCATCGACAATGACGTCGCGATGCAGAAAGGGGTTTCCATCGAACGGGCTCTGGAGAATCTCAACATTCTGATCGGGAGCACGTACGAGCAGGGCTTCATCTTGTTCAACCAGTTCTACAAGGTCTACGTGCAGGCATGGCCGGAGTTCCGTCGGATGCCGGAAGACCTCGACGACTTCTTCGTCAAGAACGACGGGGGGGAGATGGTGGCATACTCCTCGTTCATGAAGCTCCAGAAACAGCAGGGTCTCAACGAGATCACGCGCTACAACCTTTACCCATCGGCGGCGATCCAGGCCGTTCCCGCTCCCGGCTACTCCAGCGGCGAGGCCATCGAGGCGATTCGCGAGGTAGCCGTCGAGACTCTGCCTCGAGGCTACGGCCTGGGATGGGAAGGACTCTCCTGGGACGAGTCGAGAACGGGCAACGAGGCGATCTACATCTTCTTCATCGTGGTCGCGTTCGTCTATCTCGTACTTGTGGGCCAGTACGAGAGCTTCCTCCTTCCACTGGCAGTGATTTGCTCGCTGCCGGTCGGGATCTTCGGCGCCTTCTTCTTCCTCCAGGCGGTGGGTCTCGCCAACGACGTATGGGCACAACTCGGGCTGATCATGCTGGTCGGCCTCCTGGGCAAGAACGCGATCCTGATCGTCGAGTTCGCGGTGCAACGCAGACGGGAAGGAGCGTCACTGAAGGACGCCGCCATCGAAGGAGGGAAGCTGCGCTTCCGACCGATTCAGATGACTTCCTTCGCGTTCATCGCCGGGCTGATTCCCCTCGTGGTCGCGACCGGTGCCGGGGCGCTCGGGAACCGAACGATCGGCACCACGGGCGTGGGAGGCATGCTCCTCGGGACCCTCGTGGGCGTGTTGATCATTCCGGGCCTCTACTTCCTGTTCGGCCAACTCGCCGACGGACGGAAGCTCCTCCGCGACGAAACGGACGAGCCTCTGACCGAGGTGCCCGAACACTCTCCGCTGGGCCCTGACGACGAGCACCCCTCGGACACGAAGCCGAGCCTCCCCTAGGCCTGCGCGCATCCTCCCGAGAACCGCGCTCTGCGGGCGGGGCTTCAACGGCGAGCGCATCGGAAAACGAGCCAGCCACCGAGGCAAGACGCGCCGGAGCCCGATGCCGAGCGAACGCCGCTGCGCTATGGAGACTCGCATGAACGAGACTCTGATTCTCCACCACTACGAGCTGTCCCCGTACGCCGAGAAGATCCGCCTGATGCTCGGGCAGACGGGCGTGCCGTGGCAGTCGGTCCTCTCGCCCGAGCAGCCGCCGCGGCCGAACGTGGATCCCTTGAGTGGTGGCTACCGCCGCATTCCGATCGCGCAGATCGGGGCCGACGTCTTCTGCGACACCTTCGTCATCGCCGAGGAGGTCGCGCGCCTGGCCGACGCCCCGGCCCTCGACCCCAGGAACGCGAGCGAGGACGACGCACGCATCATCGCGACGGCGGAAGAGAAGGTCTTCTTCGCCGCGATCGGCGGCGTGTCGCCCGTCACCTTGATCGGAACGATGCTTCGCAACTTCGGCGTCGTCGGGACGATCAAGTTCGCGATGGACCGGGCCCGGCTGATGCAGGGCGCGACGATCGAGCCACCCACGGGAAAACGCGCGCAGGAAACGATGCAATCCTTCCTCGAAACCCTGGACGCGGCGCTGGCGCAGCGAGAGTTCCTCGGCGGCACGTCCCCAAACCTCGCCGACTTCTCCGCGTTCCACCCGCTTTGGCTCTACGCGACGACCAGTCGTCGGCCGCTGAACGCTCGATACGGCAACGTCCGGAGCTGGTACGAGCGCGTCGCCGCGATCGGGCACGGCACACGTGAAGAGCTGTCGCCGGAGGGTGCCTTCGAGGCCGCTCGCTCCGCCGACCCCCGCCCGCTTCCAGGCGACGGCGCGGGCGACGCGCGGATCGGCGTCGAGGTCTCCGTCGCGCCCAGCGACTACGGCACGGTCCCGGTCGAGGGAACGCTCGTCTCTCTCTCCGCGACGCGTTGCATTCTGAAGCGCGAGACCGAGGCGTTCGGAACCGTGCACGTTCACTTCCCGCGAAGAGGCTTCTCCATCTCGACCGCCTCCTAGAGCGAGCGTCGGACCCTCGTCACTCCGCCGAGCCTAAGGCGGGGAGCACGGAGACGCCCTCCGGCGGGTGGCACGGCACGGCGACCGCTGATAGCTCTCACGCTCGCGCATGCACGGATCACCAAACGGCCTGAACGCGATCTCGGGCTCGGTCGGCGACATCGCTGCGTTGCTGATGACCGTAGGTGCCCTCCTCGTCCTCGGCCTCGCGACCGATGCCCTGGGTCGTCGTTCCCCCCTTCCCCGGGTGACGCTGCTTCTGATCCTCGGCTTCGCCATCGGCCCCGCCGGCCTCGCGCTGCTCCCGCCCCAGACTTCCGCATGGTCGCCGGCGATCTCCCACATGGCCCTGCTGATGGTGGGCTTCCTTCTCGGCGGACGGCTCACCCGGGCGACGCTGCGCGAGCACGGCCGCCTGGTCTTGCTGGTTTCCCTCAGCGTGGCCGCGGTCACCGGCGCCCTGGTCTGTACCGGACTGTGGGTGTTCGGAGCCCCGGTGGCGGTTTCGCTCGTACTCGGCACCCTGGCCACCTCGACGGCGCCGGCGGCGACGTCGGACGTCGTGCGCGAAATGGACGAGGAGAGCCCCTTCTCCCGAACGCTCCTCGGGATCGTCGCGGTCGACGACGTCTGGGGTCTCCTCCTCTTCAGCCTGGTCCTCGGTGGTCTCGAGGTCGCGAGCGGCAGCGGCTCGGGCTCCGCCGGGATCCTCTTCGGACTTCGGGATCTGGGCGGCGCGATCGCGGTCGGAGTCGCTCTGGGCGTTCCGATGTCTTACTTGACAGGCCGCATTCAGCCGGGGGAGCCCACCCTCACCGAGGGCCTGGGCATGGTCTTCCTCTGCGGGGGACTGGCGCTGTGGCTCGATGTCTCGTTCTTGGTCTCCGCGATGACGATGGGCGCGGTGGTTGCGAACCTGGCCCGCCATCACACCCGTCCGTTTCACGAGATCGAGAACGTCGAGTGGCCCTTTCTCGTACTCTTCTTCGTCCTGGCCGGTGCGTCGCTCGACGTGCAGCAGGTAGGAGGCGTCGGCGCCATCGGGGGGCTCTTTCTCGTGCTTCGATTCGCAGGACGCCTCCTCGGCGGCATGCTCGGGGCCTCGCTGTCCGGCGAACCGCTCCGAGCGGGGCTCTGGCTCGGCGCCGGGCTTCTCCCTCAGGCCGGGGTCGCGCTCGGGATGGCGCTCGTCGCGGCCCAGCGCATCGAGGGAATCGCCGAGACGGTGCTGACCGTCACCATCGGTGCGACGGTCGTCTTCGAGATCGTGGGCCCCGTGCTGACCCGTGCCGCCATCCGGCGCATGGGCTCGTCGGGCGACGGGCCGCCCCTGCCTTCCTCGCCGCCCGCGAGCGCCACGGGATCCTGAAGGGTGGTCCCGGGGGCTCCCCTCCCGCCCCCGGTTTCGAGCGAACGTCCGACTCTCGTCATTCCTCCCAGCCCACCGCACCGAGCGCATCGAGCAGCCGAACGGACAACTCCGGTGGGACGAGCTGCCGGAACATCTGGCCGTCGAAGCCGGGAACGAGGGGCTGCGTCTCCGCCCAGACGTCCCGGCCCTCGGCGAGCCGGCCCGTCATGGCCAGCGCCGCGGCGAGCAAGGGGCGGTGGGTCAGCGCCCCCGGAGGCTCGTGCTCGGTGGCGCGCCGGATCAGATCGACGCCCTCCTCGTCACGGCCTTCGCGCAGTCGCGCGCAACCAAGCGCGACGCGCATGCTGTTCGACAACGGGTCGTGCGGCGAGAGACGCAGCGCGCGCTCGAAGAGCGGCACCGCCTCGCGCCAGTCCGGCGTCCAGCTGAGAGCGTTCCCCGCCATGAGGCAGACGATCGCGGAGTTGGGGTTCAGGTCGAGCGCTCGCCGGTACTCGCCGATCGCGGCCTCTCTCTGCCCCGTCATGAAGAGGCCGCTCGCGACCGCGAGCACGCAGTTCGCGTCCAGGGGATCGAGCGTCGCCGCGCGACGCCCCGACTCGAGAGCGTCGAAGAAGCACCGCAGAGCTTCCACCGTGACCGATTGGACCTGATCCGCGTCGAGACCGCCCTGGTAGAGGGATTGGATTCGCGCGAGCCCCATCAGAAGAAGCGCCGCGGCGCGTCCGCCGTGGGCGATCGACAACGTCGGCTCGAGCTCGATGGCGCGGTCCATGTAGCGAAGCGCCCGCTGCGCGTCCGCCAGGATCAGTCCCTGGAGAAGAACCACCCCGCGATGGACCTGCTCCCAGGCATCGAGCGAGTCGACGGGCTTTCGGTGAGCCCGGACGCCCTCGATCCGGCAGAGAAGAGGCTCGAGGGCTCCGACGATCGACTCCACGATCTCGTCCTGCACCGCGAAGACGTCGCCGTAGGCGCGGTCGTACTTCGCGGCGAAGACGTGGTCGCCGGTCTCGGCGTCGATCACCTGCACGTTGATGCGCACCCGGTCGCGGCTCGCGCGCGTGCTGCCCTCGACGACGTAGCGGGCCCCGAGCTCGCGGCCGACCTCGGGAACGGTCCTGCCCCGCATCGCGAAGGCGGTGTTGCGAGCGATGACGGGGAACCAACGCCACACCCCGAGCTGGGTCGTCAGATCCTCGACCAGCGCGTCCGCAAAGAACGCCTGCTCGGGATCGGGACTGAAGTTGTCGAACGGAAGCACCACGATCGCCGGGCGATCCCCGAAGCCGGGCACCCGCGCCTCGGGGGCGGCCGCGGTGCCGCGAAACTCCTGCAGGACGACGGCCGCCTCGGTCCGATTGCTCACGTCGAGCGCGTCGATGACGGCGGAGACGTGCAGCTTCGCCGTCCCGGGCGCGATGCACAGCACGTCGCCGATCTCCCGGTTCGTGAGCCCCTTCGCCAGGAGCTCGAGGACCTCCAGCTGTCGTGGCGTCAGGCGGTCGATTTCACTCAGCATCCAGGGAAATCGTTGGCAAATCCGCAGCGCGAGACAACACGATTTCTGAGAGGCCGAGAAAGTGTAGAATTTTCAAGCAAGTATGCCAGGCGGCATATTCCGCTGCCGCGGTCCATCGTGCTCTCTACAAGCCGTCACCAGTAGTGAGGAGGCGCCATGGCCCGCCCGACGAACTCCAAGAACCACCGAGCGGCGGCGATGCGTCGTCCTCGATCCCCAGCCTTCCAGATGCTGGCCCGCGTGGCGCTGGTCGCGTTCCTCGCCCAGACGGTCCTGCCCACACCGTACTTGAAGGGCGACCGGCTCCTCTGGGCCGCGGGGGCGCGCGCCGCGGAGGCCGCGCCGCCCACCACGTTCGACCCCCCGGCGGGCCTGCCGCCCTCCGTCGTGGTGACGCGCCGCAGCGAGCCGACCACCATCGACCAGGTGACCGACGGCCGCATCGCCATTCTCTACGAGGTCGTGAATCGCCGTCCGGAGCCGCTCGACGTCGTCCTCGTTCGAACCCGCCTCGCCTCCGGGGTGAGCCTGGTCGCGGCGGATCCCCCGGCCGACGCGGACGGGCAGGAGGTCGCCGTGCAGCTCGGGCGCATCGAGCCCGGCCAGCGCGCGAGCGTCCGCCTCGACGTCGAGGCCACCGGCACGATCCCGACGCACCTCGACACCGGAGCCGACGTCGTCGGCTTCCTGGACGGACTCGCGGTGAGCGCCGGCACGCAACCGGCCACGCTCGCGGTGTCCGGCACCGATCCCGCGCTCCTCGCGTGTACGCTCGACGCCGACTGCGCCGATCCGGTCGTGCGGACCCTCGCGGCGCGGCTCGGCCACGACGTGGACCGGATCTTCACCTACGTGCGCGACGAGATCGCGTACGAGCCCTACGCCGGGTCGCTCCGCGGCGCTCGCGGTGCGGCATGGAGTCGGGCCGGAAACGCGGTCGACCAGTCGAGCCTGCTGGTCGCGCTGCTTCGCGCTGCGGGAGTTCCCGCCCGCTACGTGAGCGGCTCCCTCGGGGTGCCAGACGTGCTGAGCCTTCTCCGCTCCACCTACCCGGACGACGCGAGTGCCGCTTCGTTCGTGCCGGACGGCGAGCCGCTCGCCGACCCGGAGAACGACCCCGCGCTACGCGCGACGATCGAAGCACACACCTGGGTAGAGCTGGATCGCGGGAGCGGCTTCGAGCCGGCCGATCCGAGCTTCGCCGGCCTCGCGCTCGGCGCAGAGCCCGGGACCCGCTCCAACGTGTTCACCGAGGTGGCGCCTGCGGACCGTCACCAGGTCCGCTTCGCACTCGACATCGAGCTGAAGAACCTGTTCGTCACCGGCATCCCACCCCGTCGGACGGTCCTCGACGAGACCCTTCCCACCGTCTCGCTCGTGGGCCGGCCCGTCTCCGTCGGAAACCTCGTCACGTCGAGGGCCGCCGGCGGCATCGTCTTCTCGGAGACGCGACACGCATACACCCCCTATCTCTCTCTTCCCTCGGCCAGCGGCCGGGACGACGAGGACGACCTCCGCTACGGCGACCCGTTCGACGAGCTCAAGACGAACTTCGCGGGAGCGAGTGCGTACCTCACCGGCTACTTCCTGACGCTCGAGTCGACCGCGCCCGACGGGACCACGCACCAGTTCGAGCGCGCGCTCGTCGACCGGATCGGGCCCGCCGCCCGCACGCGCGGTGGCGCCGTCGCCGACACCCCTCTCCCCGACGAGCCGGCGCATCCCGGCGACTCGTCGTGGGTCGTCGGCGTTCGCGTCTCGGGCGTGGGCGCGGAGCCGATGGCACGCGTGGCCCGGCGGGTCGCAGACCTGGAAGCCGCGGTCGACCCACTCCGGCCTCTCATCGAGCGCGGCAGCGACCTCGCCGCGGAGGACGTCGGCAAGCTCTCGGGTCTCGCCGCGGACGCGGCGTCGATCCTCGGCGAGGTGGCGATCAACCGCTTCGAGCTGCTCGCGCACGGCGCCGAGACGACCGTGGCCTCCCTCGTCGCGACGACGGCGTTCGTGGACCGACCGCAGCTGACGATCGCGAAGGTCTCGCGGCAAGAGGACTCGATCGCGCTCGCCCTCGACATCGTCGACGAGGGGCTGAGGGCCATCCCGCCCCCGTCCCAGGCCGCGACTGCGGCGGCGGGCGTCGCGGTCAACTTCACGGCCCTCACCAATGCGGTCGAAGGCCAGCTGCTGGACGAGCTCGTGCCCTCGAGCGCACCGGCGACCACCGCGATCCGCGTGGTCGCCGCGGCGGGCCAGCAGGGCGTGACGCTGACGACCCTCGTGCCGGGCGGCTCGAGAACCGCGCTGGACGCGCTCCCCGTCGACGACGATGCCCGCGCCCGGATCGCTCGCGCGCTCGAGGAAGGTCGTGCGGTCGTCGCCCCGGCGACGACGGTCGAGCTCGACGGCGAGCCGGCGTACGGCTGGCTCGAGCTGTTCCCCGACGGTCGGCTCCGGGGCCGACTTCCGGACGGCAGTGGTGGTGCGTTCGCGAACGCGATCCAGATCATCACGAAGGTGCTGAGCGGGAGTGCCAGCGTCGCGTTCATTGGTGGCTTCACGCTCTCCATCTTCGAAGGAATGGCGGCCTTGCTCCTCGGCTTCCTCGGCGAGATCAACGGTCAGGCGTGGGGCGGTGGGTTCGACATCGCCGCCGCCCTCAAGAGCGCCGCGCAGGAGGTGTGGGTCGGGCTCGCGATCGCCATCTCCGCGTCGTGCCTGGCGGCAGGCCCGTACTTCGGCTTCTGCCTCGCCGGCGGGGCGGCGGGACTCGTGGTCTGGGGAGTCGGTCTCGGCGCACTCGCCGCCGACCCGGCCCTTCCCCCGATGCAGATGGTGCGGCCGTCGCAGCGGGGCTCGAACATCGCGCGCCAGACCGTCGCGCGAGCCGCCGACGTCGATCCGAGCGCGCTGGCCTCGGTCGCGGTGAGCGGGTCGGCAGCGTTCGTCGTGGTCGACGGTGCTCAGGCGACCACACTCCAGGCCGCCACGCTCGGCGCCACGACGACGGACTTCGCGGCGCCCGGCGCGTCCGTCGAAGACCTCGGGACCGGAGCGGTGACCTCGGGCAACGCGACGATCGACGAGCAGCCCGCCGCCGGCGTCACCACGACCTTCGTGTCCGGCGACGTCGCGGGAACGGGGCGCACGGGATTCTTCGCGGGCTTCGGCGGCGTCGGCGGGTCTTCGGCGTGGTCCGCGCGGAACGCCACCCTCGGTGGGGGCGTGACCGTCGACGTCGCGCCCACCAGCCTCCTCGTCGACGGCCATCTGCAGCCGACCGGGGCGTACCGGGTGTCGGCCACGACCGCGACGCTCGGCGGCGAGGGAACCGGGCTCGCGCCGAGTCTCGCCCCCGACGCGGGGATCGACGCGGCGGACGCGACCGTCTCGGTCGGGCCGTCGAGTGCGCCCGCGGTCGGATGGCCGGCCGGGCTCGACACATCGCACGGTGCGACGCTCGCCGGATTCGCCGGCTCGGTCGCGGTTGCCGCGGCGGTGGGCGACCATGCGGTCGACCTCACCGGCAGCGCGCAGCACGTCCTCGCACTCGGCTCGCCGGGTGCCCTCGCGGTGATGCCGGGCGGCTCCTTCGGCTTCTCGTTCCCCCTGCAGACCAGCCTCGGGGGTGACTACGAGCTGAGCCTGTTCGCGCCCCCCGGCTGGGAGGTCGAGATCGACGACGCCGGCGAGGTGACGATCGCCCTGCCCGGCGGCGAGGCGGACGGCGACGCGTTCGTGCAGCTCCGCGCGCGCTCCGTCGACCGACCGAAGCTCGTGGCGACGGCGCAGGTCCCGGTCACGATCGGCGCCGGCAGCCCCGCGGTCTCCATCGAGATCGCGCCCGACCCCTTGTTCTCGATCATGCTCGGAGAAGTCCCGATCGAGTCCTCGTTCGTCGCGACGATCCGGAACCTCGGCCCGCTCGCGGACGGGTTCGCCCTCTCGATCCCGAGTCCGCCCCCCGGCTTCCGAGTGGACCTCGGCCGCGCCGAGTTCGATCTCGACCGGGGCGGACGAGCCGAGATCGGCGTCTACCTGACGCCGATCGGCGGTCTGCCGCCTCCGAACACCGAGGTCTCGTTCGACGTCGAGGTCGTGAGCCGGAGTCAGGCCTCGGTCCGGGACACGGAGACCCTCACCTACCGCGTCGGCGACGTGTACGCCCTCGGGCTCCGTCCGCTTCCCGAGCGGGTGGTCGTCTCTCCGGGGACCACGGGGGACTTCTCCCTCCTCGCCACCAACATCGGCAACGTCACCGCGTCGGCGGACCTGGAGGTCGTGACGGCCCCCGAGGTCGGCTTGTCGCCGGTCTTTCCGACCGTCCTGTCCGTACCGGCGGGGGATGCGCAGTCGATCCCCGGGAGCCTGGTGGTCGATGCCAACGCGGAGCCGGGGACCGAGTTCCAGGTCCTGTTCGACCCGGACCTTTGCCAGGGAACGCCGGTCGACGCATGTCCCGTCGGAGAGCTCGCGCGGCGTCAAGTCGGTCTTCTCACGGTCGAGGTTCGCTCCCCCGAGGTGGCGCCGCTCGCCGAAGCCGCCGTCCTCGCGACCGGCGGTGCACCCGACCTGGCCGGGGATCTCGACGCCCTGGCGGACGACCTCCAGCTCCTCGTGAGCGAACCCGATCGCGCGCCCCTCTGCTCGCGCGTGCAGCGCTCGGCCTCGAACCTCGCGGCTCGACTCCGGGCGGTCCCCGCGCTGGCCTCGCTCGCACCGACACTCGATGCACTCGCGGCCTCGGCCGTGAGCTGTGACGTGCCGACCCTTCTCGCGGACGCGTCGAACGCGGCGCAGACGCTCCTCGCCGGGCTCGAAGAGTTCACGCGGGCCGCGTTCGCGATGTCGATCACGCCGCCGACCGTTCTCGTCGGCCCCAGTGGCTCGAGTGCCCTGACCCTCCACGTGGAGAACCGCGCGACCGAGGCCCAGACCATCGCGCTGGCGTCCGCGGCGCTGCCGGCGGGGGCCGGCCTGGGCGGGCTCCCGACCGATGTCTCGCTCGCGGTCGGCGAGAGCGTCGCACTCCCCCTGACGCTGACGCACGCGGGCGGCGCGACGGAGATCTTCCCGCTCACGATCGACGGTACCTCCTCGAACGCGCCGGTGAGCGAGCAGGCGACCGCGATCGCACGCGCGCTCCCGTCCCTCGCGGAAATCCTCGCGGTGGACACGACCCCGCGGACGCCCGCGCCGGGCACCCTGGTCGCTCTGCACGCGGATCTCCGGAACGCGACAAACGCCCCACTCGACCTCCTGGCAGACGTGAGCCTCCTCGACGAGGCGCGCCAGCCCCTCGCGTCGAACCCGACGCGCACCCTCCCGCTGTCGCTCGCGGGGGGAGGAGCGCCGACCACGATCGATCTCGGCAGCGAGGCGACGGGCGGCCTTCCGGGCGGCGTGTACTACGTCCGGGTCGCGCTGCGGAACGCCGGCGACGGCAGTCCCGCGGCCCTGTCGCCGGTCGACACACCCGTCGTGATCGGGGGGCTCGTCGAGGCGAGCGTCACCGTCGATCCCACGGTCGTGCCGCCGGGCGACTCGAACCTCACGACCACGATCGTGCTCGAGACCGCCAACGCCGGAAACGGCGCCGCGTCGGCACGCATCGAGCTCTTGAAGACCCACTTCGAGACGACCCCCGACTCCCGCCAGGTCGTCGTGACACCGATCGTCGTCGACCTCGACGTCGACGGCTTCCCGGAGATCGTGTTCGGCACGTATCGGAACTTCGGCTCCCCGTCGGACCGTCTCCTGCGGGCCATCACCACGCGGCCGCGCGCGGTCGTCGACGAGAATCTCGCGCGCTTCGCAATCGCGTGGGCCGAGAGCGACGTGACCCGAAACGACGCGAACCCGCCGCGAAACGCGCACGACGGGGACCTCGCGACGCCGTTCCGAACCGTGACGGACACGACGACCGAGAACCAGGTCTTCGAGATGCACTTCGGCGACGGCGTGACCGTGCGTCAGGTGAACCTGCTCGCCCGCGGCAACAACTCCAAGGCGGAGAGCGGCATCTTCGAGCTCCTCGCCCTCGACGGGAGCGTTCTCGCGACGAGCGGCGACATCGTCGCGACCGCCAACGGGAACGACCGCGACTTCGTGGTTCCGTTCCCGGACACCGCGGGTGTGCATACGGTGCGCTTCACCTCGACCGACCTCCCGGGCGATACCATGCGCATCAACGAGTTCGAGGTCATCGGCGACGCGACCGTGCGCGGCGACGAGGTGTTCTCCATCGCGCCGGCCGGCTTCGAGCCGAACTCGATCAGCGAGATCGCCGCGGCGGACATCGACGACGACGGCTTCGTCGAGCTCTTGATTCGTGCCCAGACGGGCAACGCGCTGCTCGCGTTCGAGCACGACGGCACTCCGAAGTGGCGTGCCGGGCTCGTGCGCAACCCCGGAAATGGCGCTCCGGCGGTCGCGGATCTCGACGGCGACGGCACGCCCGAGATCGTCCTGGGCAGCAACGTCGTCGACGCCGACGGAAATCTCCTCTGGAGCGGGACGATCAACCAGGGCGAGGGCTCGAACGCCATCGGCGCGCTCTCCCTCGTGGCCGACGTCGATCTCGATGGCTCCCCCGAGATCGTGGCCGGCGACACGCTGTACGAAGCCGACGGGACCGAGGCGTGGAGGCTCTCCGGTGCGGACGGCACGAACGCCGTCGCGAACTTCGACGCCGACGACGAAGCCGAGATCGTGTTGGTTCGAGGCAACGAGGTCTCGCTCCACGAGCACGACGGGACGCTCGTGTGGGGGCCCGTGGTCGTGGCGAACACCAACCGGCTCGGCCCGCCGACCGTCGCGGACTTCGACGCCGACGGCGCGGTCGAGATCGGGGTCGCCGGCGCGGAAACCTACACGGTCTTCGATACCGACGGCTCGATCCTCTGGGACGCGCCGACCGTCGACGCCAGCTCGCGACTCACGGGATCGACGGTGTTCGACTTCGAGGGCGATGGCGCCTTCGAGGTGATCTACGGAGACGAGCAGTTCCTCCGCGTGTACCGCGGCTCCGACGGAACGCCGCTCACCGCGATCGAGAAGAGCTCCCGCACCCGGCTCGAGATGCCCGTCGTCGCCGACGCGGACGGCGACGGCAACGCCGAGATCGTGGCGAGCGCGAGCTCGGACCTCGGCGGCAAGATCTCGGGCGTGATGCTCGTCGGCGGAGCCGACGAGCCCTGGCGTCCGACCCGCAAGATCTGGAACCAGCACACCTATCACGTGACGAACGTGAACGAGGATGGATCGATCCCGACCGACGAGGCGGAGAGCTGGCTCGTCCCCGGCTTGAACACGTTCCGGTCGAACGAGTTCTCGCCGCTCGACGCCGGCGGCACGGTGACGGTCTCGCACCGCGTGTCCAACCTCCTCGTGGACGCGGGATCGATCGATCCCGCCCCGACGGCGACGAGCACCGACGAGATCACGTGGGAGATCCCGGCGATCTTCGCGAGCGCGCCGCCCCCTCTGACGTTCGAGGCCACCCTCGTCGGCGCCGAGCCCGGCTCCGTCGTGGAGGTGAGTGAGCGCACGCTCGTCGACGCCCTCGTCACGCTCGGGGACGGAAGTCAGGTCCGGCAGACCGTCGAGCTGCCGCCACAGTTCGTGGCGGTCTCCAGCATCATCGCGATCGCTCCCGATCTGCGGTCGGTGGAAACCGGCGAGACCGCGAGCTTCGACGTCACGTTGACCAACCCATCGGCCGCCGACGCGACGATCGACCTCGCGTTCGTCGGCCTCCCCGACGCGTCGGTGAGCCTACCGGCCTCGACCCTCGTGCCGGCGGGCGGATCCGTCGTCGTCCCGCTCGAAGTGACGCCCCCGCTGGACGCCACACCGACCCTCGCCGCCTTCGCGGTCGAGGCGAGCTTCCCGGGCGGCGGCCGCGAGGTGGCGAGCGCCGAGCTTCTCGTCGAGGCACCGACGGGTTCCCCCCCGGACCTCGAGACGCGCGCGGTCTCGCTGTCGATCGTGGGCTCCGGCATCGGTGCCGGCCCCGGAACGACCGCCTCCGCGGCCGTCCCGGGCTCGAGCCCGGTCCTGTACGATCGACCGACCCTTCGCATCGCGAACTTCGGCGACTCCACCCAGACCTACGATCTCGCGCTCTCGGGCCCCGGCGGGTGGAGTGCATCGCTCGACGAGACCCGCGTCGTCGTCGCCCCCGGGCTCGTGAACGCGGTCGACGTGCCCATCACGCTCGTCGCACCGCTCACCGCGACCCCCGGAACCCTCCCGTTCTCGGCGACGGCCACCGACGTGGCGGAGCCGAGCTCGAGCGACGCCGCGACGTCGAGCGTCGTCGTGGTCGGACCGGGCTTGACGCTTTCTCTCACCCCGCCGACGGGCGCGCCGGGGGACGTCTTCGACCTCACGGTGACCAACGCCGGGAGCGCGACCGAGACGTTCGACCTCGTGGCCGGCGGCGCGGCCGCGGCCGCGACGACCGGCCTGCCCTCGAGCGTCACGCTCGCGGCCGGTGCATCGCAAGTCATCCCGCTCACCGTCGGCGACATCGGCTACGTCCTCCCCGGAACGGCGGCCCTGATCGTGCAGGCGACCGCGCAGACGCAGCCCGCGGTGCTCGCACGGGCGCAGGCGCTCGTGACGATCCAAGAGACACGGGGCCTCGGCATCGCCCTCGCGCCGCCGTCCCAGACGATCGACACGCCCGGCACCGTCGACCTGCAGGTCGACCTGGCGAACGAAGGGACCCTCGACGACGTGGTCGGGCTGCGTATCGTCGACGTCAGCGGGCCGATCTCGGCCTCGCTGCGGTCCCCGATCGGAAGCGGCCTCCACGTGAGCGGAGCGCTCCTGCCCGGCGGGGCCCTCGGCGTGATGGGACTCGAAGTCACTCCGCTGGCCGGCGGAACCGCGACCGTCACCGTCGAGGTGCGCTCGGAGCGCGATCCGTCGGTCGCGGCGAGTGCCACCGCCACGTTCAGCATCACGCTGGCGCCGACACCGACGCCGACACCCACATCGACGCCAACACCGTCGCCGACACCGACTCTGGCACCGACGCCGACTCCCACGACGGCACCAACGCCGGCCCCGTCGGCGTCGCCCGCCCCGGGAGGAAGCACCGTCGTCGAGAAGTTCGCGGCTCCGGGTGCGATCCCGGTTCCGGGCGCCGACGTCACCTTCACGTTCGTCTTGCGCAACCAATCCTCGACCGCGCCGTCGACGGTCGATGGCCTGATCGACGACGTCTACGGAGACCTGGACGGACGGGGCAGCTGCTCGTTCCCGCAGGTCCTCGCCCCCGGGGGAACGTACACGTGCTCGTTGACCGAGCACGTGGCGAGCCCAACGTCGGGTCTACACGAGAACGTCGTGACGATGCTCTGGACCGACGACGCGGGAGCCGCGCGCACGTCGCAGAGCGATGCGCAGGTGCCGATCCTCGCGCCGTCGGAGATCGTGGGATGCCCGCACTGCCCGGCCAAGGTCTCCTTCCGCAACCCGTACGATTACTTCGCGGTGGCGGCCGTCCTCGACCTCCCACCGACCTTCGACCCACGCGGCCACGTGGTATCGGTCGTGCTCGAGAACTCGAGTGGGACGATCCTCACCTACTCCCTCCTCCCGGGAGAGCTGCGGAAGAGCGGCCGGCACTTCGTCTACAAGGATCGGCAAGCGCGAAAGAACGGGGGCATCCTGAAGGTCGACATGTTCTACCTGTCGAACGCGAAGCACTACCGCTTCAAGATCCGGGCCTACGGCGACTACTCGGCCGCGGACGAGGCCGACATGCGCGTTCGGATCTCCGTCGGGCCGCACCTGTTCGCGTACGAAGGTACGTGGAGAGAGCGCCAAAAGGGATGGTACCTGCGCCGGCTCCCGCTTCCGTGACCGAGGCAGGCGATCGCACCGCGCACTCTCGGCTCAGGCCGAACGGAGGCGTGGGTGGCCGAAGAAGTGGTTCTTCCGGATCGTCTCCGCGACTCCGTCGGGTACCATCTTCTCCCAGCTCGGATCGCCGCCCCGGATCCGCGCGAGAACGTCGCGCGACAGGATCTGCAGGTACTCCTCGCGGAAGTTGTCGAGCTGGGTGATGCAGCCCCGGTCCACGAGGTAGCCGTAGAGCTTCACCAGGTGCTCGGAGACCTCGAGCGACTGCACCGTCTCCATCGGAGCATCGGGCGTCGGGCGCAGTGGGTAGACGTACAGCGACAGGTCGTGCTTGAAGAGGCGGCCGAACGACTCCAGGATTCCGCCGTCGAGATCTGTGTAGAATTGCTCGTTGAACAGCTCCTTGAGGCTTCCGGCGCCCATGACGATACCGATCTTCTCGCCCCGGGTGTGGCGCGAGAGGAACGCCCCGAGCCGGTAGTACTCGAAGTAGTCCGAGACGAGTACGGTCAAGCCGCAGGCGGCCAGCACCTCGGCGCGCTCCAGAAAGTCCTGGAGGTCCACCTCGCCCGTCGCTCGCAAATTCCGCATCGTGAGCTCGACGAGGACGTGGACGTCCTTCCCCGCAACCGCAGGCTCCTCGACGAACTTCTCCCGCGCGCACTCGAGCATGTCGATGTTCACGTGCGTCACGGGCCGGAAGCTACCCCGCTCTACGAGAACGGGTCTCCGGTACAGCACCTCGGACGGTTGCAGGACCTTCCCCTGGTCCGAGAACATCGCGGCACCCGACAGCCCCAGCTGAACGAGACGCAGGCTCATCGCACGATTGTCCACGTGGCGGAACTCGATCCCCGAGAACTCGATCACGTCGATCTCGATGCGGTCGGTCGAGAGCGAATCGAGGAACGACTCGACGATCTGGTCCGCGTCGTGATGCAGGAAGCAGGCCGCATAGATGAGATTGACGCCGACGATGCCGAGGGCCTCCTGCTGGAGCGCGTTCTCCGAGTCGAGCATCCGGAGGTGCAGGAGGATCGAGCTGTCCTCGTCTCGGGGATGCGCCTGGAAGCGAACCCCCATCCACCCATGAGACTCCCGATCGTTCTTGTAGCTGCGCGCCGCGACCGTGTCTGCGAACGTGAAGAAGGCCGTCTTGCTCCCGCGGTCTTCGCGCAGGCGTTCGAGCGTGAGCGAATGCTCGTACGCGATCATGCTCTCGAGGCGCTCCCGGGACACGTAGCGATCGGCGCGACCGTAGATCGCGTCGCTCACGGCCATGTCGTAGGCCGAAATGCTCTTCGCGATGGTTCCCGCCGCGCCGCCCACCTGAAAGAACCAGCGCACGACCTCCTGCCCCGCCCCGATCTCGGCGAATGTGCCGTATCGCTTGGGATCCAGGTTCACGGCGAGCGCCTTGCTCTCGGTTCGTGTCTCCCGCTGGGTGACCACGGCCCGCCGCACATGCAAAGAGTCGACCACGACGGCGAGGCCCTGAAGACGGGCCAGCCGGCCGAGTCCAGCCGAGGCACGTGGCACCCCGTGGGCGCCGGCGCTCGCGGACCTGCGCAATCGGCGGGCATCGCCCACGCGGCGAGCAGCGTGGGGCACGTCCGGCCCCGTGGGGCCTCGAGTCAGAAGTGGACGCGGACGCCGCCGAAGAGCTCGCTGTTCCGGCGGTACTGCCCCACGAGGGAGCGCTCGCGGCCCCAGAGGCCGAGGGCGCCCAGGCGCAGCTCCAGCTGGTCCGTCACGTCGTAGCTCACGGTCGCCCGCACCAGCTCGTAGCTCGACTCGATGCCCCAGACGCCGATGAGCTCGACGTCGAGGCGGTCCCGCAAGAAGCCCCGCGAGACGTTCGCAGCGAGACGCGTGTCCACGTCCTGCACGAGGAGCGGCACGTCATTGTTCAGAATGACGAGCTGGTAGACCTCGAGGATCATGAGCGCGCCGCCCGCGATCGTGTCGGCGCCGAGTCCCCACGTCCAGGAGTCCCTCGCGGCGAAGGCCGGCTCGACGATCGTGTTCCCCTCGAGCAACGCCTCTCGCTTCGCCGGATCCGCGAGCACCCGGTCGGCGACGTCGGCGAGGTCCATGGGATACGGGCGCCGGAACTGCCAGCTGCCCTCGCCGCGGATCGTGAACCGACCGACGCTGGTCGCGAAGTCGGCACCCACCGCCTGGAACCGGCGATACGCCGGTCGGATCTGGGTGTCGGCGGTCCCGATCGTGGGCCCCCCGCTCGTGGGCGGGCCGAGGGTGAGCCGGATCGGGACCTCGAAGGCCGGCGACGTGTCGTACCCGTTCCAGAACATGACGCTCCAGTCGAAACCGCGCGTCCGCGCCGCCCATCGGAGCGCGACGTTGCCATTGTCGAACCGGCGCGCCGGGGCCGGCGCGTTGGCGGCTTCCTGATCGACGGCGATCCGACACGGACAGCCGGGGAGAGCGTCGGCACCCACCTCCAGGAAGGGATCGGCCAGGCCGGTCGTCGGGTACCAGCGCTCCTCGAGCAGCGGGAACCGCCACGGAACGGAGATCGGCTGCCACACCAGAGTGACCGCGGGCTCCTCGAGCCAGTCGTCCCCGATCTCCGCCAGATCCGGATAGTAGACCGACGTCAGAGCGGGCACCGCGATCTTGCGATCGACCGCGTCCGTCAGAAGCGGATCCTCGTACTCCCGCGGACTCAAGAGATCGTTCGGCTGGAGCGAGTCGAGCCGTCCCCAGAAGAACTTCTGGAGCCCCAGACGAACGTCCACGCGATCGCCGCGAAAATCCAGGTAGCTCTCGCCGAACTCGAGCGAGGGGGAGAAGTTCTGAAACGTGCGGTCGAGCGCGAAGACGCCGACCCGGGGATTCTCCGGCGGCCCG
>JAUIFY010000411.1 GCA_030430245.1 bacterium | reverse complement strand
CTGCCCCCATCGACGTCGATGCGGAGCATCTTTCCGAGAAGCTCCATCCCGTCTTGCGCGTCGTCGCTCGGGTCGCATCCGTTCCCGCCGTCGCCCATCCCGATGTACAGGTAGCCGTCGGCGGGACCGAAGCTCAGATCTCCGCCGTTGTGGTTGCCGTACGTCTGTTCGACGGTGAGGACCGTCGATGCGCTTCCCGCGTCGGCGACGTCGGGGTTCCCCGACACGCCGTACCGGGCGACCACCGTGTCTCCCGCGAAGTTCGTGTAGTTCACGTAGAAGTAGCCGTTGCTCGCGTAGTCGGGGTGGAAGACGAGCCCGAGCAGACCCTTCTCGAATCCGGTCGAAACGAGACCGCTCAAGTCCAGGAACGGCGTCGGAAGGACCGTGCCGTCGCTTTGGACGACACGGATCTCGCCGGACTGCTGTACGGCGAAGAGACGGTCGTCCCCCGCGTTCGCGATGTCCACGACTTGCGACATCCCGCTCGCGAACACCGTGAACGTCACGTCCTGAGCTCGAGCGGGCGTCGCCACCACGAGCCCGAGGCCGATCGCGATTCCGAGCAGGCCGTGCCCGCTCCGATGAACCAAGCTCATCTTCACTCCCCCCTCCCCAGGGTCCGGCTGACTCTCGACGTCGAGTGTAGGGCCACCCGCGGTCCCGAATCCAGTGGGAATCTGCTGAGACATCCGACCCAGCGCTCGGGCCTTCGCACGACGCGGCGGGTGCGCGGCTCCGAGAGCGTCCGGATCTCTCCCCGCGAGGGATCGCTACCGGCGGCGATCGGTGCGGGTTTCGGCCCGGACCTCGGACCGGACTCGGCGGATCAGATAGGCGTCGAAGACGAGAAGTCCGGCACAGGCGGCACAGGCGAGGATGAGCTCGATGGAGGGCATCGTCTTTCCTTCTGCGACGGATTCTCGCGCTGCCGGCGCGTCGTGGTCAAGGGGGAATCCGCTTGCTACCCGCTGCCGTAAAGGAGTGACCCATCCATGACGACTCACGGCGGAAAGCTCGCGGCGCGGGCACTGAAGGAAGCGGGCGTAGAGTGCATCTTCACGCTCTCGGGCGGCCACGTGATGGCCATCTACGATGGCTGCATCGACGAGGGGATCCAGGTCGTCGACGTGCGTCACGAGCAGGCGGCGGTGCATGCGGCCGACGCATGGAGCCGGGTCAATCCGGGTAAGATCGGCGTTGCCGTGCTCACGGCCGGTCCTGGCGTGACCGACGGTGTGACCGGTGTCGCGAACGCGTGGCGGGCGAACAGCCCGATTTTGGTCATCGGTGGTCAGGGGCCCTTCGCGAACCTTCGTCGCGGTTCGCTCCAGGAGATGGACCACGTTTCGCTCATGAAGCCGATCACGAAGTGGGCCGACGCCTGCTACGACACGTCGCGCATCGCCGAGTACATCTCGATCGCGATTCGCCACGCCGTTTCGGGCATGCCGGGGCCGGCGTTCCTCGAGATCCCGATGGACGTCTTCCAGGGGCCGGTCGAAGGCGAGTTCGCGATTCCGAAGATCTCGACGGAGCGGCCGAAGGTCGCGCCCCCCGAGGCCGACGTCGAGGCGGCGGCCGACCTCATCGCGAGCGCGACGCAACCCGTGCTGCTGGCCGGGACCAGCATCAAGTGGTGTCAGGCGTCGAAGGAGCTGAACGCCTTGATCGATCACCTCGACCTGCCGTCCTTCGTGAACGGCATGGGTCGCGGGCAGATCCCCTACGACTCGCCGAATCTCTTCACCCAGGTACGCAAGGACGCCATGACCCGGTGTGACGTGTTCATCCTCGCGGGCTCCGTTCTCGATTTCCGTCTGCGCTTCGGGCAGACCATCCCCGCGGATGCCAAGATCGTGCAGTTCGAGGTGGACGGGACGCTCGTCGGGCACAATCGCTCGGCCGACGCGGCTCTCGTGGGCGATCTCGGCGTCTCGCTGGCCAACCTCAAGACCCGGCTCGAGGAGAAGGCGCCCTCCCTCAAGTTCACGGAGTGGCGCGACTCGCTTCGGAAGAACGAGGAGGAGCTCCAGGCCAAGTTCGAGACCCAGCTGAACTCGAACGAGGTGCCGATCGACCCGCTCCGGATGTGCCGGGAGATCCGCGATTTCGTCGACAGCGACACGATCCTCATCGGCGACGGCGGCGACATCGTGGCTCAGGCATCGAAGGTCGTCCCGGTCATGCGCGAAGGGGCGTGGATGGATCCGGGCCCGCTCGGGACCCTCGGTGTCGGCATGCCGTTCGCCCTCGCCGCGCAGATCGCGAACCCGGGCAAGAAGGTCCTGATCATCTACGGCGACGGCTCGTTCGGCTTCAACGGAATGGAGTACGACACCGCCGTGCGCTTCAATCTCCCGATCGTCGGCATCGTGGGCAACGATGCGGCGTGGGGGCAGATGCTCCGGCCGCAGGTGGCCATCTTCGGCGAGGAGCGGAAGGTCGCGACCCTTCTGAACTACACCCGCTACGACAAGATCGTGGAGGCCATGGGGGGCCACGGCGAGTACGTGGAGGAGCCGGACCAGATCCGCCCGGCCCTCGAGCGTGCCTTCGCGTCGGGCAAGCCCGCGCTGGTGAACGTCAAGATTCGACAGGACGTGGCCACCGGCATGAAGGGCAGCACCTACGTCTGATCTTCGACGGCGTCCTCCAGCTCGATGCGGCGTTCGAGCAGGAACTCGTGCTGGAGGAACGAGGTGGTGTGCTCGCGGCCGGGGTAGGCCGGGATGAGCTGTGCCGACTGCAGCAGGCACCAGCCGTCGTGCAGTGCGGCGACGCCGTTGGGGTAGGGCGGCTCTTCCTGCGGCAGAGACGGACCGCGGCCGGCGGTACCGTCGTGGAAGGCCCACCCGAGCACGCGACCGTCGAGGCTCGAGGTGTCGAGCCAGAGGTAGAGGACCTGTTGGCGAACGAGGCTCACGAGGACTCCAACGCCCGGTGCCGCTCGACGCGGGTCAGATAGTAGTCGACGTCGAACGCGTCGTCGCCGGTCAGGTACCGCCAGAGAAGGGCGCGCTGAACCTGCTCGAGCCGGTAGTCCGCGTTGTCACACCACGGCTCGACGTGTCGGAACTCCTTCGCGACCGATTCGTCGGCGAATCGGGCGAAGAGGTGGTCCGTTCTGCATCTCGTCGAGGTCGGACGTGTCCCAGAGCCGCACTTGCGGCTGGGTCGCATTGAGACGGATCTTGTACATCCACCGCCGCTGCCGCGAGGGGTTGGCCTGCCCGGCGTGCCAGAGCCCCTGATGGAAGACGATCACGGTGCCGGCGGGACACGCGACGCGCTCCTCTCCGAGGAGATGCTGGTAGCGCCCCACCTGGAGCTCGTTCACGCGCCGTAGGTGGGTTCCGGGTACGAAGCGCGTGCCGCCCTCTCCCGGGGCGAGGGCGTGCGGAAAGTAGAAGAGCTGTACGTCGAAGGCGAGCTCGGCGCGGTCGAGGATCGCGTCCGCGTGGAGGTGCTGCTCCCATGGATCTCCCGGCTCGCGCAGGTGGACGAAGTCGTGGTCGAATACCGGGTCCGGACCGACGAGCGAG
>JAUIFY010000091.1 GCA_030430245.1 bacterium | reverse complement strand
ATCCACACGCACTACGATGGGCAGGCCGTGTGGAGCCCGCGGCTCACCCCGTCGTCGTGGCACGGCGTCACCACGGTCGTGACCGGAAACTGCGGGGTTGGCTTCGCGCCGTGTCGCCCCGATGACCACGACCTTCTCATCAAGCTGATGGAGGGCGTCGAGGACATTCCGGGGGTCGTCCTCGCCGACGGTCTCGACTGGTCGTGGGAGAGCTTCGGGGAGTTTCTGGATCGCCTCGAGTCGCGAGCCCACGACATCGACTTCGCGACGCAGGCACCCCACGGCGCGATCCGCGTCTACGCGATGGGGGAGCGGGGCGCGAACCGAGAGACCGCGACACCCGACGACATCGCGACGATGGCCCGGATCGCCCGCGAGGCCGTCGAGGCGGGAGCGCTCGGCTTCTCGACCTCACGCACGTTGAACCACCGGAGCAGCGACGGCCGGCCCACTCCGACGTTGACCGCGGAAGAGGACGAGCTCCTGGGCATCGCGATGGCGCTCGCGGACTCCGGCAAGGGCGTGCTCCAGGTCGTCTCCGACTTCGCCGACGCGAAGGAGGAGTTCGGGATGCTCCGTCGACTGGTCGAGAGGTCGGGGCGGCCGCTCTCGGTCAGCGTGCTGCAGGACGATCGCCGGCCGACGCAATGGCGGGATCTCATCGGCTGGATCGGGGACGCGACGGCGGCCGGCTTGCCGATGAAGGGGCAGGTGTGCGGCCGGCCCGTGGGTATCGTCCTGGGCCTCGAGTGCACGCTGTCGCCGTTCCTGCTCCATCGCGAGTATCAGAAGATCGCGGGGCTGCCGCTCGCCGAGAAGGTGGCGCGAATGCGCGACCCCGAGATGCGCCGCGCGATCCTCGGGGAGACCCCGCCGGACGCCAATCGGTTCCTGACGAACATGCTCACCGACTTCGGACGTATCTTCACGCTCGGAGATCCCCCGAACTACGAGCCGGGACCGGAAGACAGCGTCGAGGCGCGGGCGAGCGCTGCCGGAGTCGCGCCGCTCGAGTTCGTCTACGACCTGCTTCTGGAGAACGATGGGAGATCGCTCTTGTATCTCCCGTTCCTGAACTACGCCGACCGCTCGCTCGAGCCCTCGCTCGAGATGATGAAGCACGAGGATACGGTTCTCGGATTGGGAGACGGAGGTGCGCATCTCGGGACGATCTCGGATGCGAGCTTCCCGACGACCATGCTCACCTACTGGACGCGCGACCGGACCCGTGGTGAGCGCTTGCCGCTGCCGTGGGTGGTGCGTGCGCATACGCAGGACACCGCCACGGCCGTCGGCTTGCACGATCGGGGCGTGCTCGTGCCCGGCTACAAGGCCGATCTGAACCTGATCGACTACGACGCACTCGCGCTCCATCCCCCGCGCATCGTGCACGACCTGCCCGCGGGCGGTCGGCGGCTGGTGCAGACCGCCGAGGGCTACCGGGCGACGATCGTGTCGGGCGAGGTCGTCTACCGCGACGGTGTCGCGACGGAAGCCCTCCCCGGCAAGCTGATCCGCGGCGCGCAGCCGCGTCCGGCGTGACGAGACGAGGAGAAGAATCGTGCCGACATCCCCGAGAGTCCTGGAGACCCGCTGCGAGTGGCACGCCGAGGACGTCGCCGACGAGTCCACGTGGATCCAGCGGCTCGACGACGAGGAGCTCGCGGAGCTCGATGCTGCGCTGCGCCACGCGACGTCGACGGGTGACGAGCTGCTCGACCTCGGGCGGGAACAGTTCCCTCTCGGGAAGTTGGCCGCGCGCCTCGAAGACGTCGAGCGTGAGCTGATGGAGGGTAGGGGGTTCGTCCTCCTGCGGGGCATTCCGCGCGAGAAGTACTCGCAAGCCGAGATGGAGACGCTCTACTGGGGCATCGGCATGCATCTCGGGAGGCCGTGGCCGCAGAACAAGAAGGGGCACCTGCTCGGCGACGTTCTCGATCAGGGCAAGACGGGGGCCGAGACGAACTCGCGCGGAAACGAGATCGGCGGTGCCGCGCCCTTTCCCTATCACTCGGACGGGTCCGACCTCGTGGGATTGATGTGTCTTCAGAAGGCGAAGAGTGGTGGCCTCTCGACCGTGGCGAACGCGGTCTCGATCCACAACGATCTCGTCCGCGACTCGCCCGATCTGGCGGCGGAGTTGTATGGGCCGCTGCCGTACGATTTTCGCGATGAGCAGCCCGAGGGCGGGCGAAGGTGGTACTCCATGCCGGCCTTCACCGAGTTCGGTGATCGGCTCTTCGTGCGCTACATCCGGCCCTACATTCTGTTCTCGCAGCGCCATTCCGACGCGCCGCGCATCACGGAAGCGCAGGAAGCGGCGATGCAGCGCGTCGACGCGATGACGCAGGATCCGCACTACAACGTGTTCATGGACCTGCAGCCGGGCGACATCCAGTTCGTCAACAACTACCACGTGCTGCACGCCCGGACGACGTACGTCGACGACCCGTCGACCGGGCGGGTCCGGCATCTGAAGCGGCTCTGGCTCGAGACGGAGGTCCTGGAGGACCGGCCGCCGGCGTTCCGCAACAACGTCGGCTCCGACTGGGGGCGACGCCGTACGATGAGTCGCATCGGCGTGAGCTGAGGCTGCGTCTTCGGCGCCGGTCCGCTAGCCTGCTGGCCCGTGAAGATCAGCATCTGTGTCCCCTACGCGAAGCCCGAGTACGACCGCGCGACGACGCTCGATTGGTGTCGTCTCGCCGACGAAGGGCCCTTCGAGAGTCTCGGCTGCGGCGAGCGCATCGTCGGTCACACGCAGGACATGCGCGTCGTGCTGTCGGCGGCCTGCGCTCTCACCCGGCGTGTCCGCATCGTGCCGTCGCTGTACATTCTGCCCATGCACTCCGCGGTCCGGGCGGCGAAGGAGCTGGCGACGATGGACGTCCTCTCCGAAGGACGCGTCACGGCGACGGTGGGCGTCGGCGGGCGGGAGGAGGACTACCGCGCGGTCGGTGCGTCATTCGAGAAGCGCCTGAAGCGGCTGGACGAGGGCGTCGCCGCGATGAGGAGCGTCTGGGCCGGAGAGCCTCCGTTCGAGGGGGCGGACCCGGTGGGGCCGGTGCCGTTCACGAAGGGTGGTCCGCCGATCTGGTCGGGTGCGATGATGCCGAAGTCGATCGCGCGCTCCGCGAAATGGGCCGATGGCCTCTACGGCTTCACGATGAACGGGGACGCGGATCCGGTCCGGCAGCAGTTCCAGCTGGCGCTCGAGGCGTGGAAGTCCGAGGGGAGGGATCGCCCCTACCTGGCGACGGGTTTCTGGTGCTGTCTGGCGGACGACGCCGACGCTCGCCTCAAGAAGTACGTCTACGATTATCTGAAGATCGCGGGCGACGAGGTCGGCAAGATGATCGCCGACACGATGTCCACGTCGAGCGAGGATGCGGTGCGCCGCGCGCTCGACGGTATCGAGGCCGAAGGCTGCGACGAGTGCTTTCTCGTGCCGGCCACCGCCGACTTGGTCGAAGTCGACCGTCTCGCCGAGATCGCCGTGAAGCGCTAGCCGCGAGTGCGTCGCTCTTGGTCGGTGGCGCAGCCCCGCCGCGGTGCGAGGGACACCAATCGATCGATTGAATCGAACGCACGTTGACCTTTTGGTGCTTGCACCGTTCCCCGAAGTCGTCCGCTAATGGACGCGCGAACCAGGAGGGGACGATGAGCACCTCGGACGCAGTCGGACAGCGGTGGCAATGCGAGTACACCAAAGCTCTGCGGACGCTCGCGGCCAAGGGCGTGCCGCGCGGGCGGAGCGACGACGCGTTGTTGGAGATCGTGAAGCTCGGCCTGCAGATCGCTCGCGACGCCTTCAAGCGCTTGGAGGGACGCCGGCGAGATCTCTCGGACTGAGCGAGGACGTGGTGGGGCGCGCGGTCCGTTCGCGCGCTATGCTCCACGGCACGCAAGGAGGTTCGCTGTGAGGAACGACGCTCATTCCCGCCCCTCGGGGGAAGCCGAGGAGCTGCTGTACGACCCGGAGGTTCCCACCCCGACGCACGGGGAGCGCGCGCGGACGCTGGTCGGCGCGATCAAGACCGGCACGCTGTGCACCATCGCGCAGGAGCCCGCGGGATACCCGTACGGCTCGTTCGTCACGTTCGCGATGGATGAGGGCGCGCCGGTGTTCTTCATCAGCGAACTCGCCGAGCATACGAAGAACCTGCGTCGCGACGGCCGCGCGTCGCTTCTGGTGGCCGAAGGGGGCGAGGGCGACCCGCTCGCCAACGGACGCGTGACGCTGCTCGGAACGTGTCGACGGCTCGGGGACGGCGACGAGCGCGACGCGGCGAAGGCCGCGTATCTCGCGACCCATCCCAACGCGGAGTACTACGTCGACTACTCGGACTTCGGCTTCTGGCGCCTGGACGTCGAGGGCGTGCGCTACATCGGTGGGTACGGCCGGATGTCCTGGGTCGAGATCGGCGACTGGACCGGGTCGGAGAGTGACCCCATCGCCCCACGTGCCCGCGGAATCATCGATCACATGAACGCCGATCACGCCGACGCGATGGTCCTCTTCTGCCGCGTGTTCTCGAAGGCGAAGGACGCGACCGCGGCGACGATGACCTCCGTCGATCGCTACGGGTTCGAGATGTCCGCCGAGACCTCGAAGGGGCCGCGGCCGATCCGACTCGGGTTTTCCCGCCCGATCGCGTCGAGCGATGAGGCCCGCAAGGAGATGGTGGATCTCGTCCGCCGCGCCCGCGCGGCGGAGGCCTGAGCTTCGGCGTCCTCGAAGGCTCGTCTAGGTCAATCACTTGACCGAATTCCCGCCGATTGCGAACGTCACGGTTCAGGAGGACCGGCCATGGAGACCGACGCGAACGAACCGTACGTCCTGATTTCGGCGGACTGCCACGCGGGGGCACGGATCAGCGGGTACCGGGACTATCTGGAGGAGCAGTACCTCGAGCGATTCGACGCGTGGCGGGAGAAGTACCGCAATCCCTCACGCTCGCACCTCGGGAAGAAGAAGGACAAGACCTGGGGCGGCGAGGACCGCGTCAAGGACCTCGAGTCGCAGGGCGTCGTGGCCGAGGTCCTCTTCCCGAACAACGTACCGCCCTTCTTCCCGCCCGACGGGATCGTGGTCTCGCGGCCCCCGACGAGCGAGGAGTACGAGCTTCGGCTCCAGGGCGTGCGCGCGCACAACCGCTGGCTGTCGGATTGGTGCAAGGACTTTCCGGGTCGTCGTGCCGGGGTTGGCGTCGTCTTGCTGAACGACGTCGACGAGGCGCTGAAGGACCTCGAGTGGATCGCGAAGAACGAGCTCCGGGGCGGCGTCCTCATCTCCCAGGTCGCCGACGACACCGATCTCGAGCCGCTCTACTCTCCGGTCTACGAGCCGATCTGGGCGGCGTGTCAGGATCTCGGCCTGATCATCCACCAGCACTCCGGCGGCGGCTGTCCGGACTACGGCAACCACCCGGCGTCGAGCATGGTCTGGGTCTACGAGATGTCGTGGTTCGCCACGCGCGGCATGGCGCACCTGATCCTCTCCGGCGTCTTCGAGCGGTATCCGAAGCTACGCTATCTGATCAGCGAGTCGGGCTGCGCCTGGGTGAAGCAGACGATGCAGCACATGGACCACCTCTGGAAGCAGATCGCGAAGGCCGGAAGCACGGGCGAGGTGGACTTCGCAGGGCGCGGCGTGACGAAGGAGCCGCCGAGCCACTACGCCAAGACGAACTGCTACTACGGCGCGAGCTTCCCCCGGCCGGCGGATCTCGAGGGCCGGCACCTCGTCGGTCTCGAGCACGTCCTCTGGGGCGCGGACTACCCCCACTACGAGGGGACGTATCCGTACACACTCGAGTCGCTTCGCCTTGCCTTCTCGGACGTCGATCCGAAAGAGGTTCGGATGATGGTCGGGGAGAACGCGGCCGCGTTCTTCGGCTTCGACATGGAGGAGCTGAAGAAGTACGCGGCGACGTGCGGCCCGACGGTGGACCAGGTGCGCGAACCGCTGCTCGAGAAGCCCAAGGACGCGACGAGCCCGTGTTTCTGGTGAGGCCTCCGACGTGACCGCTCGCCGCCCGCTCAGGCGGCGGCGGTCTCTTCGTCCGCGGAGGTCGCCGGCGCGTCGAACTTCACGCACTCGTAGTCGCGCGCCTCGAAGTGGCACGCCCCGGCCACGTACTCGAAGGCGGGGCCGGGGTAGAGCGAGTGGTTGGTGCCGTCGTCGTTCAGGTACCAGCTGTTGCAGTTGCCCCAGACCATGTGGGGCATCCGTGCCTGGATCCGATCGTTGTAGTGGTCCTGTACGTCCTGGCGAACGTCGACGTAGCGCAGGTTCTCGTCGCGCATCTTCTTGATCGCGCCGAGGGTGTGCTGGATCTGCGCTTCGGTGAATACGAGGACGGACGTGTGGCCCGGGCCCGTGTTCGGGCCCATCAGGATGAACCAGTTCGGGAAGCCGGAGACGGTCATGCCCTTGTAGGCGACGGCTCCGGCGGCCCACGCATCGTTCAGCGAGCGGCCGTCGCGGCCGTAGATCGGGAAGGGCGCGTTGGCGAGACCGAGCTCGAAGCCGGTCGCGAACACGATCGCGTCGAACTCGTGCAGGGTTCCGTTCTTCGTCCGGATGCCGCGACCCTCGATCTGCTCGATCGGATCGCACTCCAGGGTGACGTTCTCGCGCTCGAACGTCGCCCAGTAGTCGTCCGAGATCAACATGCGTTTGCAGCCGAACTGGAAGTCCGGCGTGAGCTTCTCGCGAAGCACGGGATCCTTCACCTGCGAGCGCAGATGCGCGAGCGAGATCCGCTCGCCGCGTGCGGACAGCCGGGGCGCGTTCAGGTAGACGATCGGTCCGAAGAGCTCGCTCATCCAGTACTTGAACGCCCGGCTCAGGTTCAGGAGGAGGGGGAAGCGTCGGTAGCGCTGTCGCTCCGCTTCGGAGTACTCCGCGTCTCGCTTCGGGACGACCCACGCGGGCGTGCGCTGGAACACGGTCAGATGCTTCACCCGCGGTGCGATCGACGGCACGACCTGTACCGCGCTGGCGCCCGTCCCGATCACGGCGACGCGCTTGCCCTCCATGTCGTAGTCGTGGTCCCAGCGCGCGGTGTGGCACGTGTGGCCCTCGAATGCGTCGATGCCCGGGATGTCCGGAAGGCTCGGGTCGACGAGGCCGCCGACCGCGGAGATCACCACGCGCGCGGTGGCCGTCTCGCCGTCGCTGCGGTGGAGCGTCCACACGCCCGTCTCCTCGTCGAATCGCGCTTCGTCGATCTCGACGCCGAACTCGATGTGGTCGCGCAGCTTCCACTTGTCGACGATCCCGAGCAGGTAGCCTTGAATCTCGCTCGATGGCGAGAACTTGCGGGTCCAGTCAGGGTTCTGCTCGAAGGAGAGAGAGTAGGCGTGCGAGGGAACGTCGCAGGCGGCTCCGGGATAGGTGTTGTCGCGCCAGGTGCCGCCGATCTCATCCGCGCGCTCGAAGATCGTGTACGAGCGGATGCCGGCCTTCTCGAGCTGGATCGCCATCCCGATCCCTCCGAAGCCGGCGCCGACGATCACGATCGGGAAGTCGGTCTCCCGCCGGGGCGCCGCGTACGTCTCGCTGTCTTGCAGATGTTCGATCATCTCGCTCTCTCCTCGTTCTCCCGTCGCCGGCTCTGCTCGAGTCCGCCGCGGAACAGCTTCATGTACGCCTCGGTGACGACGTCGTCGCCCGGGTACGTCCGACCGTCGATGCCCTCGATCATCTGGTCGAGGAAGTAGTGGGCGCCGACCACGAAGTACGCCGTCGCCGAGATCTCGTCCTCACGCATCGCACGCAGTGAACCTTCCTCGACACCGCGGCGGATTTCGGAGCGCTGTAGCTCGACCCAACTTGCGAGGTTCTCGCGGTGGAACTCGGGGTGGTGGTGGCGGACCTCCTCGCTGAGGCGCGTGTAGTTCGGGTGCTCGTGGAGGAACGCGAGGAAAGCGCGCACGCCCGCCTCGCCCCGCTCGAAGATGTCGTCTCCCGAGACCCCGGCCTGCACGACGTGCTGCTGGATCTGGCTCGTGACGGTCTGCATCGCCTCGCGCAGAAGCTCGTCCCGCGAGCCGAAGTGGTAGCTCACGTTGCCCACGGCGACGCCGGCCCGCTTGGCGATCTCGGTCAGCGAGACCCCGTGGAACCCCAGGTCCTCGGCCGCGTCCAAGGCGGCGTCGAGGATCTTCTGTCGGGTTTCCGCACTCTTGGCGTACGCGCCGCGGCGGCGGGGTCCAGGCTTGATCGCGGTCGTCGGCATCGGTCCAATTTTGAAAATAGATGCAATTTTCAAAATTGGCAACCCCGCGTCGCCGATGCGCCGGCTACGGCTGAACGAAGTAGCTGATGTTCGGGCCGCCCACGATCGGGCACGCGTCGCAGAGGCCATCGCCTGCGCCGGGAAACGAGTCACATGCGGCGTCGTCGCCAGCCTGGTTCTGGATGCCGTCGTCACAGTCGACCTCGTACATCCCGGGATTCACGCAACGTAGGGGCTCGCACAGGCCGACGACGGTGTCCGAGCCGCGCAGCCGCACGCCGTAGGGAATCCGCGACGCCCGTGTGACGCTCTCGCCGTCGGGGTTCCCGTCCTCGTCGACGCCGTTGTTGAAGAGTGCGCAGAAGGTGATGGTGCGCTCGGCGGGTTCGTTCGAATCGAACTCGAGGGGCGGGTCGAAGTACTTCTGCAGAGGATCGTCGTAGACGTAGCTGTCGTAGATGTGCTCGCCGCCCGGCACCTCGTACCAGAAGTGGCGGCCCCGCTTGTGGGTGTGCGAGTTGAGTCCGGTGAGGCGTGCACCCTGTGGCAGGACGGTCTCGTCGCAAAGGACCGCCTCGGTATAGGGGCGGGCACCCTCCGCGATCAGGCGGGGAATCGCGAAGTTCGGGAGCGAGAACGTCCGCGAGGGGAAGGTCCGCTCGCGCGCGAACCGGAAGTTGGCGCGCGCGTTCATCGTCCCGGCCGTCGTCGTCAGGTTGAACGCGTGGGAGTTCCAGAAGAGGATCGACCGCACGGGAATCTGCGCGTACACGCCGGGATGGTTCTCGCGCGCGAATTGGGCCTGCTGCGTTCCCGTGAAGGTGAGCGGGTTCACCTCGGGCGCCGCCTGGTAGCCGCTGCAGCCGCTGCTCGGCTCGACGGGGCTCGCGCAGGTGCCGGCTCCGCACGCGTTCGCGTCGATCGGATCGCACGGCTCGCCCGCGCGCCCGCCGCCGATGCAGGCCCAGCCCGACACGAGGGACGGGTCGACGTACTCTCCGCTCAGGGCCGCGATCGGGATCTGCATCAGAAGGTGATGGCTGCTCGGGTCCTGTCGGATCTCGAACGCGTCGTAGTAGAAGAAGTTGCCGTCGGCCGACTTGAACTCGTCCGGAACCCGATCGGAGACGTCGTAGTACGTCGCGAAGCATACCTCGTTCTCGGACGCGGCCGGTAGGTCCCAACCCGGCATCACGAGCTGGATTCCCTCGTCGGCGGCCGGTGGATCGAGCGGATCGATCACGATCGGTTCGGGATCGGGCAGGCAGCCATCCACCAGGCTCTCGGTCCCGACGACCGTGCCTGCTTCGGGTGCGCCCGCCTGGATCCAGCGGCGCACGAGCTCCATCTCGTCCTCTGGAACAGGCGCGGTGCCCAGTGGCATGGGCGCCCCCGTGATCTCGACCGTCGCGTCGCTCGCGGCGAGGAGCTTCAGCCAGAGGAAGCTGCGATCCTTGGCGCCCGGGTGAACGCGCGCGAGCGGGGACGCGGCGGAGGGCACTTCGAAGAGGTTGGCGTAGGACGCCCCGGCCCGGAGGTCGAGGCCGCCCGACGCGTTGCTTCCGTGACACGCGTCGTTCGAGCATCCCTGCCGGTCGAAGACGACGGCCTGGATCGCGTCGAACGTCGAGTCGAAGGCGTTCTCGCAGTCGGGTGCGTCGGGCCCCGGTGCCGGCGCCTCGGGAGCCGACGGCCCGGTGCTGGGCGCGCTCGTCGTCGTGCCGTCGCTCCCGCCTCCGCCGCAGGCCAGGAGAACGATGCTTGCGAGAAGGGCCACGCACGCGCTCTGCGCGCCGGGCCTTCTCGCACCCTCGATTCGACCGTTTCGGTTCTTCATCGAACACGAGTCTTGCTGTGCCCTCTGAACCGAGAAAGCGGGTTTGCGCGTGCCGGCCGGTGTTCCGGTGGAGTCGTCCCGACCGCGCGCTGCGACTATTCCGTCGTGTCGCCGTCGTGCTCCTTCTCGTGCTTCTCGAGGCAAGCCTGCACGCACGCCGCATCGTCGGCGCACTTCGAGGCGCATTCCTCGCGCGTCGTGTCCTCGCCTCCGACACCGCAGCTGCCGCAGTGGGCGTGCGCGGTGCCCGCGATCGCGAGCGCGGCGACGAGGGCGAGGCCCATGGGGGTGATCTTCGTCATCTGAGAAGCTCCTGTCCGTTCGTGTGGGTCTATCGCGACGATACACGCTTTTTGCGTTGCGTCTCGCATGATCGTGCCCATCTTCCGAGAGGCGGGCGGCGACGACGCCGCCCTGGGAGCAAAGGAGAGGTGAGATGCAGAGCGTGGACGACATCGTCCAGGACCTGAAGACGATGCGCGATGAGGTCGAGGTGAAGATCCATCTCGCGTCGAAGGAGCTTCAGCAGGAGTTCCATGAGCTCGAGGACAAATGGGAGCAGCTCAAGTCGAGGAGCGGTCTCGGCCGTACGGCCGAGGGCGTCGGCTCTGCACTCGAGCTTCTCGGGGACGAGCTCAAGCGCGGGTACGAGCGAATTCGTCGGGCCCTATAGCGATTCGTCGGAGGGTCCCTCCGAGCATGGCGGACCTCGCGGCGGGCGCATGAGCCGGCCGCAGGTCCCGCCGAGACTGCCGAAAAAAGCAGGCGGAGACGCTCAAGCGGGCCCGGTCTCCCCGCCGATCCAGCGTTCAGGGGCTGGGGAGTGCGACGGTGAGGCCTGCTTCGAGTTCAGACGCATCGAAGGATCGGGCGACGCGTGCGCGGCGCTGCGCGCTCGCTTTTCTCGTCCCGGTAATCGGCCTCGCGCTCGGCGCCCCCGAAAGCGCAGGCGCGGAGGAGGTCAGCCATTGGCTGCTCTCGCCCGACTTCGCCGCTCGCGCCCGGGAGGTGGCGGTCGGCCAGAGGCTCGACGTCGAGGACGTCCCGCTGGCGGATCCCCGAGCGGCGGCGCCGGCCACGGGCCGCGTCGACGACTCCGCGGACGGCCCCACGGGCACGCTTCGTCTGCGTCGCATCGAGGTCTTCCGCCCCGGCGCGCCGATCGTGGTGAACCGGGCGACGAGGCGCGAGACCTTCCGGGCCCCCGACACCGCGCACTTCGCGGGCACGGTCGCGGGGCGCGACGGTTCGTTCGCCTTCCTGTCGGTCGACGCGCAGGAGACCCGCGGACTCGTGTCGGACGGAGCCGGTCTCTGGCAGGTGGGGTCGACCGACGGCACCCCCGAAGTCCACTGGATCGATCCGAACGGACCGGACGGGGGCGGTGCGGCGCCCTGGGGCTGCGAGAGCGAGGAAGCGATCGAGCCGCTCGGTGGCTCGCCGATCGCGGCCGCCCGAGCCGCCGCCGCGATCCTGACCGCTGCGGCGGCGGAAGCGCCGGCCATCTACGTCGCGGACGTCGCGGTCGAGACCGACGCCGAGTTCCACGACCTCTTCGAGACCACCGACGAGGCGATCGCGTACGTCGGAGATCTCTTCGCGGCGATGTCGGCGATCTACGAGCGCGACGTCGGTGCGACCCTGCGCGTGAGCCATCTGTCGCTCTGGTCCGAAGGGCCCGAGTCCGATCCGTGGACGGCGACCAGCACGATGGCGGGGTTGAACGAGTTCATGGACGCGTGGCGCGCCTCCCACGGCGACGTCGAGCGCACCGTCGCGCACTTCCTCTCCGGCAAGCGTACGGGTGGCGGGGTCGCCTACGTCGGTGTGCTCTGCTCGAGCTACTACGGGTACGGGTTCACCGGGAGCATCAACGGGCGGTTCAGCGTCAGCGACCCTTGGCTCTTCTGGGACGTCATGGGGGTGAGCCACGAGCTCGGTCACAACTTCGGAAGCGGCCACACGCATTGCTACTCGCCGCCGATCGACCAGTGCTACAACGGCCAGAGCGGCTGCTACACGGGCACGACGAGCGTGCCTTCGAACGGCGGCGGCACGATCATGAGCTACTGCCATCTGCGCTCGGGCGGCTACTCGAACATCAACCTCTGGTTCGGACGCGAAGGTCTCTACGGAGACGACAGCCTGCGCGTGCCCGACCTGATGCGGTCGCGGGTCGAGTCGGCGTGGTGCATGGAAGCCGTCGCTCCGGTCCCCACGGTGAGCATCGACGCCGCTCCGACGACGATCGCGGTGGGGGATCCGACGACGATCTCCTGGACGTCGACGGATGCGGAGGGTTGTCTGTTCGTCGGCGGGGCGAGCGGGTCCGTCGAGACCACGGGCTCTCTCGAGGTTCGTCCCGAAGCGCATGAAACCTACCGGATCGAATGTACGGGGCCGGGCGGTACGGCCGACGCGAGCGTCGAGGTGACCGTGATCCGGCCGCAGACGGCCCTCACGATCGATGGCGACGTCCTTCGGATCGTCGGTCCCTCCGACGATGGCGTGAAGATGACGATCCGCCACCGGACGACGGCGGACGGAGAGCTGATCGAGATCAAGGAGCGGAAGACGGAGGTCGTTCTTCCGCCGGGGGGCCCGTGCACGGCGGCCGGAAGCATCGTCCGGTGCATGGGCGTCTTCTCGTCGATCGAGGTCTTCCTCGGCGACGCGCGGGACCGGGTGGTGGTGCGCGGGCCGATCCCCGCCCATCTCGACGGCGGCGGCGAGAACGACGTGCTCCGCGGGGGCGACGGCGGGGACACCCTGGTCGGCGGCCCCGGGCGCGACCGCCTCATCGGGCGTGGCGGCAACGACTTTCTTCGGGGCGACGGCGGGGCGGACCGCCTCGACGGCGGCCCCGGCGACGACTCCCTTCAGGGCGGCCTCGGCCCCGATCGCCTGATCGGGCGAGGGGGCATCGATACGGCGGTTTACGTCGGACGTTCGCAGCCGGTCAGCGTGACGTTCGACGATTCGGCCAACGACGGAGAGCCGGACGAGCAGGACAACGTGCGCAGCAACGTCGAGCTCGTCGCGGACTGACTCCGAGCCACGGGCCGAAGACCCGGCGAGCCCGCGGTCGACGCCGCACCGCGCTGAAGCCTTCTCCGCAGAGTGCCGAAGGTGACACCAGAGCGTCCATCGTCGGGCGCGTCGGGGAGCGCCGTGAAGGCCATAGCGGATGGAGACGATTCGAGCGACGCCGGATCGCCGGCAGAGCCGGACGGGACTCGTGTGTCGTTCGTCGAAGCCCTCGACTCCGAGGCGACCTTCGCGGCCTATAGCGAGACGGTCGCCACGGAGCGCTACGCGAAACTTCTGATCGACATCCCGACCGACCGGATCTACTACTTCGACGCGAACGCCTACGCGGTCCATGCCGACTTCGTCCTGGCGGAGCTCACGCAGCGTTGGAGCCCGAGATCGCCGCTGCTGTCCCCTCTCGCGGATCTCTACAATCGGTGGCAGGTGCGCGAGCGCCTCAAGACCTACAACCGGAACTACGAGGCCGAGAAGCCCGAGTTCCTGCTCGGCACGGTCGTGCACCACACCGATCAGGACGTCTATACGCTCGCGCTGTGGGAGGGCGACGAGGCCCGCCCGGCCGACGTCCGCCATCTCTACGACCGCGTCCGCGAGACGTTCCACCGCGGAGACGCTCTCAAGTTCCGGCCGAACAGTACGCGTCAGGAGGGGCTCCTGGACGCCGACGAGCTGTCCGGGGTGCCGTCCATCACGAACGACGAGATCTACAAAGATGCCCCGTACCACGCCTTCAGCGAGGGAACCGCCGTCGGCCGGTTGCGGATCTGCCGCAACGGAAGCCCGGGCGGGCTCCACTTCGCGCCCGACGAGATCGTCGTGCTCACGGACATCGTTCCCGACATCACGCCCGTTCGCGGTCTCGTCACGGAGCACTTCTGCACTCCGCTCTCGCACGTGGCGCTGCGCGCCCGCGCCTGGGGGATTCCGCACGTCGGGTGGAAGGAGTGCTCGGCGGCCTACGCCGACCTCGACGGAACGATGGTCGTGCTCGAGGCCCGGCGCGACGGGGCGACGCTGCGGCGAGCGACCCGGGAGGACGTCGCGGCCGACGCGGGGCGGCGTTCGGCGCGCGCGTCCCTGGAGCTTCCGCCGCCCGACCGCGGGGAGCGCGCGCTCCGGCCGTTGTCGGAGATCCGGGGCGACGAGGCGCGGGCCTACGGCGCGAAGACCGCGAACCTGGGCGAGGTCGCGCGCCGAGCCCGGGCCTATCGCGTCCCCCCGGGCTTCGGCATCCCGGTGGCGTACTACGCCGAGCACATGGAGCGACACGGGCTGTGGAGACGAGCGCGCGCCCTCGTGGCGGACGCGCGCGTGCGCGACGACGCGACGTTGCGCGACGTCGCGCTCGAGGGGCTGCGACGGGAGATCCTCGCAGCCCCCATCGACGACGTCCTGGTCGCGGCCATCGCCGAACGGCTGGCGGCCTGCGGTGTCGATCGGTCGCGGCTCTTCGTCCGTTCGTCCACGAACGCCGAGGACCTGGCCGGTCTGAACGGAGCGGGGCTGTACGACTCGGTTCCGAACGTTCGGGGGGTCGGCGCGGTCGCGGACGCGGTGAAGCGCGTATGGGCCTCCGTGTGGAACCTGCGCGCCTACGACGAGCGGTGTCACTTCGGGATCGATCATGAAGCCGTACACGCCGCCGTTCTCGTTCTCGAGGCGGTGGACGCGACGGCGGCCGGGGTTCTCGTCACGGCCAACGTCTTCGACGGCGGCGCGACACGGGCCTACACGATCAACGCCAAGCACGGCGTCGGGATCGGTGTCGTCGAGGGCACGAGGGTTCCCGAGCAGATCCTCTACGACGTGCGGGAAGGCGGGATCAAGATCGTGAGCCGCAACGGCGATGACACGATGCTTGTCTTCGACGAAGAACGCGGCGGCGTCGTCGAGGTGCCGGACCCGGAGCCCGGCCGTCCCGTGTTGGCCGACGACCAGGTCCGGGCGCTCGCCCGGGCGGCGCGGGTCCTCGAGGGCGTGTTCCCCGACGACGGGCCGCTCGACGTCGAGTGGCTCTTCCGCGGTGACGAGCTCTACGTGGTCCAGTCGCGGCCGTACGTGGGGCTCTGAGGCTCGTCGGGCGATCGACCGAGCTGCGCGTCGAGCTCGCGTTCGTTATCCCTCCTTCTCGCCGAAGGGCCGTGTGCGCGGTCTCCGGCGAAACGACGATTCGCCCCGCTGGGGCTCGTGAGGAGAGGGGACAACGAAATGCTCGACCTGATGAACATCGCCCGTACCGAGGCCGACGGAGGCGACCTCTTCGCCGTGCTGCAAGGGCTGTTTCAACCGGCCGACCTGCGCCCCGAGGGCCATCCCGACGCGGTCGTCTGGAAGGGCGGCAATTTCACGAAGGGGGTGAATCCGGTCGCGCACTCCCTGACCGACGCCTACGCGCTGCTCGGCACGCTCATGGCGGTCGACGTCCTCGGGCTTCCGTTCTACGCGGTGCCGATGTGGGCGCAGTACCGCCACGACCGGAACCTCGAGCCCCTCGCCTGGTTCGGGAACCTCCCGTGCACCTCGATCAAGTGGTCGACCGCCGGCGACGCGTACGTGAACGACGGTAAGGGCGGCAAGGTCGTCGTCATGGGCAAGTCGGGCAATGCGCCCCTTCGCACGCAGGCGGGCGTGTACTGCAACGTGCGTCCCTACGGATGCATCACGGTCGTCCGGTGCATGCCGTGCCTGCCGTACTCGCAGGACAGGGCCAAGTTCGACGTGAGCCCGGAGACCGGCATCATCCACTCCGAGATGAACACGCCCGGCGTCCAGATGGCATACGCGTGCCGGCGCTTCCTGCAGATGGTGCACGAGAGCGGAAGCATCGGTCGCGTCGCCTTCAAGCCGACCCAAGCTCAGGAGGACGGGATCAACTCGGGCATCCTCTCCTGGATGCTCGAGGGGACCAAGTTCGAGGTGGGCCGGAGGTACGCGGTCGACGGGTACGTCGAGCACCGGGAGCGCGTCGATCGCATCCTCGCGTTGCTCCCGAGCGACTTCAAGAAGGGCATGGAGTCCTGGGGCGGTCGGATCGAGCAGCACATCTCCGATACGAACTACGGCATCCTGCTGTGGGATCTCATCGACCAGCAGGATGCGATCATCCTCGCGACCGACCTCGACGGCGACCGACTCACCGACCTGCTCGCCGACGTTTCCGACCCGCTCCGTCACTTCGGTCAGAAGGTGATCGACCGGGTCGGTGGGAGCGCCGACATGAACCGCCTCTGGGCCGAGATGGGCTACACGACCGGCAACGGACGCGACATGACGTCGGTGATGTACCGGATGTCGGGACCGCCGATTCACGAGCAGACGCTCGGCTCGGCCGACGCGATGCTCCTGCGCCTGTTGGATGGTGACGAGTGGATGGGGGGCAAGAAGAAGCCGTACGATCCGCGGATCCACTTCGTCTTGATTCGCGATGCCTACCGCGACGCGAACCCGGACAACGCGGAGTTGGCTCGCTGGCTCGACGACGCGCTCGGCAAGTTCGACGAGGTCTACGGCGGAGAGCGGCCCGGCTTCCTGCAGGGCTACGAGAAGCTCAAGTCGGCGATCACGCCGTGGGGGGCCTGATCAAATCGGTCAGTTGAGGTCGACCGCGAACTCCCGGAGGAGGGCGAGCGGCACGATCTCGAGCGCCCGCTTGTGCGTCCGGGTCAGCCAGACGCGCGGCGCGGCCTCGCTCTCGTAGGCTTCCAGCCACCGCGCGGCGCAGAGGCACCAGCGATCGCCGGGCTGGAGTCCGGGAAATCCGAGCTCGGGGCGGGGCGTCGAGAGGTCGTTGCCGCGGGCCTTCGAGAACTCGAGGAACTCGGCCGTCATCTCGACGCAAACGGTGTGGGACCCGGTGTCCGGCTTGCTCGTGTTGCAGAACCCATCCCGGAAGAAACCCGTGAGCGGGTTTCGGCTGCAGTCCTCGAGGGGCTCCCCGAACACGTTGGTCGACTCGTCCATCTCAGGCTCAGCCACGACCGTCTGTTGTAGCGGGAATCTCCGCCGGCGCCAGCGCAGGGGTTGACGGGCGCCCGGCCGTTCCGTTCCGTTGCGTGTCCAGTGAGTCGCGAGCCCCATCCCATCCTCGACGGCACGAACCTGCGTCGGAGCTACGGGGACCGCCAGGTGCTCCGCGATGTGTCGCTCACCGTGCACGCGGGAGAGCGGGTCGGCATCGTGGGGAACAACGGCAGCGGCAAGACCACCCTCGGCCGGATCCTCGCCGGGGTGGAGGAGTCGGAGGCCGGCTCGGTCGCGCGGCGCCGGGGGGTCGCCGTGGACTACCTCGCTCAAGAGCCCGTGCTGCCCGCCGGCCGGAGCGTGCGGGACGTCGTTCTGGGAAGCCTCGCCACGTGGAGCGACGCGAAGGCTCGACACGAGGAAGCGACGGCCGCGCTCTCGGCCGGCGGCGGCGACGTCGACGCGCTCGTCGGCCGGCAGGCGGCGGCCGGAGAGGAGCTGGAACGGCTCGGGGGCTGGGAGCGGATGCACGAGGCGGAGGCGATCATCGGCCATCTCGGCATTCGCGACCCGGGTCGCAGCGTCGACGCGCTCAGCGGCGGGGAACGGCGCCGCGTCGATCTCGCGCGCGTGCTCGTGGGTGCGCCCGATCTCGCGATTCTCGACGAACCGACGAACCATCTCGACATCGCGACGATCGAGTGGCTGGAGGAGCATCTTCTGAACCGCTTCCCGGGCGCGTTGCTCCTGATCACCCACGACCGGTACGTGCTCGATCGGGTCACGACGCGGACGTTGGAGCTGCACGACGGCGTCGTCACGTCGTATGCCGGAGGATACGAAGACTATCTCGAAGCGAAGGCCGAGCGGGAGGCCCTCGCCGAGCGGACCGAGCGCAACCGCCAGAACTTCCTCCGACGCGAGCTCGAGTGGCTGCGCCGCCAGCCGCGCGCTCGCACCACCAAGCAGAAGGCGCGCGTCGAACGCGTGGAGGCGGCGCGCGACGTCCGTCCGCCCTCGCGCGACCCGGTCGCGACGATCGAGGCGGGGGCCGGGCGTCTCGGCAAGACGATCCTGACATTGGAGGGACTGGGGATCGCTCGCGACGGGCGAGAGCTCGTCTCGTCGCTCGATCTGCGGCTCGGTCGCGGCGATCGCATCGGCATCGTCGGGGCGAACGGCACGGGGAAGACGAGCCTGCTGCTCTGCCTTCTGGGCCGTCTCGAGGCGGCGCGTGGAACCAAGACGCTCGGCGAGAACACCCGGCTGGGCTACCTCGACCAGATGCGCGCGGAGCTCGACGAGACACGGACGATTCGCGAGGCCGTGGCCGACGATCAGACGGAGGTGACGCTCGGGGAGCGCCGCATCGACGTCGGCTCGTATCTCGAGCGCTTCCTGTTCGATCGTCCGGCCCAACGCCTCCGTGTCGCGACCCTGTCCGGAGGCGAGCGGGCGCGGGTGTGCGTGGCCCGGCTGCTCGGGCGCAATGCGAATCTCCTGCTGCTCGACGAGCCGACGAACGACCTGGACGTCGCGACGCTCGGCGCGCTCGAGTCGATGCTCGTCGAGTACCCGGGGTGCGCGATGATCGTCAGCCACGACCGCTGGTTCCTGGATCGTGTCGCGACCTCGATTGTCGCCTTCGAGGGCGAGGGTCGGGTGGTGCTTCACGCCGGCAACTATTCGGACTATCGACGACGCGTCGGCGCCTCGGCCCCGGCCGCGGTTCCCGGCCGACGCAAGACCGCCCCCGCGGAGCCGGTGCGGCCGAAGGCGACGGGCCCGCGCAAGCTCACGTTCGCGGAGGAGCGCGAGCTCGACGGCTTGCTCGAGCGGGTCGACGAGGCCGAGCTTCGCGTGCGCCGCGTCGAGGAGGTGCTCGCCGATCCCGCGACCTACCGCGAGCGGGGAGACGAGGTCGCGTCTCTCCGCGAGAAGCTCGAAGCGGGGCAGGCCGAGGTGGCCGCGCTCACGTCGCGGTGGGAGGAGCTCGAAGAGAAGAAGGCGGCGTACGAGGCGAGCGCCCGGCGCACGCGTTGAGCACGAGCGTGGTCACGAGGCCGGCCGTCATGGAGGTCGTCCGAAAGGGAAATTCGGTCACGCCGTCGGCGCCGGTCCATGGGTAGGGCAGGAGAGCGGGGACGCCGAGCAGGGGCTCGCCTCCGCCCACCCGGAGGAGGAGGGCGACCGCCCCTCCGGCGAGAGCGGCCGACGCGCGCGGGTGTCGCGCCCAGAGGACCACGACGAGCTGCGGGAACAGAAGGGTGTAGACGAGGTCGGCGCAGAGCGCCCAGAGGGCGTAGACGCTCTGGGTCGCGAGGGCGAGGCCCGCCGCAGTGGTCCCCACGAGCGCCACGGCGAGACCGAGCTCGCGGCGTCCCGCCGGCGCGCCGAGAGGGGCGGCGACGTTGCGCGAGACGAGCGACGCCGCCGACAGGAACGACGAGTCGATGGACGAGATCACGGCGGCGGCCACGGCCGTGAGGCCGAGCGTCGCAACCCACGGTGGCGTCAGACCGTGGAGCGCCGCCGGAAGCGCGGTCGCCGGCTCGGCCGGGGGGC
>JAUIFY010000090.1 GCA_030430245.1 bacterium | reverse complement strand
GAGTACTTCCGTTCGCGCAGCCGCTCCGCCCAGAAGGGGATGTCCCACGGGGCGAGCGCGTCGGCTTCCGGAGCGCCCTCGGCGCGCGCGAGGTCCGCCAGCTCGTCGAGATCGCGCTTCGCCGCATCGTACGAGGCGGTTCGCAGCTCTTCCAGCATCGTCTCGACCGCGGCGACGTCCGGCGCCATCTTCGCGTCGAGGCTCAGGGCCGCGAAGTCCTCGAAGTCGAGCAGGACCGCCTCGTCGTGGCGGAGCTCCAGGATCCTCCGGATGAGCGGCGTATTGTCCTTCTCTCCCCGAGACGCCCGGGTGACGCTCGCCCGGTAAACCTGCTCGCGCAGGTCGCGTCGCCGGCTGTGTTGCAGGAACGGGCCGTAGCTCGGGAAGTCGAGCGTGATCCGCCACGGGCCCGCGTCGGCCGTCGCCCCCTCCTCACCCGCCTGATGCGCGGCCTGGGCCGCCAGCTGCAACAAGCTCGGGGGCAGCCCCTCGATCTCCTCCGGCGTTCGAAGCGTGAGCGCAAACGCCTTCGTCGCGTCGAGCACGTTGTTCGAGAACTGCGTCGAGCATTCGGCGAGCTCGCGCTGAATCAGGTTGAAGGCTTCCCGCTCGTCGCCCTCGAGCCCGACACCGGAATGCCGGGCATCGCGAAGCATCGAGTCGACGATGCGCTGCTTCGTCGCGTCGAGACGGCCGAACTCGGGGCTGTCCCGCAGAGCCAGAACCGCCTCGTAGATCGGACGGCTCTGCCCGATCCGCAGACCGAACGCGACGACCTCCGGCTGAACCTCCTCATGAGCCGCGCGTAGCTCGTCGCTGTTGCGCACCCCCATCAGATGCCCCACCACACCCCAGGCGCGTCCGAGCCTCTCTCCGATCGCCTCCAGAGGCTCGAGCGTGCTCTCCCAGGTCGGCTCGGCCGCTCGCTCGATTCTCTCGAGCTCGCCGCTCAGCTCGGAGAGGAGCGTCTTCATGGCGGGAACGACGTGCGCCGGCTCGATCTCCCCGAAGGGCGGAAGCCCCTCGGGGAACAACAGTGGGTTCGTGCGCGTGCTCGGATCGGCCACGTCGGTCCGTCAGCTCGGCTGCTTCACGATGCGAAGGTAGGGCTTCTTCGCGTCCCAGCCGTCCGGAAACTTGGCCTTCGCGTCTTCGTCCGAGAGCGCCGGCACGATGATCACGTCGTCGCCCTCCTGCCAATTGACCGGCGTCGCCACTTGATGCTTCGCCGTCAGCTGGAGCGAGTCCACCGCGCGAAGGATCTCGTCGAAGTTGCGGCCCGTGCTCGCCGGGTAGGTGAGCATGAGCTTCACCTTCTTGTCGGGCCCGATCACGAACACCGACCGCACCGTGAGCGTGTCGAGTGCGTTCGGATGGATCATGTCGTAGAGATCGGCCACCTTCCGATCCGGATCCGCAATGAGTGGGTAATTCGGAGCGTGGCCCTGGGTCTCTTCGATGTCCTTCGACCACTCCCGGTGCGAGTCGGCGGAGTCCACGCTCAAACCGAGGATCTTGACGCCACGCTTCTCGAACTCGGGCTTGATCTTGGCGATGTACCCGAGCTCGGTCGTGCAGACCGGAGTGAAGTCCTTGGGGTGCGAGAACAGCACGCACCAGCCGTCGCCGATCCACTCGTGGAAGTTGATCGTGCCTTCGCTCGTCTCCGCGGTGAAGTCCGGAGCCGTATCACCCAAACGAATTGCCATGACGGGGGTCCTCCAATCTCACGGCCCGCCGGAAGCGGCGGGCCCGTTCAGGAGCGACCTATCGGTGGAGCTGCGTCGTAGCAAGCCGGGGGAGCGGCACGAACGGCCTCCGAACCGGAGATCGCGCGACCCTGCCCTCCCACACCCGCCGGCAGGCCGGCCCGGGAGGGCGCACCGTCGCGGCGCTCTCCGCGCTACGGAAGCAATCCGGCGGGCGCGATCAGGAAGGCCTGACTCGCCGACCCGTAGGGGCCCGAGCCGCCCTCGCACTCGTCGCGACACACGCGATGACCCACCTGACAACCGTGCGCGCCGCTGCGCATTTCGCGGGCACATCCGCGCAGGCACACGGCGGCCTCACGGGCGAGGCCAATCAAGCACGAAATCGGATTCGGGCCGCGGCGGCACTCCTTGGCCGCTTCGAGTTTCGACTCGATGCAGCCCGAGGTGCACGCTCGACCCTCCGCCCCGACCTCGTGGAGACAGACGCGAAGCTCGGCCCGACAGTGCGCACACTCCTCGGGAGGCGGAGGCTCGACCGCGCACGACTCCCTGCACTCCTCACGCGCTTCTTTGCACTCGGCCTTCGCCGTCTGAATGGCCGGTCGGCACGCCCGCTTGCACGCGCGTGAGTCTTCGGCGTCCCGGCACTCTTCCTTGCAGCTTCGGAAGGCCGCTTTGGCCGCGCGGACACATGTCTTGACGGCATCCTTGCACGAGGCGCGACATTCGTCGTCGAATCCCTCGGCGCGGGCCGGCACCGCCGTCACCTGCAGGGCGAGAACCGCACCCGCGAAGAACGAGAAGATCAGACCGAACCGAAACGATCGCATTTCCACCTCGACTCCCGAACCAGATTCGCCGGATCCGTTTCCGGCGGTCTCGTTCAGAGTGTCGGCGGTTTGGGGCTGTCACAACGCGGTCGACCGCACTTTTTCGACCGGACGTCCCACTTTCCGGGCCTCGGCTCGCAGAGCCTCCACCCAGCGCCGAGGCGCACGCCATGCGGTCGGCGCGAGAACGCGGCCCCCGAGGACGGGATCGCGCTCGGGGCTCGTGGCTCCTAGTCGACGTTGCGCTTGACGACGACGTCGATGTGCTCGCGATCGCCGACGCGAACGAGGGCATACGCGACCGCCTCCGACGCCGAGGTCCCGCCGTCGGGCGACCACGCGACCTCCGACAACACCAGGTAGTCGCCTGGGGGAAGCCAGTTGAACACGAAACGTCCGTCGCGCCCCGCCCGCGTCGTCCACCACACGCCCTCGGCCTTCCGATCGATCATGCGATTGCGCTGAACGACCTGCTCCTCGGCGAGCTGCTTCGTGTACTCGGTCGCCGGCGTGAGGTGCACCGAGCGATTCGCCCCGACGACCTCGCCGTTCGGTGTCTCGAGAAAGACGCGGCCGGTGATGGCGCTCTCTCCACGCTGCCGATACGGCGCGAGCTCCTCGTTCTGGAGGACCTTCTGGGCCTCGGTCGGACCCTTGTCGGAGGCGCCGTAGACGATGCCGGTGATCGCGGGCGTACAACCAGAGGAAGCAAGAACGAGCGACGAGCAGAGGCCGAGACCGGCCACGAGGGAACCGAGAACGTTTCGCATGATCCTCGACCTCTCGGGGAGCGCCCACGTCTTGTCAAGCCGGAGCTTCGCCCGGCGGAGCCGGGACGTGTGCGATCCGCCCCCGCTACCGGGGCAACTCGGCCTCGAGCCGACTCGCCATCGACGCGACCACCTCGCCGTGGGCCGGATCGAACGCGAGATTCCGGAGCTCCCAGGGGTCGGCGACCATGTCGTACAGCTCGACGGCGACCCCGTCGTCGACCTCGTTCTCGATGTACTTCCATCCTGCGGTTCGCAGCGCGCGGCTCGGGCGCGTGATGAGACCGCCGGTCGCGTCGATCGCGACCTGATCCCGCCACCCGCGCGGAGTCGCGGCCGCGTCCGAGAAGAACGGCATCAGGCTCGCTCCGTCCACCGGGGCCGAGAGCCGTGCGCCGGCCGCGTCCGCGAACGTCGGTGCGAGATCCACGTTCGCCACGAGGTCGACCACCGATGCGGGTCGCGGCGCGCGGGCGGGATAGCGCGCGAGCAGCGGCATCCGGATCGACTCCTCGTACGACGTGAACTTCGTGCCGCTCCAGTGCTCTCCCCAGTGGATTCCGTGATCGGACGTGAACACGACGAGCGTCTCGTCCGTGAGCCCCTCGCGCTCGAGCGTGTCGAGGATTCCGGCGATCGCCTCGTCGACTGCGAGAAGCGTCTCCAGCTCGCGAAGACGCTGCGCGTCGCGCGCCGCCGCAGAGTCGGGCCCGGCGATGCGCATGAAGAACCGGACCCAGATCGGCTTCAGGGAGAGGTCGGCCTCCCTCCAGTTCGGCGGGCGGTGCGGCGGAAGGCCGGCGAGCACTCCCTGGTGGCGCGGTGCCGGCTCGAACGGCTCGTGCGGCGCGTACGGTGCGTACACGAGGAAGAAGGGCTGCTTCGCGTTCCGGCGGATGAATCGCCGGGCGCGCGCGCCGAGAACGTCCGTCGAGTACGCGTCGGCGGGGAGCTCGCGAACGACGCCGTCCTCGTTCAGTCGAGAGCCGAAGTAGCTACCCCCGGACGGTCGGAGAAAGATGTTCCAGTCCGACCAGCCCGGAGGGCGCTCGAGGCCGAGGTTCTCCGCACCGTTCAGATACTTGCCGAAGAACCCGTTGCGATATCCGACCTCCGCCAGAGCCGTCGCAATGGTCGTCGAGGCGTCGAAGGCGGGCTCTTCGCCGTTGCGCAGCACGCCGTGATTCCGGGCGAGTCGGCCACTGTAGATGCTCGCGCGACTCGGAGAACACGCCGGGGTCGTCGCGAAGGCGTTTCGGAACGCGAGCCCTTCGCCCGCGATCCGGGAGAACGTCGCGGGCATGTAGCCCACCGTGTCCCATCGCTGATCGTCGGTCAGGACGAGAACGATGTTGGGCCGAAGCGGGCTCGCTGCGACGTCGTCGACGAGGCGCTCGACGGAGGCCCGCACGCAGCGCGCCAGTGAGGGGCCGTCGATCGCCCGCCCGGCCGACGGAGCACACGAGCCCGCCAGGCCGGATGAAGCCCCCGCGACGCGAACGCCGTGGCAGGAGCTCGATATCAAGCCCACGATTCGGCTTCCGCGCGTCGCCCGCAAGCCCCGGGCGCGCTCCTGCAGACGTCGCTCCGCGAACGACCCGGCGGAACGGACGAGAGCTCGACGACACCGGCCGGCGGCGGCGCGGTCGGGCGCCTCCCCGGGGGCGGCGCGCGGTCCCACGAGCGCCGCCAGCTCACCGAGTACGCGCGCGCCACACGCGGGAACGGGCGACCGCGGGCAGTCCCGACCGTCGTCTTCGTCGCCGCACGCCAGGTGCGTTCGGACGACCCGCGCGAGGGCGGAGAGATCGTCCGCCGAACGACAGCGCGCCTCCGCTTCGTGCGGTCGCGCGATGCACGCGGCGAGGAAGAGGGCCGCGGCGAAGAAAGAGAGGCGCTTTCGGGAGGCGAACAAGGCCCTCCGACCTTAGCGAACCCCGCTGGGCCGCGGTCAAGGATTTGGCCGGAGGTGGAGCTTTTCGCCGGGGCCGGCAAACTCCGTGACCGCCCCCGAACGACGCGGGCTGCAGAAACGCCCGCGTTCCCTCGGACTTTCTCCATCGGCGGCGGTTCCGCGCATGGCCGGGTCTTTGCATTCCAGGCAACTGCGATGCTTCGCCATACGCACGTCTGGGAGACGGGGTGGTCACCGGCATGACGGCCTCGTACGATCTCGCTTCGACGACGGCGATGATCCTCGCCGGAGGACTCGGAACCAGGCTCCGCAGCGTGATCTCGGACCGCCCGAAGGTCCTCGCTCCGGTCGGCGGTCGGCCCTTCCTCTCCTACCTTCTCGATCAGGTCGGCGCGGCGGGCATCCGGCGGGTCGTTCTCTGTACGGGCCACCTGGGGGAGCAGGTCCAGGCACTCTACGGAGACGCGTACGAGGGCCTGAACCTCGTCTACTCGCGCGAAGCGACACCGGCCGGTACCGGGGGCGCCCTTCGGATCGCGCACGAGCACGTCGACTCCTCGTCGATCCTCGTCCTGAACGGCGACTCCTACTGCGCGGCCGACCTCCGCGGGCTCTGGGACTGGCATCACGTCCAACCCGCGCACGTGAGCGTCGTGACGGCCGAGGTCGACGACGCGAGCTCGTTCGGCCGCGTCGAGACCGACTCCTCGGGCCGCGTCCTGAGCTTCGCGGAGAAGACTCCCGATCCGACGCCCGGTCCCATCAATGCCGGCATCTATCTGATGCACACCGCGCTCCTCGGGCGAATCCCCGCGGACCGCGTCGTCTCACTGGAGACCGAGCTCTTCCCCCGCTGGATCGGCGCGGGCGGCGTGTTCGCGTACGCGACGCGCGCCCGCTTCCTCGACATCGGAACCCCGGAACGATTCGGCACCGCCGAGACGTTCCTGGAATCACTGCACGGGCCCGCGCGGCGTCCGGCCATCGACGAGGTCGCGAGCGCGCTCGCCTCGGTCCAGGGAGATCTCCGTTGAAGTTCGCAAACCTCCACGAACGACTCTTCTACGAAGCCCTGCGGATCCGTCGGGCCGAAGAGCGCATCATCGAGATCTACCCGACCGATCGGATCCAGAGCCCGGTCCATCTCTCGATCGGGCAGGAGGCCATCGCCGTCGGCGTGTGCGAGCCCCTGCGGATCGAGGATCCGCTCTTCGGCTCGTACCGCAGCCACGCCTTCTTTCTGGCCAAGGGCGGCTCGATGCGGGACATGTTCGCCGAGCTCTACGGCAAGGCGACGGGGGGATGCGGAGGCAAGGCCGGCTCGATGCATCTCACCGCGCCCGAAGTCGGCTTCATGGGCTCATCGGCCGTGGTCGCCAGCACGATTCCGAACGCGGTCGGTGCGGCACTCGCCGCGAAACGCCGCGGGACGGGACAGGTCGTCGTCACGGTCTTCGGCGACGGCGCGACCGAGGAAGGCGTCTACCACGAGTCACTGAACTTCGCGTCGCTGCACCGGCTTCCGGTGCTCTTCGTCTGCGAGAACAACGGTCTCGCCGTCCACTCGAAGCTCTCCGATCGTCAGTCGTACGATCTCTGCCAGCACGCGGCGACGTACGGGCTTCCGACGCAGCGCTGCCGAGAGGGCTGGAACTTCCTCCTGGTGCGCGACGAGATGGCGCGCGCCGCCGAAGAAGTGCGGTCGGGAAGCGGGCCCCGCTTCCTCGAGTACCAGACCTACCGATACCAGGAGCACGTCGGCATCGGCTGTGATCACGACGTCGGCTACCGATCGCGCGCCGCGCTCGAGGAGTGGCAGGCGAACGATCCGCTCCTGCACGACTCCGCCCTCGTCGACGCCTTCGATCTCGCGATTCGGGAAGAGATCGACGACGCCGTCCGGTTCGCCGAGGAGAGCCCCTGGCCGGGGCCCGAGCACCTGCTGGCCGACGTAGCCTGAAGGAAGCGAGACGAGCGCATGGGCGTTGCCTACAAGATCGATTCAGACCACGCGGCGAGCCGGACGTATCGCGAAGCTCTGTTCCGCTGCATGCGGGGAGCTCTCGCGAATCATCCCGAGGCGTTCCTTCTCGGTCAGGGCGTCGACGACCACAAGGGAACCTTCGGCTCGACGATCGGTCTCGCGGAGGAGTTTGGCGCCGACCGGGTGATGGACTCCCCGCTGGCCGAGGAGAGCATGACCGGCATCGGCATCGGCGCCGCGCTGAACGGCCTCTATCCGATCCAGACGCACATTCGGGCCGATTTCGCGCTCCTCGCGATGAACCAGATCGTGAACATGGCCGCGAAGTACAAGTACATGTTTGGCGGGCGGTTCGAGGTTCCCATGCTGATCCGCATGGTGATCGGCCGGAGCTGGGGCCAGGGCGCGCAGCACTCGCAGAGCCTGCAGTCGCTCTTCGCCCACGTACCGGGCCTCACCGTGATCATGCCCGCCACGCCCGATGCGATCCTCGAGACGTATCCGTGGATCATCGCGAATCACCGCGGCCCCGTGGTCTCGCTCGAGCATCGCCTCCTCTACGACATCGCCTTTCGAAGCGACGACGTCGCTGCGGGCAACGATCCGCTCACCTCGAGACTGCTGCGAGAAGGCTCCGACGTCACGATCGTCGCGACGTCGATCATGGTGCTCGAAGCCAAGCGGGCGGCGGAGCATCTGGCCGAGACCGCCGGCATCGAGGCCGAGGTCATCGACCTTCACTGCGTCTCACATCCGAACCGCGCGATGATCCTGGACAGCGTGACGAAGACCGGTCGTCTGATCGTCGCCGACACGTCGTGGAAGGCGTACGGCGTCGCAGCCGAGATCTCGCGCCTCGTGTGCGAGCACGATCCGAGCGTGCTCCGCGCCCCGATCGCGACGCTCGGCATGGCACCCGCACCGTGTCCCACCGCGAAGACGCTCGAAGACCTCTACTACCCGACGCTTCGCTCTCTCGCGGACACGGCCGCCCGCGTGGTGACCGGCCGCGACGACCACGGCGTCGCTCTGCCCGAGGAGGCGTCCATGGCCGATGTCTACAAGCGCTTCAAAGGCCCGTTCTGAGGGAAGGAAGGCTCGCATGCGAATCCTGATCACAGGCATCACGGGCATGGTCGGCAGCCATCTCGCCGAATACGTGCTCCGCGAACACCCGGGGGTGGAGGTTCACGGTCTCACGCGCTGGCGGAGTCCACTCGACCACATCCGCGGGATCGTCCACCGCGTGCAGCTGCACGACGCGGAGCTTCGAGACCTGCACTCGATGGTGCGTCTCCTGGAGACCGCTCGGCCCGATCGGATCTTCCATCTCGCGGCGCAGTCGTACGTGTCGACGAGCTTCGTCGCGCCGGCGGACACTCTCCACACGAACGTGATCGGAACGACCAACCTGCTCGACGCCGTCCGGATGACGGGAATCGACCCGAAGATTCACATCTGCAGCTCGTCCGAGGTGTACGGTCAGGTTCTCGAGTCGGAGGTCCCGATCACCGAGTCGAACGAGTTCCGACCCGCGAGCCCGTACGCGGTCTCGAAGACCGGCGAGGACATGATCGCCCAGCAGTACTTTCTCTCGTACGGCATCCAGGCCATCCGCACGCGGATGTTCACGCATACCGGCCCGCGGCGCGGCGACGTCTTCGCCGAGAGCGCCTTCGCCAAGCAGATCGCCGAGATCGAAGCTGGCGTGCGCGAGGGGCCGATGAGGGTCGGCAACCTCGACAGCGTCCGCACGTTCGCCGACGTTCGCGACGCCGTACGCGCGTACTGGCTGCTCCTCGAGAAATGCCCGGGCGGCGAGGTCTATAACATCGGCGGGAATCGCACGATGCTCGTCGGCGAGATGCTCGACCTGCTGAAGGGGATGTCGAGCGCCAAGATCGAGCACGTCGTGGATCCGGCCCTGGTGCGGCCTTCGGACGTCACTCTGCAGATTCCCGACATCCGCAAGTTCCAGGCGGCCACCGGCTGGGAGCCGGAGATTCCCCTCGAGACCACGCTCGCGGACCTCCTCGACTACCAACGCGGCCGGATCGCCGAGATCCGGGCACAGGCAGCGGCATGATCATCGCGCGCACGCCGTATCGTCTTTCCTTCTTCGGTGGAGGCACCGACTACCCCGCGTGGTACACGCGCCAGGGCGGCGCCGTGCTGTCGACCACGATCGACAAGTACTGCTACGTCAGCGTTCGCCACCTGCCGCCCTTCTTCTCGAACAAGCACCGCGTGGTGTGGTCGCACGTCGAGACCGTCCAGTCCGTTTCCGAGATCCTCCATCCGGCCGTGCGCGAAGGCCTCCGCATGATGGAGTTCGGCGACGGGCACGGACTCGAGATCCATCACCAGGGAGATCTTCCCGCGCGAGCGGGCATGGGATCGTCGTCGTCGTTCGCCGTGGGCCTGCTACAGGCGCTCGCCGCCTACCGGGGGCAGATGATCGACAAGCACGAGCTCGCGCTCCGCGCGGTGGAGCTCGAGCAAGCACGGCTGCACGAGAACGTCGGCACCCAGGATCAGTTCGCGGCCGCCTACGGCGGCCTGAACGTCATCGAGTTCCGGCAGGACGGCGAGATCCGCGTCGACCCCGTCACGATCCCGCCGGATCGCATCCGCGAGCTCGAGCGCCACCTGCTTCTCTTCTACACCGGCACGAGCCGGCTCTCCTCGGACGTCGCTGCCGAGGTCGTGGCGAACCTCGGCCAGCGCCGCGAGGTCCTCACCCGGATGCGCGGCATGGTCGATCAGGCCGTGTCGCTCTTGAGCTCGAACGAGTGCCTCGACGAGTTCGGGCGCATGCTTCACGAGACCTGGTCGCTCAAGCGTAAGCTCAGCACGCGCATCGCGAGTGACACCGTCGAAGACGTGTACCGCAGGGCCATGCGGGCCGGCGCGCTGGGCGGAAAGCTGCTCGGCGCGGGAAGCTCGGGCTTCATGGCGTTCTACGTGCCGGAGAAGCGACAAGAGGCCGTCAAGCGGACCTTGTCGAACTACCTCCAGGTTCCGTTCGGATTCGAGTCCGAGGGAAGCCGCGTCATCTACTACGGATCGCAGGCACCGGAGCTCGAGGCGCCGATGGCCGGGGCCGAGTCTCCGGTCGCACGCCGTCGTTCCAGCGCGGCGGCGCGCGCCAGCCTCTGAAGACGGCGATGACGACTCACGACCTCGAGGCGAAAGCGCGCGAGATCCGGCAGCGGGTGCTCGAGACCGCCCTGAGCGGAGGGAAGGGACACGTGCCCCCCGCGCTCTCCTGGGTCGACATCGGCGTCGCGCTCTACCACGGCGGGATTCTCCGGCACCGTCCGGACGAGCCGGACTGGCGCCAACGCGACCGATTCCTTCTGAGCAAGGGCCACGGCTGCCTCACCCTCTACTCGATTCTCGCCGACCGCGGCTTCTTCCCGACGGAGGAGCTCGAGACGTTCGTGCGCGACGGCAGCCGCCTCGCGGGCCATCCCGATCCCGAGATTCCCGGCTGCGAGATGATCTCCGGCTCGCTGGGGCACGGCCTGGGCTTCGGTGCGGGCCTCGCCCTCGGTGCGCGCCACGACGGCGGAGCCTGGCGGGTGTTCACCCTCCTCGGCGACGGCGAGTGTCACGAGGGATCGATCTGGGAGGCCGCAGCCTTCGCGGGCCACCACGGTCTCTCGAACCTCATCGCAATCATCGATCGCAACACCCTCTGCTCGACCGACTTCACCGAGAACGTGATCGGACTCGAACCGGGCGCGGACCGTTGGCGCGTGCTCGGGTGGGACGTGACGGAGATCGATGGTCACGACCTGACGGCCCTCGTCCAGACGCTCGGCATGCTCGATGCGCGCATGGCGGACAAGCCGCTGGCGATCATCGCCCACACGACCAAGGGGAAAGGCGTGAGCTTCATGGAGGGCTCTCCCCTCTGGCACCACCGGATGCCACGAGGAGACGAGATCGATCGCGCGCGGGCCGAGCTCGCGGGAGGTGCCTGATGTCGAACGATCCGCGCGACGTCGTCTTCGACGCGTTGCACACGATCCTCACGCGGGACTCCGACGCGTTTCTGGTCACGAACGACATGGGTGCCATGGGCGTCGACCGGATCCGCCAGGAGATGCCGCGCCAGTTCTACAACCTCGGGATCGCCGAGCAGAACCTGATCTCCGTGGCGGCGGGACTCGCGGCCACCGGGAAGACCGTCTTCACCTTCGGGATCCTCTCGCACATGACGGCCCGCTGCTACGAGCAGCTGCGACTCGACGTCTGCGGTCTCGACCTTCCCGTCATCGGCATCGCCTCGGGCGCCGGCCTGTCCTACGGCGTCGACGGCCCCACGCATCACGGCATCTACGACCTCGGACTCCTTCGCGGCATCCCGGGAATGCAGGTCTTCAACCCCGCCGACGCGCGCACGGCCGGCGGCTGCGTGGAGCTCGCGTACGCAACGAAGAAGCCGGCTCTCATTCGCCTCGACAAGGAAGCCCCGGAACCTCTCTACGAGGTCGGCACCGACTTCGGGGACGGAATGAAGCTGCTGCGACCCGGAAGAGACGCGACGATCGTCGCGACCGGCTGCTCCGTCCACCGAGCCCTCGAGGCCGCGACGCTGCTCGAGCGAGACGGAATTCACGCGACGGTCCTCGACCTGTTCCGCCTGAAGCCGATCGACGAAGAGCTTCTCGGCGACCTCCTCCGAGCGACTCCGGTCGCGGTGTCGGTCGAAGAGCACTCGGCCATCGGAGGACTCTCGAGTCTTCTCGCCGAGATTCTCGCTGCGATGGACGACGCGCCGCGCTTCCGCCGCCTTTCGATGGAAGACGAGTTCCTCCTGGGAGCGACGAGCCGGGCCTGGGCCGAAGAGCACCGCGGTCTCGGCGCATCGGGCATCGCCCACACGGTTCGCGGACTCGTCGACTCGCTCCGAGGCCTCCGCCCCTCCGCGAGGGGCACCGAGAGGAGGGTCGCGTGAGCCTTCCACTCCACGCCTCCTGTCACCTCGACGTCGGCGCGATCGGTCAGGGCACGGCCCTCGGCTGGACCGGCGGCGGGACACGCGACACCGAGTGCATCCAGACGCTTCGCCTCGGAATCGACCTGGGCATGACCGTGGTCGACACGGCGCCGATCTACGAGGACGGGCGCGCGGAGCAAGTCGTGGGCCGGGCACTCCTGGGTCGTCGGACGGAGGCGTTTCTCGCGACCAAGTTCTCCCCCGAGGACAGTCGACGCGACGACGTGATCCGGTCCGCCGAGGCGTCCCTGCGCCGCCTGCGAACGGACTGGATCGATCTCCTGCAAGTACACTGGCCCCACTCGACCATTCCTCTCTCCGAGAGCCTCGAAGGCATGGTCCGGCTCGTCGAGCAGGGCAAGGTCCGCCACCTCGGACTGGGCAACTGCACGGACGCGCAAATCGCGGACGCCGTCGCGGGTCCCGCCGGTCCCCACCTCCTCTCGGTCCAGCAGGAGTACAGCCTCGCCGATCGAACGGTGGAGTCGGGCACGCTTCCCCTGTGCAACGAGCACCAGCTCTGGCTGCTCGCATACAGCCCTCTCGCACGGGGAAAGATCGCGCCCGAAGATCCTCGCGCCGCCGTGTTGATGGAAGTCGCGGCCGACTACGAGTGCAGCGTGGCACAGGTCGTCCTCGCGTGGCTGCGACGCGACCCCTGCGTCCTCCCCATCCCGCGCTGCGGACGGGAGTCTCACCTCCGCGAGAACGCGGCCGCTGCGACGATCGGGCTCGCGGACGAGGACGTCGCACGAATCGACCGCGCCTACGCGATGCGCCTCGAGCCGGTCTCCACGGACGAGATCGTCGTACCCGCCGGAGAGCGGGTCTACACGACCCTCCGCGAGGCTCGGGAGAATCGGTTCGAGCTCGTGCCCGGTCCGACCGATCTCGCGACGAAGATCGCCGACGGAGAGATGCTGAAGCCCATCAAGGTCGCCGTGGATCGAGACGATCCGCGCGGCCTCTACCGATTGCTGGAGGGTCGGGTCCGCTACTGGGCCTGGGTCATCGCCTTCGACGGCAAGAGACCCATCCCGGCCGTGATCGAAGGACTCGAAGAAGGCTGAACGGAGAAAGCATGGAAGCTCACTCACATTCCCCGGACGAACGGCTCGGGATCACGACGTACGCCAGTGACGCCGAGCGCGCGAGCCGATCGGGCATGCTCGACCTGCTGCGGAACGCGCCCATTCCGGACGAGCAGCTACTCTCGAACCTCGGGCTCTTCCTGGAGTCGAAGAACCTCGCGCGCATTCTGTTCATGGACTTCCTGTTCCGGCAGATCGTGTCGGTGCACGGCGCCGTCATGGAGTTCGGCACGCGCTGGGGCCAGAACGTCGCGCTGTTCGCCGCGCTGCGAGGCATCTACGATCCATTCAACCGGCACCGGAAAATCGTCGGCTTCGATACGTTCGAGGGCTTTCCCGCGATCGCGCCCGAGGACGGCGAGTCGTCGATCATGCACGAGGGCAACCTCGCCGTTCCGCCCGACTACGAGAGCTTTCTGGGCAGCGTCCTCGAACGGCACGAGCAGCTGAATCCGCTCGCTCACCTGCGGAAGTTCGAGCTTCGGGCGGGCGATGCGACCGAAGAGCTTCCCCGATACTTCCGGGAGGCGCCCGAGACGATCGTGGCCCTCGCCTACTTCGATCTCGATCTCTACGAGCCGACGCGACGCTGCCTGGAGATCCTGCGTCCGCGCCTCGTGCGCGGGAGCGTCATCGGCTTCGACGAGCTGAACGATCCCGATTCACCCGGCGAGACCCTCGCCTTGATGGAGGTCTTCGGGCTGGAGCAGGTGCGACTGCGCCGCCTCCCCCAGGTCTCCCGCGCTTCCTACTTCGTCGTGGAATGAGAGGACTCTGACGATCATGCTTTCCCAAGAAGTCACCCGCGCCCTGCGGCGCAAGAACGTTCTCGTGACCGGTGGCACGGGCATGGTGGGCCGACAGATCGTGGAACGGGCTCTGGACGCCGGGGCCTCGGTCCGCGTCGCATCGCTCGACGACCTGCGACCGCACCCGGCCGCGAGCTACGTCCGGGCCGATCTCACCGACCCCCGCGCGTGCGACGACGCCGTGCGCGGCATCGACTTCGTCTACCACGTGGCGGGCATCAAGGGCTCGGTCGAGGTGACCAAGAGCAAGCCCGCGAGCTTCTTCGTCCCGCTGCTCCTGATGACGTCCAATCTCCTCGAGGCGAGCCGACGGGCCGGCATTCGCCGGCTGGTCTACACGAGCTCGATCGGCGCCTATCCGAGCCGAGAGGAGTTCCACGAGGACGACGCCTGGGCGGGCGATCCCATGGATACCTACCCCGGCTGGGCCAAGCGGATGGGCGAGCTGCAGATTCGGGCCTACCGCGAGCAGTACGGGCTCGACGCCTACTCCGTCGTGCGCCTGACGAACGTGTACGGACCCGGCGACAACTTCGACCCGAAGAGCGCCATGGTGGTCGGCTCGCTCCTTCACCGCATCCACTCGGGCGAGGACCCGCTCGTGGTCTGGGGCGACGGAAGCGCCGTCCGCGAGTTCGCCTACAGCGGCGACATCGCCGAGGGCATCATGCTCGCGCTCCATCACGGCACGGGCGGCGAGGTCGTGAACCTCGGGACCGGCCGGGGCACCACCATTCGCGAGCTTGTGGAGACTCTGAGCGAGATCGTGCCGTTCACGTACGCCTTCGATGCGAGCAAGCCTTCGGGCTTCGCGCGTCGCGTGATGGACATCACGCGCGCCCGCGAAACGATCGGCTACGAGCCGCGGACCTCATTGCGCGAGGGGCTGGAGGCCACATGGGACTGGTACCGGACGCACCACGGCGAGCACCAGCAGAAGGTCGACTACTTTCGGGAGAGTGCGTGATGGAGGTGCGCGAAACCGACCTGAAGGGCGTTCTCCTCCTCAAGCCGCCGACGGTCTTCGAGGACTTTCGAGGCTCGTACGTGGAGACGTACAATCGGCGCCTCTACCGCGAGTCGGGGATCGACGTCGACTTCATCCAGGACGACATCTCCGTATCGCACCGCAACGTCTTGCGCGGGATTCACGGCGACCAGAAGACCTGGAAGCTGATCTCCTGCCTCTCGGGGAAGTTCTACCTCGTCGTCGTGAACTGGGACTCCGGCTCGCCGCAATACAAGCAGTGGCAGGGCTTCACGCTCTCGGAGCACAACCGGCTGCAGGTTCTCGTGCCACCGAGGTTCGGCAACGGCCACCTCGTCCTCTCCGAGCAAGCGATCTTCCACTACAAGCAATCCACCGACTACGACCGCTCGAGTCAGTTCACGGTGATGTGGGACGACCCGGAGCTGAGGATCTGGTGGCCGAGCCGCGATCCCATCCTGTCCAAGCGCGACCGCGGAGAGGCCGATGCAGCTTGAGGGCAAGAGGATCCTCGTCACGGGAGCGACCGGCTTCCTCGGCGGGCGCCTCGTCGAACGCCTCGTTCGGGGCGGCCATTGGGTCCGTGCGACGTTCCACGAACGCCACGTGCCGGCCCAGCGGGAGCCGATCGGTTGGGTCCGTGCCGACCTGACGAAGCCCGAGGACTGTGCGCGGGTCACCCGGGGCATCGACGTCGTCTTCCACTTCGCCGCGAACACGTCGGGCGCGGCCGTCATGGTCGAGACGCCACTCGTACACGTCACGACCAACGTGGTGATGAACACCCTTCTCCTCGAGGCCGCTCATGCAGCCGGGGTCGAACGCTTCGTCTTCCCCAGCAGCGGCGCCGCCTATCCGCCCACCGACGATCGTCCCGTGACCGAGCCGGAGATGTTCACGGGCGAGCCCTATCCCGCCTACTACCCGGTCGCGTCGATGAAGCGCTTCACCGAGCTCCTCTGCGAGATGTACGCGGTCCGGATCGACCCGCCGATGAGCACCGTCGTCGTCCGTCCGTCGAACGTGTACGGCCCCGGCGACAAGTTCGACCCGAGAACCTCGCACGTCACGGCCGCACTGGTGCGCAAGGTCGCCGAACGTCTCGATCCTCTCGAGGTCTGGGGCACCGGCCGCGACGTCCGCGACCTCCTCTACATCGACGACTTCCTCGACGGCCTGCTGCTGGCCGCACAATCGGCCGCACCCCACACGGTCGTGAACATCGCCTCCGGTGAGGGGCATTCGGTTCGCGAGGTCCTGGAGACGCTTCTCGATCTGGACGGCTGGCCGGATGCCGACGTCCGGTACGATCCGTCGAAGCCCAGCACGATCCCCGTCCGACTCATGAGCAACGATCTCGCGCGCGCCTCGCTCGGCTTCGAGCCGAAGATCAGCCTGCGCACCGGGCTGCGCCGGACCCTCGAGTGGTATCGGGGCGAGGCGACGCAACCAACGGAGGTGAGGCGTGCGTCTTGAACGAGAGATTCTCATTTCGGCATTGGTCTCGACGTACAACGCCGAGCGCTTCATGCGCGGCCTGCTCGAAGACCTCGAGGCTCAGACGCTTCGCGATCACATGGAGATCGTGATCATCGATAGCGCCTCACCCGAGTACGAAGGCGAGATCGTCCGGGAGTTCCAGCAGCGGTTCGACAACATCGTATACCAGCGCACTCCCGAGAGGGAGAACGCGCACGTGTCCGTGAATCGGGCCTTCGCGCTCTCGCGCGGCAGGTACGTCACCCCGGCCGCGACGGACGACCGCCACCATCCGCGGGCCTTCGAACGGCTCGTGGCCGAGCTCGAGACCCATCCGGAGGTCGGGCTCGTCTACGCCGACGCTGCCGTCACGCAGACCGAGAACGAGACACTCGACGACGCGAGTCGCACGGCGCACTTCCTGTGGCCCGAGTTCGACCCCCGACTGCTGTTCGACGTCTGCTACATCGGCCCCCACCCGGTCTACCGCCGCGCCATGCACGAGAAGTACGGCGGCTTCGACGAGAGCATGACGGTCGCCGGCGACTACGAGTTCTGGCTGCGCCTCGTCGCGGCGGGCGAACGGTTCCGCCACGTACCCGAGGTGCTGAGCCTCTACCTGCAGAACCCGCGCGGCAACGAATACGGGAACCCGCGTCTGTGCGACGAGGAATCGGAGATGGCGCGCCTCCGCTACTGGCGCGAAGAATGGGGCCCGCGCCCGCGTCCGGGCACGTGCTTCCTCTTTCCGGTGACCGAAAGCGCCTCGCCGGAGCCGGCCACGGCACCGGCGGCGTCCGAGCTCGTGTCGCGACCCTTCGAGCGCCCGGCGACGGACGCGCCGGCCGGAGATCTCCGCGCGAACGAACCCACGCAGCGCGCGGAACCGCCCGCGACGACGGCGGATGGGGCGACCCCGAACGATCCCGTGGTCTCCGTGATCCTCCCGACCTACGACCGGCCGGAGTGGCTTCGACGTGCGGTATCGAGCGCTCTCGCCCAGACGTTCGGAGACATCGAGCTGATCGTCGTGAACGACGGCGGCGCTCCGGTCGATGCACTCCTCTCCGAGCTGGATCCGCACGGCCGCGTTCAGTCGATCCGGCTCGGGCAGAACCGGGAGCGATCCGCCGCCCGAAACGCCGGGCTCGCCATCGCGCGGGGTCGCTACGTCGCCTACCTCGATGACGACGACTGGTGGGAACCGGACCACCTCGAGCCGTTGGTCGAGAAGCTCGAGCAGACGGGCGCGCTCGGCATCTACAGCGACGCGCGCACGGTCGTCGAGACGCTCCAGGAGGGCCGCTACCAGGCAGCGCGGTCGGAAGAGTTGCGGCTGCCCGACTTCGACCGCCGATCCCTCCTGGTGGGCAACTTCGTGCCGACCCCCTGTTTGCTTCATCGGCGCGACGCGTTGGCGACGGCGGGCGTCTTCGATCCGTCGCTGAAAACCCATGAAGACTGGGATCTATGGATCCGCCTCACCGCGAGCGAGCCGTTTCTCCACGAGAAGCGCACCTCGGCCAACATCAGCTGGCGAACCGACGGCAGCTCGACGACGAGCGCCGATCGAGAGGACTTCCCGGTCACCGCGGAGAAGATCCATCGCCGCTACGCCTCGGAGGCCGCGGCGCGCCCGGGCGTCCCCGAAGCGCAGGAGCGCTACGTGGCAGGACTGCGCGCCCGGCTCCCCCGGCGCGACGAAAGCGCAGCGACGACCGCGCCCGAGAGCGCCGCACCCGATCGCGTCGAGGCGCACGCGGCCGAGGCCCGCCTCGCCATCACGAAGGGAAACCTCGAGGAGGCGCACACCGCGCTCACGAAGCTCTTCGAGCTGTCGCCCGAGCATGCCGAGGGTTGGCTGCTGCGTGGCGTGCTCACCATCCAGCGCCTCGACTACGGCGCCGCGGCCGACGCCTTCGCCGAGGCCCTCCGACACGGTGCCGACTCCCGTCGAGCCGAGCTCGGGATGGCCATGGCCGCCCTGGGCCGGGGGCGGAACGAGCGCGCGTGGAGCGTGCTGCGCGGGCTCTCGGATCGGCATCCGGCCGACGACGAGGTCACGCACTGGCTGCTTCGCGCCGCCTGCGTGCGCGAGCGCTTCGGCGAAGCCGTCGCCCCGCTGCAGCGGTACCTCGAGGCACACCCCGACGATGCGTCGATGCGCTTCGCTCTCGCCGGACTCTTGATCCGACTCGGCCGCCTGGACGAGGCCGCCGTCGAGCACGAACGGATCCGCGCCCGCGCACCCGAGTTCGGCGGCCTCCCCGAGCTGGCCGCGGCGCTCGAGCAGGCGGGCGCGCGAGTCTCGCCCGGTGCGGCGGAGCCGACCGGCGCCCCGCTCGAGCCTCCACAATGACGACCACGAGCCAGGCCTCCGCGGGGCCGGCACCTCCCGACCGCTGGAACGCACGGCCCCCGATCGGCGACGAGGCGACCGGTCGTCCGGACACGACCCTGGTCGTGACGACGTACAATCGACCGGAGTTCGTTCGCCGCCTGCTCGCGTACCTGAAGGAGAGAGGCCTCGCGGCGAGGCTGCTGCTCGTCGACGCGAGCGAGGAGCCGGTGCAACGAACGAACCGGGGCGTCCTGCTCTCGCATTTTCCGCAGGCGACGTTCGTCTCGCTGCCGACGACCACGTCGCTCATCGACACCTACAAGATCGCGATCCACTCGGTGGAGACCGAGCTCCTGGCCTATTGTCCCGACGACGACTTCATCGATCCCGCCTTCATCACCGAGGCGAGCCGCTTCCTGCGCGAGAACGACGAGTACGTCCTCTGCGCGGGTCGCTTCTGTATCGCGTCACGCAACGAGTCGACGACCTTCTTCGGAATTCAGTCCAACGAGAGCGTCGACCAGGATGATCCGCTCGATCGCTTCCTCCACCTCGTCGCGAACTACTGGCCCACCCTACGCTCCGTACAGCGCACGAACATCGCGATCGACGCTGCGACGTCGCTGGACGCCTACATGCACCACAGCGTCCTGGGCGAGGCCCTGCACGGAAGCGTCTACGCGCTCTACGGAAAGATCGGAGTTCTCGACATGGTGTCGCAGGTCCAGGTCGATCACCGCCTGCGGAATCAAACGAACGACCCCTCGCCGCGGCGCCTCCTCTGTCATGATTCGTTCTGGCGCTCGCTGCGCGTGTTCCATTCGTGCGTGGAGGCGCGACTACGGACGCTG
>JAUIFY010000089.1 GCA_030430245.1 bacterium | reverse complement strand
CGTGTCACGGGCCCGACCGCGACGAGGGACACCGCCCCCTGTCGAAACTCGCCTCCCGTTACGACATCGAGTCGCTCGCCCGCTTCCTCGGCGCGCCGCAGCCCCCGATGCCTCTGTACCCCCTCGACGAGGACCAACGTCGCGACCTCGCCATCTTCCTCCTGATGACCCGGGGGTAGTGGGGGCTCCGATCGGAAGTCACTCCGGGTCGGCGTACTTGGGCTCTCGCTTCTCCATGTTCGACAGGACCGACTCGACCTGGTTCGGCGTTCCGATCAGCTTGCCCTGGAGCGCGGCCTCGAGGCCGAGCGACTCCTCGGCCGAGGTCTCGAGCGACTCGCGGAGCAGCTCCTTGCCGGCGCGGATCGCATGCGGCGACTTCGTCGCGATCTCTCGTGCGAGTGCGAGGGCGTCCTCGAGCGGGCTCTCGCTGACGTGCGTCACGAGCCCCAGCTTCTCCGCCTCCTCGCCGCTCACGACACGCCCGGTGAACGTGAGCTCCTTCAGGATGTCGAGCCGGATGACCCCACGTGCGGTCTGCGTGATGCCCATGTCCGGGATGAGGCCCCACTTGATCTCGAGCACGCTCAGGCGGGCGTCGGGACGGGCGAATCGGATGTCGGCGCCCATGGCGATCTGGAAGCCACCGCCGTAGGCGACCCCGTGGATGGCCGCGATCACGGGTACGGGCAGGGTCTTCCACTGGTAGGCGACCGCCTGGAACAGGTTCGCCGGCTTCCCGACGTTCGGCGTCGGAACGTTGGAGGCCGCGGCGTTGCCGCCACCACCACCCGCCATGCCCTGGAACGACTGGAAGTCGAGCCCGGCACAGAACCCCTTGCCGTTGCCGGACAACACGACGGCGCGGAGCGAGCCATCGTTTGCGAGGCGTTCGCCCGCGTTCGCGATCGACTTGAACATGTCGCCGGAGAGCGCGTTGTACTTGTCGGGTCGGTTCAGGCGAACGTCCGCAACGCCGCTCTCGATGTCGATCGTGACGAGCTCACTCATGGGTCTTCTCCGCGAGGCGATCGGCCGCCTTCGCCAGCTCGAAGTCGAGCTCGGTGATTCCGCCGGCGTCGTGCGTCCGGAGCTCGATCACGACGCGGCCGTACACGTTGCTCCACTCGGGGTGGTGGTCCATCTTCTCCGCAACGAGCGCGAGGCTGCTCATGAAGCCGAACGCCTGGACGAAGTCGACGAACTGAAACTCGCGGTGGAGCTTGCCGTCGGCCATCTGCCACGCGGAGAGCTCGGAGAGACGCGCCCGGACGTCGTCCTCGGACAGTTTGTTCGGCCGCTTCATCGTACCCGGGACCCTAGCAAACGGGGCTCCGGCGGTGCGAGGCCGACCTCAGTGAAGCAGCTCGGGGCCGTCCGACGGGGGCGGTTCCGGATCGACCGCGGTCGTGCCGCGGGCCGCGAGCAACCGCTCGATCTCGTCGGCCGGCAACGGTGGGCAGAGGAGTCTGCCCTGGACGACGTCGCATCCGTACTGTCGCAGGAACGCGACGTGGCCGTCGTGCTCGACGCCCTCGCAGGTGACGCCGAGATCGAGCTCGCGCGCGAGCGCGATGATCGCCCGGGCGACGGCTGCGTTCTGGCTCGTGTACGCGCTGCTAACGAGCGATCGGTCGATCTTCAGACCGTCCACCGGGAGCGTCGTGAGCCGGCTGAGGCACGAGTGGCCGGTGCCGAAGTCGTCGATCGAGATGCGGACGCCGAGGCGGCGCAGACGTGCGAGCCGTTCGACGGTCGCGTGGTCGTGCTCGAGGAAGAGCGCTTCGGTGATCTCGAGTTCGAGGAGGCGCGGGTCCAGGTCGATCTCCGCGAGGGTCTTCTCGGTCACGGCCACGAACGCGTTGCCCGTGAGCTGGCGGGGCGAGAGGTTCACGGCGATGCGACCCACGTCGAGTCCGGCATCGGCCCACTCCCGCCGTTGCCGGCACGCGGTGCGGAGCGCCCACTCCCCGATGGCTTCGATCAGGCCCGACTTCTCGGCGGCGGGGATGAACGTGTTCGGGGGTAGCAGTCCGCGTTCGGGGTGCTGCCACCGGGCGAGGGCCTCCATGCCCACCACGCGCCCGCTCTCGAGATCCACCTGCGGCTGATAGTGCAGCAGAAGCTCCTCGTGCGCGAGCGCCCGGTGCAGGTCGTGTTCGAGAGCCAGCTGCTCGTGGATGCGCACGCCCATGCTCGGCGTGTAGAACGCGGCCGTTCCCCCTCCTTGGCGCTTCGCGCGGTACATCGCGAAGTCGGCGTTGCGCATGAGCGTCGACGGGTCCCCCCCGTCGAACGGGAAGACCACGGCACCCAGGCTCGCCGTCGAGTAGACTTCGATGTCGCCGACGACGAACGGTTCGGCGATCGCTTCCAGGATTCGTTCGGCCATTCGGCCCGCGTCCCGGGCTTCGGCGACGTCTTCGAGGAGTACGGCGAACTCGTCTCCACCCAGCCTCGCGACGACGTCGTAGGGGCGAACGAACCGTCGGAGTTGGGTGCCGACGTGCTTCAGGAGGGCGTCGCCGACGTCGTGTCCCTGGGTGTCGTTGATGGCCTTGAACGAGTCGAGGTCGACGAGGAGGAGGGCGCCCGGCGTCTGGCTTCGATCGCTCCGCGCGAGAGCTTGTGCGAGTCGGTCGCGAAACGTGGTTCGATTGGCCAATCCCGTCAGGGCATCGTATCGGGCGAGGAAGGAAAGCTGCTCCGCGGCGTGGACTCGCTCGATCGCGTAGAGAATCGAGCGCGCGAGGAGCTCTCCAGTGCGGTCGCCCTCTTCGACGTAGTCGTGGGCTCCGCGCGCCAAGGCCTCGACGGCGTCCGCGCGGCTCGCGTGCGTGCAGAGAAGGACGATGGGGAGAAGGGGCGCGTAGGCCTTCAGCTCGGCGATCGCCGCACCCTCGGGGCCGTCTGCGAGGTGAAGCTCGACGAGGGCGGCGTCGAAGGTCTCGGCGCGGAGGCGCTGGAGAGCGTCCGCCATGGTGGCTTCGTACGTGACCGCGAAGGTCTCGCGTTCCACCTCGCACAGCAGGCCCATGATGTGGGCGGCATCCGCGGGGCTGTCTTCGACGAGCAGAACCTTGATCATGACGCTCCTGGAGCTTTCGGCCGGATTCGGGCCTGTGGGAGCATCGGTCGGTCTCGCGTTCGCCTTGAGCCGACGCGGCCCTATGGCGCTCGCGTCGTCAGCGCGCGCCCGGCGGTGGCAGGGGGGCGGGGACGGCCACGATCGGATCCTGGACCACGAAGTACTCGTCTGGATTGAGGTACGCTCCCCGGTCCGAGCAGCGCTTTCCTTCCAGGTTCTGCCACGTCCCGCCGGAGCAGAGCAGCTCGAGCCCGCCCGAGCAGATGCGAGCGTTCTCGCGGTAGGCCCGGCCCTCGTGACGGCAGTCCTGTGCGTACTGCGCGTGCGCCGGTCCCGACAGGAGCAGAACGAGGCCGGCGACCGCGAAGGTCTCTCGGCGCATGCCGTGACGATGCGCGGTGGGCGGGGCCGTGTCCAGATGCGCGGCGTGCCGCACCTGCCTTCTTCCGCGTTCAGCCCAGATCCTGCTCGACTCGTAGTCCCCCGTACAGGTTGAAGCCGGGAGCGGGCTCGTAGTAGCGGCCCCCGAACGCGTTCAGCCGAACCGTGCCGTCGTACCGGGCGTTGGTCAGGTTCTGCAGGCCGACAAAGGGAGCGACCTTCCACCCCCCGATCTCGCCCTCCCATCCGAATCGGAGGTTCACGCCTCCGTATCCGGGAGTGGTCGCGGTGTTCGCATCGTCGACGTCGTAGCCGCCGACGAGATAGGCCTCGGCCGCGACGTGCAGGCCGGTGTCGTGGCCGTAGGCGAGCTCCTGGTAGACGTACCAGGGCGGGATGCCCGGCTCGCGGTTGCCGGAGAAGTCTCCTTCGTCCGTCTCGTACGAGAGGTACTTCGCGCGCAGGGCCGTACCGGCGCCCGTCCAGACGAGGTTCGGCAGGAGCTCGCTCCGCCAATCGACTTCGAGCCCGTAGCGCCTCGATCGACCGGCATTCCGGAAGGCGACGCGGCCGGCGGGCGTTTCGAAGGGGATGAGCTCGTCGCGGAGGTCGATTCGGTCGAGCCGCGGCGGTCCGAAGCGAAGGCCCAGCTCGTAGCTCCGCGCGCGTTGCGGTTCGATGTCGGGATTGAAGCCCGGGCCGTCCGGGTTCACGAGCTCGGTCGTCGTGGGTGCTTGGAACGCGGTCGAGACGTTGCCGAACAGGCTCAGGTCGTCGAACGGCGTGTAGAGAACGCCCCCGCTGGGGCTCCACGCGTCGATGGTCCGTGAGCCCGAGTCGTTGCTGTCGGGGGGAGTCTTCACGTCCACCGAGTAGTGGACCGCGTCGTAGCGGATGCCGGCGCTGAGCTCGACGGTTGGCGTGACCGATACCGCCTCGCGGAGGTAGACGCCGACGCCCGTCACCTGCTCGAGCTGGTCGAGCCCGAGCGTCCCCTTTTCGCCTTCCTCGTTCGCGAAGCGTTGGCGGTCGTCGCGTTGGTACTGCGCGTCCGCACCGATCGTGAAGGTCTGCGCCCACCCGGCCAACGGTCGGTCGTACGAGTAGCGCGCCCCGCCTCCCGGGCTGACCCGGTCGAACTGCACGATGCCGTCGCCCTGGGCCGGAACGATGGGGAGCTTCGCGAAGAAGTCGCGGTACAGGGTGTACGCGTAGGCTTCCAGGCTCCCGGTCGAGAGCCGGTGATCGACGACGGCGCCGAGACGAATCTGCTCGACGGACTCGCCGGCGTCGAGGAGGACGTTGAGGTCGCGGGCCTGGCGCGGATTCGCGTTCGCCTGATCGCCGGTGAGTCCGCCCGGATCGTCGGCCTTCGGCGCGTGCGCGCCATCGACGAGGAACTTCACTTCGGTTCGCTCGGCTGCATCCCAGAGGAGGCGACCCAGGAACACCGCGTTCCGGGTCGCGCTGTGGTCCCGGTAGCCGTCGGTCTGGAAGTACGACGCGGTGCCGATCCCGCCGAGCGTCTTCCCCTGCGCGCCCATCTGCGCCACGACCTTCGCGAAGCCGTACGATCCCCCGGTGACGGTCAGGTTCGCACCGGGGCGGTCGGGCGGTGGATCGCTGAGGAGGTGGATGACGCCGCCGGCGGCGTTGCCGTACAGCGCCGCGCCGGCTCCCCGCATCACCTCGACGCGCTGAATCGACGCGAGCTCGATCGTGTCGATCTGCGATTGGCCGTCGGGCAGGGTCTCGGGCAGTCCGTCGACCAGGACCGTGACTTCGCGGATTCCGAACGCGGCTCGCGTGCCGAATCCGCGGATCTGGAGGCGAAAGTCCTGCGCGTAGTTTCCGCTGTTCTGTACGAACACGCCCGGAACGCGGCGAAGCGACTCCTCCATGCCGACGGTCGGACGAGCCCTTCTCGCGTCGTCGCCTTCCACCACGCTGACCGAGGCCGGCACGGTGTGGCGAGGCTGCGCGTTGCGGGTTCCGGTGACGACGATCGTGTCGACCGACCGAGGCTCGGGCGGATCCTCCGCACGACCGGGCGACGCCCAGGCGACGATCGCGAGGATGGCGAGCCGCCGGAGGATCACGTGGCGTTCGCTCGCGCCCGGCTCAGGCCATCGCGTGGATGCAGACGGAGAGGAACGTGCCGACCAGACCGATCATGCAGAGGCCCGCTCCCGGCATCGCGATCCACCAGAGGGACTCCTTCGCCTCCTTCGGCTTTCCGACCTTGGGCGCCTTGAAGCCGGCCACGATCCAGAAGCTCGAGTAGAGGAGGGAGCCCGCCCCGAAGGCGACCGCGCTGACCTTCTCGAGTACGCCCGGCTCGCCCAGCATCGCCATGAGCAGGATGCAGCCCAGCGCGGAGGTTCCGATGGCGCCCCCGTGGATGTGGCCACGGATCGCGTACTTCCATCCCTTTGCGACGGCCTTCTCGAGCTTGTCCGTGTCGCCACCGTACACGCTGTCGAGAACGGACATCCCGGCTTCGCGCATCATGGGTTTGAACCCCGACTCGAGAGCGCCGAAGAGCGCCCCGAGGGCGAAGCCGAAGAAGATGCTCGCGAGGGAAAGGAGAATCCCGGGCGTGAGCGGCAGGACCTGCGTCTGCGCGAACTCGTTCATCGATCGGGTAGCCTATCCGCCGGCGGTCTCGGGTTGCAAATCGCCGTCGGAGCCCCGGCCGTCGCTACGTCTTCGACGTCGCTTCGGTCGCTCGCATCGTTTCGAGGAAGCTCTCGGCCAACGACTCGTAGAGCGAGGTTCGGCAGACGAGGTGTGACGTCTCGTAGGCCAGGAGGGATGCGAGCGCGAGGGGTAGCGCCAGGTAGTGCGCGCTCGTCATCTCGATCAGGATCACGAAGGCCGTGATCGGGCTCTGCACCACGCCGCCGAAGTACGACACCATCCAGAGAAGGACGAGGGCCTGCGGATCGATGTGGGGAAAGAGCGGGTGCGTGATCTGTCCGAGCGCCGCGCCGGTCGTCAGGCTGGGGTCGAAGAGTCCCCCCGGGATCCCGGACAGAAGCGTGATGAAGTTGCCCGCGGCGATCGCGGGCCCGAGCCACCACGCGTACTGTTCACCCCGGATGAGGATTCCCTCGGCTTCGGGGTAGCCGCTCCCGTAGGTGAGTCCGCCGGAGACGAGCCCGAGCATGCCCAGCCCGAGCCCCAGTCCGAGCGCGACCAGGTGCGGGTGCTTCGAGCGCGCCGGGCCGAGCGCCCGGTTCGCGACGACTACGCCCTGCGCGAAGCAGCCGCCGAGGAATCCTCCGACGGCTCCGATCACGGGTACGTAGATCCACTCCTCGATCGTCGCCAGTCCGACCTCGACGACGCCGTAGAAGTAGTAGTCGCCGAGGAAGATCAGGTTTACGATGCATGCCACGACGGCCGTTCGAACGATCGTTCCGGCATTGTCCTTCTCGAACGATCGGCCGATCTCCTCGAACGCGAAGACCGCACCCGCGATCGGCGTGTTGAAGGCCGCAGCGATGCCCGCGGCGCCGCCCGCGAGGATCAGTCCCCTCTGCACGAGATGGTGGTGAAAGCTCGCGAACCGCGTGGAGAGATGGAGGAGGCACGCTCCCACGTGAACGGACGGGCCCTCTCGACCGATCGTCGGGCCCGCGAAGAGGCCCATCACGAGCAGCAGCATCTTGCCGATCATGATCCGGACGGACAGTACGTGGCTGCGCTCCGGGCCGTCCGGGATCTTGAGCGCCGCGATGGTCTGTGGAATGCCCGTGCCGTCGGTCCCCGGGAACACCCGGTCGCGTAGGGGACAGATGATCATCAGCGAGATGCTGACGACGCCGGCGGGCAGGAAGGGTGAGATGCCCATCATCCACGCGCGGGCCGCCTCGCTGTGCTGCTCTGCGTAGTTGAAGAGGTAGGCCCCGAGCCCGCTCAGGCAGGCGGCGAGGAGCCAGACGACGTGCCGCTGCAGCGCGCCGAACGAGAAGAGGTTGTACCTCCAGCCGGCCCAGCCCGCGGGCAGCTCGCTGCTCTGGCTCGTCCCGTCGGCCATCGCGCGCCGTCCTCAAGCCCCGCGATACCGACGGAAGCGCCGGATCAGCTCGTTCGTGGAGCCGTCGTGCGCGAGCGCCGGCTCGTCCTTCGCCTGGAGCTCGGGGATGATGCGCTTCGCCAGGACCTTTCCCAGCTCGACGCCCCACTGATCGAACGAGTTGATCCGCCAGATCCATCCCTGCGTGAAGACCTTGTGCTCGTACAGGGCAATGATCTGGCCGAGGATGTGCGGGGTCAGCTCGTTCTTCACGAGAAGCGTCGTCGTCGGATGATTCCCCTGGAAGGTGCGGTGCGCGACCTGCTCTTCGGCGACGCCCTCGGCTCGGACCTCCTCGGCCGTCTTCCCGAAGGCGAGGGCTTCCGTCTGCGCGAGACAGTTCGCCATCAGGTACTCGTGATGGTCTCCCAGGTCGTTCGACGGCTTCGCGAAGCCGATGAAGTCGCACGGGATGAGCTTCGTGCCCTGATGGATGAGCTGGTAGTACGCATGCTGTCCGTTCGTCCCGGGCTGTCCCCAGACGATGGGGCCGGTCTGGTAGTCGTCGATCGGGGCTCCGTCGCGGTCCACCGACTTGCCGTTGCTCTCCATGTCCAGCTGCTGGAGGTAGGACGTCAGCCGCCAGAGATATTGGTTGTAGGGCAGGATCGACTGCGTCTGGGCGCCGAAGAAGTCGTTGTACCAGAGGCCGATCAGGCCGAGCGTCGCCGGGAGGTTCTCTTCGAGTGGCGCCGTCCGGAAGTGCTCGTCCATCGCGCGGAAGCCCGCGAGCATGTCGCGGAAGCCGTCGGGGCCGATCGCGATCATCAACGAGAGGCCGATGGCCGAGTCGTAGGAGTAGCGTCCGCCGACCCAGTCCCACATCTCGAACATGTTCGCGGTGTCGATGCCGAACGCGGAGACCTCGTCCGCGTTCGTCGATACGGCGACGAAGTGCTTCGCGACGGCCGCCTCGTCTCCGAGCGCGTCCAACGTCCAGCGTCGGGCGGTGTGCGCATTCGCGAGCGTCTCGAGCGTCGTGAACGTCTTCGAGCAGATGATGAAGAGCGTCTCGGCCGGGTCGAGTCCGTGGACCGCCTCGGCGAACGCGGTCGCGTCGACGTTCGACACGAACTGGAAGGTCATCGAGCGCTCGCTGAACTTCTTGAGCGCTTCGTAGGCCATCGCCGGACCGAGATCCGATCCGCCGATCCCGACGTTGATCACGTTCTTGATCCGCTTGCCGGTGTGCCCCTTCCATGCGCCGCTGCGGATGCGATCGGCGAAGTCCGCCATCGCGTCGAGCACGGTGTGGACGGTCGGGACGACGTTCTCGCCGTCGACCTCGATCACCTCGTCTCGAGGCGCGCGCAGGGCGACGTGCAGGACCGCGCGGTTCTCGGTGACGTTGATCTTCTCTCCCGAGAACATCGCCTCGATGCCCGCGCGCAGGCCGGCTCGCTCCGCGAGGCGCCGCAGGAGGTCGAGCGTCTCGTCGGTGATCCGGTTCTTCGAGAAGTCCGCGTAGAGATCGAGGACGTCGAGGCTCATGCGGGCTCCCCGCTCCTCGTCGTCCGCGAACAGATCTCGCAAGTGCCGTCCGTCGATCTCGGCGTGGTGCCGCTCGAGGGCCTTCCACTCCTCCCAGCTGCTTGGCTTCCCGCTCACGTCGAACCCCCTCTCGCGTATTCCGATCTGCTTCCGTACTTCGGTGATTTCATTCGGAGTCCACCGTCGGCTCCGGTCCGGACACGCAGGCACCGTGCCGCCTCGCGAGAGATGTTGCAACGGCCCCCGCTTTTCCTGTTGAAGTCGGCCGCATGCGTGAGCGCGCGGCGCAGGCGGTGCTGCTGGCCCGCTCGTTCGAGGAAGCGGATCCCGATGGTGTTCTGCTCTCGGCCGAGGACCGCCAGTCGGCCACCGCGGAGGGGCGGGCGGCCGGAGGTACCCTCGAGAACCAGGCCGAGCAGCGCGCGCGGGTGCTCCTCGCACGGCTCGGCGATCGCGTGCGCTCGCTCGCGCGGGTACGCTCCTGGACGCGCATCTCGTTGGCGCTCCTCGCGCCGGTGCTGGCCGGCGCGTTCCTCGTCGGCTTGTCGACCAACGCGTTGGGGCCGACGCGCCACATCAACCTTCTCGCGTTCCCGCTCGTGGCCCTGGTCGCCTGGAACACCGGCCTCTACGTCGCCCTGGCGCTCGCCGGGCTGGCCTCGCTCTTTCGCCGACCGGGCGCGGTCGGGGGTGTGGAGGGATCGGGGGCCGCCGGGACGCACCGGGACGAGCTCGGGTTCGCGGGCTCGCTGGCGTGGTGGCTCGGGGAGTGGACGCTCGAGCGCGTACGGACCCCGGATCCACGCGCGGCCGAGACGGTGACGCGCGCCCTCGCCGCCTATTGGTCCGAGTGGAGCTACGCGAGCTTGTCGCTGAGCGTCGCCCGCCTTCGCGCGCTCCTGCACCTCGGGGCGGCCGGAATCGCGGTCGGGGTGGTCGCCGGGATGTACGTGCGAGGGCTCGGGCTCGAGTACCGGGCGACCTGGGAAAGCACGTTCCTGTCGGCGGAGACCGTCGCCGGCCTGCTGCACCTGGTCCTGGGCCCGGCCGCCGCGCTTCTCGGGGAGACCCTTCCGGATGCGGCCGCCCTCTCGGCGATGGTCGCTCCGGCGGGCTCGACGCCCGCCGCTCCGTGGATCCACATGTGGGCGCTCACGACGGCCGGAGTCGTCGTCGTTCCGCGGCTCGTACTCTGCGGGGTGCAGCTCGGTCGTTCGGCGGCCCTCGCGCGCTCGCTCTCGCTCGACCCGGTCGGCGGCTCCTTCCGCTCGTTGCTGGTGGCGGAACGCGGCGCGGACGTCCGGATCGACGTGCTGCCGTACAGCCATGCGCCGGGCCCGCGTTCGCTCGAGACCCTGCGCGAGCTCCTGCACGACCTCTTCGGACTGAAGGCGCTGGTCGACGTCCGGCCGCAGGTGCCCTACGGGGCCGAGCCGGATCCGGCCGTCGACGAGCCCGACCCGACCTGCGTCGTCGTGGTCTACGGCCTCGTGCAGTCGCCCGAGCGCGAGGTGCACGGGCGCTATCTGCAGGAATGGATGGAGCGCGGGGGGCGTCCCCAGGTCCTGGCTCTGGTCGACGCGGCGCCGTGGCGGGAGCGCTTCGGTGGCGGAGAGGAGCAGCGTCAGGCCGAGCGCGTCCGCGCCTGGGATCGCGTGCTGCGCGAGGTGGGGCTCGCGGCCCTGCACATCGATCTCGGCGATCCTCTCACCACGGAGGCGGTCGGGCGGGCGGAGTCGAGTCTGTGGCCCGACGCGAGCACCGCCCGCGCGGCCGGCGGGCGTTGAGAGACGGAGAGCTGCCCTGAAATGATCCCTCCACGGAGCACGCGATGAACCTCGTCACCCTCAGTCTGATCTCCCACACGAACGTCGGCAAGACGACGCTGGCTCGAACGCTGCTTCGGACGGACGTCGGGGAGGTGCTCGATCAGGCGCACGTCACGGAGGTCAGCGAGGCCTACGACCTCGTGAAGACGAAGGACGCGTGTTTGCGCTTGTGGGACACGCCGGGACTCGGAGACTCCGCGCGCCTCGTCCATCGGCTCCAGAGGGAGGGCAACCCGTTGGGGTGGTTCCTCCACCAGGTGTGGGATCGATACCGCGATCGCGCGCTGTTCTGCAGTCAGCAGGCCGTGCGCAACATCCAGCGCGAGGCCGACGTCGTGCTCTATCTCGTAAACACCTCCGAGGAGCCCGACGAGGCCGGGTACGTTCCCCACGAGATGGAGCTGCTCGGGTGGATCGGCAAGCCCGTGCTGGTTCTGCTGAACCAGACCGGACCGGTCGGGTCCGATCGAGATCGCGACGCGTTCGAGCGCTGGTCGGCCGCCGTCGAGCCGTGGCCGATCGTCCGCGACGTGCTGCCGCTCGACGCGTTCACGCGCTGCTGGGTGCAGGAGGGCGTCTTGCTCGAGCGCGTGGCCGGGCTGATCGAGGGCGAGACGCAAGAGACGATGCGCGAGCTCGCCGCCGCGTGGGAGCAGGGCAACCTGTCGATCTTCGAACGCGCCTGCGCCGCTCTCGGCGGCTACCTGGTGACCGCCGCGCTCGATCGAGAGACACTGACGGGGCAGGGCATCGGGCAGACCGAGAAGCGCCGGGCGATGCGCGTCCTCGCGGGCCGTCTCGACGACGCCACGCGCCGGCTGATGGACGACCTGATCGCGGACCATGGTCTGGTGGGTCGCTATCAGACCGACGCCCGGGAACGCCTGGACGAAGACTTCGACTCGCCGGGGGAGACCGCCTGGACCTCGGGGCGGGCCGGGGTGCTCGGCGCGGCCATGGGCGGCGCGGCGGGCGGCCTCGTCGCCGACGTCGCGGTCGCGGGCCTGTCGTTCGGCGGTGGCGCCGTGGCGGGTGCCCTTCTGGGAGCCGCCGGCGCGATGGGGCTCCGTCGGGGCTTTCAGTTCGTTCGAGCCGAGCAGGCGCCCGAGGTCCGCTGGGCGGCCGAGTTCCTCGATCAGCTGCTGCGTCAATCATTGCTGCGATATCTGGCCGTCGCGCATTTCGGCCGCGGGCGCGGGGAGTGGCGCGAGACCGGCAATCCCGAGCGATGGAACGCGCTCGTCGAGGCGGCGCTCGGCAAGACGGGCGACCGCTTCGAGGCGACGGTCACGGCGCTGCGCGACGCCGGCAAGGGGGGGGACGACGCCGAGCGCTCCCTTGCCCTCTTCGTGCGCGGCGTGCTGTCGGATGTGTTGTCCGCAGCCTATCCACAGGCTGCGCACATCCTGCGGACAACCGAATCGTCGCCGGGATCCGGGGAGAATTCCTGATCGGCACTTTCGATTCGCGCTCGCGAATGGCAAAAATGCGTCCGTGAAGACGATTCTCAGTCAGTTTTGTGAGGACTTCGATGGTCGCGTCCGCCCGTTGCTGGAGCCGCTCGACGGCTTTGCGGACCGTTTGCGGGACCTGCCCGGCGATTCGCCCCTGAAGGAGCTCCTCCCCGAGGTCGTCGACGTGCGCCACCAGCTTCGCACGCTCGTCGAGAAGGTCGCCGAGCAGCAGGCGTACGTCATCATCTTCGGTCCACTGAAGAGTGGGAAGTCGACACTCATGAACGCGCTCGCCGCGGCGTACGTCAGCGAAGTGACGACCCTGCCGGCGTATCCGTGCATGGTCTACGTCGCGAACGCGGACGACGAGCAGTTCACGGTGACGCGCTACGACGGCAGTCTCGAGACGTTCGGGGACCTGGACTCGATGCGCTCCCTCATGGAGACGGCCCATGGCGAGCTCGCAGGCTCGATCCGCGAGATCGAGGGGCATGGCGAGGACTTCGACCCGGCCGTTCACATGCCGCAGGCGCTCCGCCGCGTGGACGTCCGTATGCCGGCCGAGCCGCTCGCCGAGTCGGGTGCCGTTCTCGTCGACACGCCCGGGCTCTACAGCCGGATGAAGTTCGGCTACGATTTGATGACGCGCGAGTTCCGCGACTCCGCGGCGAGCGCGATCTTCGTGGTGAAGACGGACAACCTGTTCCTCGAGCAGGTCTTCGACGAGTTCTCGGATCTACTCCGGCTCTTCAGCCGCATCTTCCTCATCGTCAATCTGGACGGCACCAAGCAGGACCTCCAGCCCGACGGCGAGCTCGGTCCGAGTCTCGAGCGCCGAGATCCCCAGCGGATCATCGACGCGTTCGAGAGTCTCGCGATGAACGCGGAGCTCAAATCGGCCTGGGAGGAGGGCCGTCTGCGGATCTACCCGATCGACCTGCTGCAGGCCGCGAGTCGCCGACTGCGTGGCGACGGAACCTCTCCGGAGAGCGTGGCAGACGCGCCGGACGTCGACGCGACGCTCGCGAACTTCGACGTGTTCACGGACGATCTCACGCACTATCTGAACAGCACCGAGTATCTGACGGCGTTCTTGGGGGACAGCCTGCGCCAGGCGGATCATCTCCTGACCGGTCTCGGCGCGGTGTGCGCGTCCGAGCCCGTGGACGAGCTCACGCAGAGTCTGACCAAGTGGGCGTCGGAGCGCGAGCGCGCGCAGTCGATGCTCGCGTCGATCCGACGCCTGCAGAAGTTTCCCTGGGACGAGACGCTCGCGCGCATGCGCGACGACGTCGTGCGGATCACCCGCGAGCGTGCGGGCGACCTGCGTCGAGAGACCGCGGAGCAGGCGGAGTCGGCCCTCGCCCGATGGTACGACGGCGACGCGAGCCTCGCCGAGCTCGTACAGGACGATCTGGGTGGCGTCCTTGCGAGATGTCGCGACGCGATGGTCGAGAAGGCGCGCGACGTGTCGGCGACCGTTCTGTCGAGCGACGTGGCTTCGGCGATGGTGCGCCGCGATGCCAGCGAGGATCTGTCCCGCGTCCACCTCTCCGTGCCGGACATCGCGCGCCAGCTCGAGGGTACGGTGCGCTCCGCCGCGGAGAGCCGCTCGGTCGCGCCGGACATCCCGCCGCGGCTCATTCCGGTCCGCAAGCGCTTTCTCGACTGGCTGCTCCTGCGAGGCCAGGCCGCCGTGCGGCGCAGCGTGTTCGGTCCCGACGACGCGCCCACCAAGCCGATTCCGCGCATCGTCAAGCAGCGCCGGCTGGGGGCGGGCCGGGTGGCTCTCGGGGAAGCCATTCGCTCCCGCATCGACATGTTCTTTGCCGAGACTCTGAACCGGGTGACCGGCGAGGTCTTCGGAGCCCACGTCGCGGCGATCTGTCGCCAGGTGGAGGAGCGGCTCGCGACCCTCGAGAACGAGCAGGTCGCCCGCTACGAAGCGGCCGAGCAGAACCGCGACGGATTGGTCGCCCTGCGGCTCGAGGTCGACGGACTCGCGAGCACGCTCGCGGAAGCGAGGGGGGCCGTCGGAAGCCTCGCCGCGGCGTACGGCGAGTCGCTCACCACGGGGGACGACGCGGCCCCGGTCGAGGAGTCCGGGGCGTCGGGTGCCGAGGCAGCGGATGCGACCGAAGAGGCGGCTCCGCGCGCGCGCGCCGCTGCCGCCGGGACGGGCGACTCCTCGGACGGCTGACCCGCCCGCACACGGGACACGGCCGCGGCGCCGGGACGACGGACGCCGTGGCGCAGGGTGCGAGGCAACGGACTTTTTCGTCCTGATTTCAGCGGTTTCGGTCGCGGTGCCGAGCTTGAGACCGGCGGGGCGGAATGCTGTATCCGGACCCTATGACGTTCAACCTCGCCGATCTCTTCGAGAACGCGGTCGACCACTTTGGCGATCGCGAGTACCTCTTCGCCGACGGAAAACGCCGCACCTATCGCGAGATGGAGGAGCGGGCGAATCGCCTGGCCCACCACCTCGCCGCCCAGGGCATCGGCAAGGACGACCACGTCGGGATCTACGCGTACAACAGCGTCGAGTGGGTGGAGACGCTGTGGGCCGTCTTCAAGCTGCGCGCGGTCTGGATCAACATCAACTACCGCTACGTCGAGGACGAGCTCCGGTACCTCTTCGACAACGCCGATCTGAAGGCGCTCGTGTTCGCCCGGGAGTTCGCCCCGCGGGTCGCCGGCGTCCGCGACTCGATGCCGCTCCTGAAGCACCTCGTCCTGCTCGAGGACGGCACGGGCGAAGGCGCGAGCGGCCTCGATGCGGTCGAGTACGAGGAAGCTCTGGCCGCCGAGTCGCCCGATCGGGACTTCGCGCCGCGCTCGGACGACGACCGCTACATCCTCTACACGGGCGGCACGACCGGCATGCCGAAGGGCGTCGTGTGGCGCCACAAGGACGTGTTCATGGCGCTCGGCGGCGGCATCGATCCGAGGTCCGGCGAGAGGGCGACGCACCCGGGCGAGATGGTCGAGCGAGGCAAGGCCATGGGAATGGCGATCTCGTTCCTGCCGATCGCTCCGCTCATGCACGGTGCGACCCAGTGGGCGGTGATGGGTCAGAGCTTCACCGGGAACCGCGTGATCCTGATGCCCAGGTTCGACCCGGCCGAGGTCTGGCGCCTCGTCGAAGAGGAGAAGGTCAACTCGATCATGATCACCGGTGACGCGATGGGCCGCCCGATGATCGAGGAGCTGCAGGGCGCGAGCTCCGAGCGCGACGTGTCGTCGCTCTTCGCGCTCTCGTCGAGCGCAGCGACCTTCTCGCCGACGGTAAAAGACGCATTCTTCGAGAAGTTTCCGAACCTGGTGATGATCGATGCGGTCGGCTCGTCGGAGACGGGGAACACGGGCATGGTGACGGTTCAGCCCGGTCAGACCGAGATGAAGGGCGGTCCGACCGTCAAGAAGCTCGGTGAGACCGTCGTGCTCGACGAGGACGGAAAGATCATCCCCCCCGGGACCGGCCAGATCGGCAAGATCGCGCGCGGCGGGGACATCCCGCTCGAGTATTACAAGGACCCGAAGAAGTCGGCCGAGACCTTCGTCACGTACGACGGGGTCCGTTACTCCATGCCGGGCGACTATGCGACGATCGAGGCCGACGGCAGCATCACCTTGATCGGGCGCGGATCGGTGTCGATCAACTCGGGTGGCGAGAAGATCTTCCCCGAAGAGGTCGAGGCCGCCGTCAAGTCGCATCCGGACGTCTTCGACTGCACCGTCGTCGGCGTGCCGGATGAACGGTTCGGCGAGCGCGTTTGCGCCGTCGTGCAGCTTCGCGATGGGCGCTCGCCCACGCTCGAGTCCGTTCAGGAGCAGTGCCGAACGAAGATCGCGGGGTACAAGGTGCCGCGCGAGATGCACGCGGTCGATCAGATCGTACGCTCCCCCAGCGGAAAGCCCGACTACCGTTGGGCGAAGGAAGCGGCGCTCGCCGCACGCGGCGCCTGATCGCGGCGGAGCGATTCCCGTGTGCGGACGGTTCACGCTCACGTCCCCGGCGCAGGTGATCGCCGATGCGTTCGGGGTCGAGCCGCCGACCGGACTCGAGGCGCGCTACAACATCTGCCCGAGTCAGGCCGTCCTGGCCGTCCGGAAGGCCAAGGGGGACGGCGGGAGGAGCGCGGCGTTTCTCCACTGGGGGCTCGTCCCGCACTGGATGAAGGAGCCGCCGAAGGACGCGCGGATGATCAACGCACGCGCGGAGACGGCCGCCGACAAGCCGGCCTTTCGCGATTCGTTCAAGTCGAAGCGCTGCCTCGTGCCCGCCGACGGATTCTTCGAGTGGCGCAAGGAGTCGGGTGGCAAGCAGCCCTACCTCATTCGCTGGAAGACGGCCGAGCCGTTCGCGATCGCCGGGCTCTGGGCGTCGTGGCGTCGCGACGACGGCCCGCGTCTCGAGTCCTGCGCTCTCCTCACGACGACGCCGAACGAGTTGATGGAGCCGATCCACGATCGGATGCCGGTCATCCTGCCGCGCGAGGCCTGGGATCGGTGGCTCGATCCCGGCGTGGCCGAGGTCGAGCGTCTGAAGGAGCTGCTCGTCCCGGCGCCGGCGGACGCGATGGAGGCGTTTCCGGTGAGCACGCACGTCAACAGTCCGAAGAACGACGACCCGAAATGCCTCGAGCGGGAGGCTCCGCTCACGCTCTTCGATCTCTGAGGACGGTCGAATCCGATCGAAGCCCGATCGATGGCGTGGCGGGCCGCTTCAGGGGCGGCGCGTCGAGGGCCCGCCGGCGAGCGGTAGCGTCACGGCCGCGACGGTGCCGCACCGGGTTCGGGGGGAAAGCGCGAGCCTTCCGCCGCTGCCCTCGATCGCGCGGCGGGCGAGGGCGACCCCGATGCCGAGACCACCCTCGGCGCCCGGCACGCGGAGGCCGCGGCCGTTGTCCGCGACCGTGAGCGTGCACGAGCCGGATCGCCGCCAGGCGCGAATGACGATGGCCGGTGGAACGTCGGTACGCCGGTGCCGGATCGCGTTGTGCACGAGATTCCGGAGCGCGATCCGCAGGCGCCCCGGGTGCGCGATCACCCGAGGCAGCGGCCTGGTCACGCGAATGGATCCGCGGGCGAGCTCCAGCTCCATTCGTACGTCCCGGCGAGCCGCCGTCACGACGGTCTCCAGCTCGACGGCCTGCAGGGTCGCCGAGCCGGGCTCGAGCAGCTCGGGAAGAGCGCCCAGCAGCGCGTCGGCTCGCGAGAGGCTCTCGCGAGCGATCTCGAGAAATCGCTCCGAGCCCACGGGCGGGCCGAGGCGCCCGAGCTCCTTCACGGCCGCGGCGGCGGTGGCGACGGGGCTGCGGAGATCGTGGCAGAGAGCGAGGCAGAAGGTTTCGGCGAGTTCCGTCTGCGTCATGGGATCACCTCTCTCACGGGGCGATCCCCGGTTCGAGGAGCGATCCGCGAACTATGTGCGCTTCGCATCGGACCGTTCCCTCGCGGGCGCGGAGAGAAGCTCTCTCTCCGCGGTGTCCAGCCATGCGAGCTCCGCGCGAAGCAGGTCTCGAGCGGCGCGGTCGGCCACGTCCGCCTCGGGGTGGGTCAAGGCCCGGTCGAGCAATCGGCACCGGCTGCGGTGGACGTCGATCGTGCGGCGAAGCAAGGCGCGTTCCCCGAGCCGCGCGCACACGGCGATGTGGGCGAGCCCGTCGTCGTAGCCCCGACCGTCGCCCGGTCCGTCGCCGTCCACGGTCGAGAGCCAGGCATCGAAGGCGCGGATGCCCTCCCGGGTCGTCCCGTACGTGCACGGCGCTCGCTCTGCCGCGCCGCTCGAGCCGACCAGCCTTCGGCGCTCGAGACGGCGGAGACTGGCATGGAGCTGCCCCGGACCGACCGGCCAGAAACGGCCGATCCGCTCGTTGATGGCCGCGCAGAGCGCGTAGGGGTGGTGTCGGCGACCGATCAGGGTTCCGAGAACCGCGAATGCGAGATGCATGATACGGTCGTCGTCTGTCCCGCGATGCCGGGCAAGGGCAGTGCCGACAAAACGTGGCGCCTCGCCTCAGTCTCGGGCCGGCACGGCCGTCGGTCGAGGCGATGCGGTCGGGGCGGTTCCGCGCTTGCCCGCCGAGAACCGCCGGCGGTCGAACTTCAGCGCGGCCGGCACCCACCCGACGCGGCGTCGTCCGACGCCGATCGCATCGAGCCAGTCGAGGACGGCGACGCGGTACGCCGCCGCGCGCGTCGGATGAAGGTGTGCCACGTTCTCCCGCTCTTCGGGGTCGGTGTTCTTGTCGAACAACATTTGCTGGTTCAGCTGGCCACCCCAGAGGACGTAGTACCAATCGCGATCGCGTACGAAGTAGGTATCGCCGCGAAACTCGGCGTACGGAGCCTCGCGACGCGAGTCGGGATCGACGAACTGCCCGCCGACGATCCGCGTGCGTCCGACCCGTGCGCCGTTCGTCAGGGCCGGCATGAGGTCGATGCCGGTCCGCTGCCCGGGCACGGCCACGCCCGCGACGGAGAGAAGCGTGGGAAGGAGGTCGACGGTCGACACGAAGTCCTCGATCCGCCGCCCGGCGGGGATGTGGCCGGGCCACGCGAAGATCAGCGGCGTGCGCAACCCCAGCTCGTGAACGGAGCCCTTCCCGTGCCCGCCCGCGCTCGGGTGCGTCTCCCGGGAGCGTGGCGACTGCTCCCATCCGTTGTCCGATAGGTAGACGATGAGGGTGTTCTCTCTCAGCTGCTGACGGTCGAGATGATCGAGAAGCTGACCGATGACCTCGTCTTCCCAGGTGCAGTTCGCGTAGTACTCGCGCGCCGTCCGTGAGAACTCGCCCTCTGGATACGACGCGTGCAGCCGGTCCGGAGCGTCGTGCGGGCGGTGTGGGAGCTGGGGCGCGAACCAGAGGAAGAAGGGCCGGTCGCGGTTCCGCTCGAGAAAGGAGAACACGGGAGCGAGGTCCTTGCGCCCGAGCTCGAGCCCGGCCCGGTTCCCGGTGAATCGCGTGGCGGCCTCCCCCTCGGTCGCGGTCATTCCCGCTCCGAAGCCCGAGTTCGCGTACACTCCATCCCAGAGCTTGCCTGCCTGAAAGGTGGCGTAGCCTGCGTGCTCGAGAAGTCGTGGGAGGGTGGCCATGAATCGGATCGGATGATCGACCGAGCGGCCGTTCGCGCGGAGCTGTCGGCGAATCTGGCCCGCGCGTAGCTGGAACTGGTGCGGGTAGAGGCCGGTCAGCATGGATCGAAGCGACGGGAGACATCGCGACGCCGTGTTGTACGCGTACGGAAAGACGGTCCCCGACGCCGCCAGTCGGTCGAGGCGCGGCGTCTTCACGACACCCGATCCCATGAATCCGTAGTAGGGCCAGCCGTGATCGTCGCCCACGATCAGCACGATGTTCGGGCGGTCGGGAGAGGGCGAGGGGGCCACGGCGGGGGCCGCGGCGCCGCTCGTGCCGCGGCTCCCGAGGAGGAGCACGGTGCCGACCAGGACCCGGGTGAGGGCTCGAAGGTGCATGACGTCAGAACTGAAAGTAGATGAACTCGCCGCCCGCGCCACTCGCCGCCGCGACGAGTGCCAGAACCGCGCCG
>JAUIFY010000410.1 GCA_030430245.1 bacterium | reverse complement strand
CTCGGACCGTTCTCGGACGTGGTGGACCTCCTGCTCGGCAAGGACGCCGCCTGGGGCAGCCTCAAGTGTGGGTGTCATCCCAACTGCGGCGTCGGCACGGGCTTCCTGGTGCACAAGACCACCAAACGCGTCGTCCCCCTCTCCGAGGTCGTCGATCTCGAGGCGATGATGCGCGACATGCGAGCGATCGCCGACAGCGCCCAGGGCGAGAAGCTCACGATGGCGCAGATCGGGCTCGCCCTCCTGAAGAACTTCAACGCCGAGAAGTCGCCCATGCCCTTCGCCACGCTCCTCCGGCACCTGATCAGCCACACCGGCGCCGGCGACTTCGCGGGAGACGACGACGACGACACGTTCGAGTGGCGGGTTCTCTTCGTCGCCGGAATGTGGTTCCAGGATCTCTGGAACTACGACTTCCGTCGCACCGAGCGATGCATCATTCCCTACGGCACGCAGATGGGGGAGATCTCGTTCTGTGCGTACAACACCGGCGTGGGCTGGCGACAGATCGTCGAGGACATGCACCGCGTCGCGTCCACGAAGGAGTGGTTCGAGAGCGTGGGGCGGCACAAGATCTGGGCCGGGCACAAGCCGGTCGCCCTCCCGTCGGACATGGGCGAGTCGAGCGGCGGCTGCGGCACGGGCTGCGGCTGCGGGCCGACGGAGGAGGCCGAACCCGGCGCCGAAGCGAACGCCTCTTCGAAGGCCGAGCCGCAGAGGTCGGTCGCTTCGGTCGGGGCACGCTGAGCCCGATGCGTTCGGACCGCCGCCTGGCGGCGATCACCCACTGCCACTCGGTTCAGTCGAACAACCGAGCGAGCCCCATGGACGACTTGATCCGGGGCGCCGTCGAGCGCGTCACCGGCGAGTCGGCCGATGCGTTCGACTGGAGCGAGTCCCTCACGACGGCGGCGGAGATCGAGCAGGTTCTCCACGGCTCGGACGGCCGCCCCGGGGTCGACCTCCTCTTCGTCACCGACCACGTGAACGAGTCGGTGCGCGCGCTGGACCCCGACCTCGTCGCCCTCGCCGTCGCGGAGCCCCGTATCGCGCTGGGAGCCGAGATCCAGACCGTGCTCGAGTGCCCCCTGGGAAGCGGCACCTGGATCGAGGCCCCCGAGGTTCTGATGTACGGCAGCGCCGATCGCGTGCGATCGCCGGGCGGCTGGCACTACGGCCTGTCGGCGGAGGTGTTGGACGACATCCAGGCCACGTGTCGTCCGACGGGCGCCCCCCGGATCGAGCTCCACCACGTTCTCGCGTACTGCCGCGAGCACCGGATCGCGCACGCGATCTCGCACCCGCTCGAGGGCCATTTCGTGGAGCTCCCGCAGGTCCTTCGCGCCATCTCCGCGTGTCGCTTCATCGAGGCCGTGAACGGCGGCTACAGTGGCGACAGTACGCGACGACTGCTGCGATACATCGAGCTTCACAACCGGGCCACGGGAGGGCGCCCGGGCGGCACCGGTGTCGCGGGCAACGAGCCCCAGCGGGAGGACGCGAGCGGCATCGCCGCCTGGCTCGGCGCGCATCTCGCCGGCGCGGGAAGCCACGTCGCCGACGGCATCGTCCCCTGGGGCGGCAGCGACGCGCACCTCGGTCGGTACGACCGCGTGTGCATGATGTACCGGCCGCCGGCGGGGGCCCTGAACCCCGGCATCCCCGAGATGGTGCGCGACATGGTGGAGACACCGGCGACCGACCTTCTGCGCGACGGGGTCTTCGCGATCGAGGGGCGCGGCAACGGCCTCACCTCCGTCCTGGGGGAGGTGATGCAGCTGATCGTGATCAACGCACGACGCAACGCGAGCACCTTCCGCGGCCTGCGACGCTTCTCGCGACTTCTCGCGCTCGCCCCCTATCTCGCGACCCGGGAGATCGTGCGCGGCCACCGCGCACAGGCTCGACTCGGCACGTTGCTCGACGACGTGCTCACGCGTGCCTCGAAAGACCTTCCGCGCGCGACGTCGTCTCGCGCGGCCGCCTGACGCCCCCCGACGATGCGCCGGTCGCAGGGCCCGACACCAACCGCCCTTCGGCCCGCGCCGACCATCGCGCCATCCGCGGCCCGCACTCGGCGTCGCCGATCCTCGCCGTTCGACGGAGCCATGCTCCGGTCGTTGCGGGCTCCGTGGAACCGCGGCGGCGCCTCTCCGGCGCGTTTTCGCCCGGAGCCCCTTGTCCGATGGAGGCGACGTCCTATCGTAAGGTTCTCCGATGTCCCCCATCGACCCGCCGTCTCCCCGCCCACGCAGGTCCGCGTGGCGTGCGCTCGCACGGCACGTCCACGCCGTCCTCGTCGTCGCGGTCCTCCTGCCGGCCGGGCCGGCACCGGGCGACGAGCCGGAGAGCCCATGGCAAGCGACCGTCTTCGGGACTCCGGAGGCGGAGCAGGCCGAGGTCCCCGAGCAGATTCCCTACCGCGTCCGCTCGAGCCGCCGCTTCCCGGGGAGGACGGTGCCCGTGGTCTTCTGGACCGGCGACGAGCTCGACTACGGGGTCTCCCTGCAGGAGGACGCGGCGCCGCTCGCGTTCGTGATCTCGGGTACGGGCGGCGACTACGACGAATCCAAGACACTCTTCCTCCAACGCGCGCTCTACGGCGCGGGCTTCCACGTCGTCGCCCTCCCCTCCCCGACGCGACCGGTCTTCATCACGGCGGCGTCGGAATCGAGTATGCCGGGCTACACGCCGGCGGACGCAGCCGACCTGTACGCCGTGATGCGCTCGATCCACGCCGAGCTGCGGCAGGAGGTCCGGATCGAGCACGTGGTGCTCGCGGGCTACAGCCTCGGCGCGACCGAGGCCGCGTTCGTCGGTGCACTCGACCGCGAGCACGGCGCCCTCGATCTCCGGCGCATCTACCTCGTGAATCCCGCCGTGGACGTGTTCGGCGCGGCCCGGAATCTGGACCGGCTCTGGACCGAAACCCTTCCCGGAGGAATCGACATGGCGGCGGCGCTCCTCCGGCGGCTCCTCCGCCACGCGGTCCATTGGATCCACGCGGGAAACCAGGGCTCGCTCGATGCGGAGTTCCTGCTGCGCTTCGCGGCCGAGGCCGGCGTCGGCGAGTTGGAGCTGAAGCAGGTCGTCGCCGCCGTGTTCCGGCTCTCGGCCGCCAACATGGTGTTCAGCGCCGACGTCATGACCGGCCGCGGCGCGATCGTGCCTCCCGACCGGACGCTGCGCATCTCGACCTCGCTCACTCCGTACCTCGAACGCTCCCTCGACTGGTCGTTTCTCCGCTACCTCGACGAGCTCCTCGTTCCGTACTGGCTCGAGCGACGCCCCGACCTGAATCGAGACACCTTGATCGCCGGAGCGAGCCTGCGGAGCCTCCGCGACTACCTCTCCGACGGCAAGCCGGCGATCCTCGCCCTCGTCTATTACGAGTGCCCGATCGTCTGCAATCTCGTGCTCGACACGCTCGACGAATCGCTCAACCGGCTCGACTACGCGATCGGCGAAGACTACCGCCTGATCGTCCTCAGTTTCGACCACGGCGAGACCACCACCCACGCCCTGAACCGGCGCGCACGCACGCTCAACCACTACACGGTTGCGACGGGCGCCGAGGTTCGCGCCGGCG
>JAUIFY010000409.1 GCA_030430245.1 bacterium | reverse complement strand
CTCTCCACCGCGACGCCGACCCTCTCACCCCACTTCCCGTGGGATCGCGTCGACGACCCGACGGCGCTTCGACAGGTGGCCGAGAGCCGAGGCCTGGCCTTCGATGCCGTCAACTCGAACACGTTCCAGGACCTCCCCGGCCAGCCCCTCTCCTACAAGTTCGGCAGCCTGAGCCACACCGACCCCGGCGTGCGGCGGCAGGCGATCGAGCACAACCTCGAGTGCATCGAGATCGGCCGGACGCTCGGCTCGAAGGCGCTCACGGTCTGGGTGGGCGACGGCTCGAACTTCCCCGGACAGCAGGACTTCACCGCGGCCCTCGAGCGCTACCTGGAGAGCGCGCGCGCCATCTACGCCGCGATCCCCGACGACTGGCGGATGCTTCTCGAGCACAAGCCCCACGAGCCCGCGCTCTACGCATCCGTGATCGCGGACTGGGGGACCAGCTACGCGTGCGCCACCGATCTCGGGCCGAGGGCGCAGTGCCTGGTGGACCTCGGACACCATGCACCGACGACCAACATCGAGATGATCGTCGCGCGGCTGATCCAGTTCGGCAAGCTCGGCGGCTTCCACTTCAACGACTCGAAGTACGGCGACGACGATCTCGACACCGGCTCGACGGACCCGTTCCAGATCTTCCTCGTCTTCAACGAGCTGGTAGCGGCGGAGGAGCGGGCCGCCACCGGCTTCGACCCCGCCTACATGCTGGATCAGTCCCACAACGTCACCGACCCGATCGAGAGCCTCCTGAACAGCGCGGTCGCGGTCACACGCGCGTACGCGCAGGCGCTCCTCGTCGACCGCGAGACGCTCCGCGCCCTTCAAGACGCGAACGACGCCCTCCTCGCGTCGAACACGCTGCGCGCGGCGACCGAGATCTCGGTCGAGCCGATCCTGCGCGAAGCGCGTCGCCTCGGCGGCGGAGCCATCGATCCCATCGCGACCTACCGCGCGTCGGGCTACCGCGCGGCCAAGGCGGCCGAGCGCCCGCAGAGCCTCACCGGTCGGAGCGGAATCGTTTGAGCGCGCACGGACCCGATCTCGCGACCCGCCTCGACTCTCTCTACGAGTACGACCGTGAGCCGGTCGCGGCGAACGACCTCGAGGAAAGCCTCTACTTCGCGGGGCTGTACGCGGGCGAGCACGTCGCCGCGACCGAGTTCGTGATCGGCGCGAGCTTCGTGTCGTGGGGCGCGACGACGAGCGACGTGTTGCTCGGCCTCCTCCTCGGCAATCTCCTGGCGGTGCTCTCCTGGGGGCTCGTCTGTGCCCCCATCGCGGTGAAGACCCGCCTGACGCTCTATTGGTACGCGCGTCGCATCATCGGCGCCCGGCTCACCAGCGTCTACAACGTCTTGAACGCACTCCTGTTCGCGATTCTCGCGGGGGCGATGATCACGGTCTCCGCGTCCGCCGTGCGGCTCCTGTTCGACATCCCGCCCCAGACGCATTGGTACCCGGACGACATCCGGTTCGTCTTCGTCGTCGTCCTCGTCGGGGCGGTCGTCGTATCGATCGCGATCTGGGGCTTCGACCGGTTGGCCTGGTTCTCGACGGTGTGCTCGCCATGGCTCCTCCTGATGTTCGTCGTGGGCGCAATGGCGACCCTACCCGCCCTCGCGGCTTCGGTCCCCGAGGTGGGTCGGATCGAGAGTTGGAGCGATTTCCTCCGCGTGGCGGACGAGCGCATCTGGACCGGGGTGGCCCCGGCGACCGGCGAGCCTCTTTCCTTCTGGCACCTCGCGGCGTTCGCGTGGGTGTGCAACATCGGCATGAGCCTCGGTCTCGCCGACATGGCGATTCTGCGGTACGCGCGACGACCCGCCTACGGCTTCCACTCGTTCTGGGGAATGTTCCTCGGGCACTACGTCGCGTGGATCTGTGCGGGCATCATGGGCGCGGCCGCCGCCCTCGCCGCGGACCAGCCCCTCCACCTGCTCGACTCCGGCGCGGTCGGGTTCTACGCGCTCGGCGTCGCGGGCGCGCTCGCGGTCGTGATCGCGGGCTGGACGACGTCGAACCCGACGATCTATCGAGCGGGGCTCGCACTCCAGGCGGTCACGCCCGACTGGCCGCGCTGGAAGGTCACGCTCGCTCTCGGTGGCGCGACGACGCTCGTCGCGTGCTTCCCGTTCGTCTTCACGCGCCTTCTCGACTTCGTCGGCGTGTACGGGATGCTCCTCGCTCCGGTCGGCGGCATCGTCGTCGCCGAGCACGTCTGGCTTCGCGGGAATCGAACGGTGCCGGATACGAGTGTGCGCGACGTCAACTCCGCGGCGACGATCGCGTGGGCGGTGACGGTCGGTCTCTCGGTGGTTCTATGGCTCAGCGACACGGTCCACCTCTTCTTCCTCGGCGTCCCCGCGTGGCTGTTCGCGGGGGTCCTCTATGGGGTGCTCTCCCGCGGCGCCTTCTCCGAACCGACCGACGCGGAGGAGCCGTCGGCCATCGCCGAGCACGCCACCGCGACGCCGCGCGGCCGCGCCGAAGCGTCGGGCCCTCGCGCCGCTGGACTCGCCGCGGCCTCCGCCTGGCTCGGTTGCCTCGCGCTCGCGTGGTGGGTCGCCGCCTCGCCCGCCGGCGCGTGGGAGGATCGCTTCGCGTGGTACCGGGCGCCGCTGCTCGCGCTCACCGCACTCTATTTCGTCGCCATGACGGCCTGGCTGCCGCGCCGACGCGGCTGAGTCTCTCGTCCCGGCCGGCTCCGGAGGGGAACCTGTTGACCGAAAGATCCAATTGGAGAATACCAGCCCGCGTGACCCGCACACGCCCCCGATGCCCAAACCGGTGGAGGCTCGCGCTCCTCGGGTGCGTCGCCTTCGTCGTCCCCGCACCCGGCTCCGCGGCGGCACAAGACGCGGGAATCGTGGCGCCGTCGGAGTTCCAACGCGACATCGAGACCCAGACCCCGACCGGCGGCCCGGAGTACGAGGTCGATGCCGAAGACGCCCAGGCCGACCGGGTCGAGGAGGCCGGCACGGCGGAGAGCCTCTCGCGCCGATCGGCGCAGGGGATCGAAGAGATCGTCGTCAGCGCGCGCAAACGGGCCGAGCTGATCGAGGACACTCCGGTCGCGGTCACCGCCATCAGCGAGCAGCTCATCCGCGAGTCCGGCATCACTCGCACGAACCAGATCCAGCAGATCGTCCCCAACATGACGTTCCTCACGACGAGCAGCGGCAACGTCGCGCAGGTACGCATTCGCGGCGTCGGCTCGTCGTCCACCGGCATCGCCTTCGACCCGGGCGTCGGCATCTACCTCGACGGCGTCTTCTTCTCGCGCTCCCAGGGATCGATCTTCGACGTCGTCGACGTCGAGCAGATCGAGGTGTTGCGCGGTCCCCAGGGCACCCTGTTCGGCAAGAACACCGTAGGCGGCGCCGTGAACATCACGACCGTGAAGCCGACGGACGCGCTCGAAGGCTTCGTGTTTCTGCGTCCCGGCAACTACGGACGGTTCAACGCCCGGGCCATGGTGAACATCCCGGTCTCGACCGGCTGGTTCGAAGACAAGCTCTTCGCACGCCTGGCCTTCTCTACCCAGAACTACGGCGGGCACGTCTACAACTTCACGCGCGACGAGTATCTGTCGAACCTGAACGGCAACACGTTCCTGGGCAGC
>JAUIFY010000408.1 GCA_030430245.1 bacterium | reverse complement strand
ACGCCCGCGGCCACCACGTTCACCTCTTCCGCCTCCAGCTCGCCGACGTCGCCGATGTAGAGATCGCCGGTCGCTCGATCGAAGCTGAACCTCCACGGGTTGCGGAGGCCGTAGTGCCAGACGTGTGGGTTCTCGAGCCCCGCACCGTCGTCGAGCGGCTCCGGAAACGTCGCGGGATCGATCCGCAGGATCTTCCCCCGTTCGTCCGACGGATCCTGCGCATATCCGTTCGGGTCGGCCCCCTGGGAGCTATCGCCCAGCGACAGGTACAGCGCTCCGTCGGGACCGAAGGCCAGCATGCCGCCATGGTGGGCGACCGAATCCTGCGGTACCCGCAGGAGAGTCCGTTCCGACTCCCGCACGGCTCGTGCCGGATCCCCGGGGTCGACCGAGAACTCCGACGTGACCGAGACGAGATCGGCGTCGGTGTAGTTCACGTAGAAAAGACCGTTGGACTCGTAATCGGGATGGAACGTGAGCCCCAGCAACCCGAGCTCGCCCCCCCACTCCACGACGTCGGTGAGGTCCAGATAGGGCTCGGGTCGAACCGATCGATCCTCGATGATGCGAATCGTTCCGCTCTGCTCGACCACGAACAGCCACTCCGGGTGCCCGGGTGCCGCCGCCACATGGAGCGGAGCCGAGAGGCCGGTCGCGACGCTTCGCAATCGCAGATCGGCCAGAGACGGCTCTCTCGTGGGAGCCGGACTCGGGATCGGGGTGGGGACCGGCGTCGGTGCGACGGAAGTCGTCTGCGGCGACGGCGTGGGCGCGGGCGGGACGGTGGGAGACTCCTCCTCTCCGCCACCGCTGCCACACGCAACGACACACGAGACGGCGACCGGCACGACCCACCCACGAAACTCCATGGTGGGCCGATAGACGATGTGGATCGCCGTTGCGAGTCACGGCTCGACGTTCGAGGTCGGTTCGGCCGACGTACCAATCGGACGGAGCGTTACCCCCCCGTGACGTAGCCGAGCTCGCGGAGCTTTCGCTCTCGCTCCGGATCGATCACCGGCGGCGCCTGCTCCTGCACCGGGCGGGCGGCCCGCTCGTGGCGGAGCAGCCGGGTGCCGAGGTCGGCTCGCTCGGTCGGGTCGATCGGCCTCTGCTCGTGCGGATCCGCGCCGAGGTCGACGAGGCTCGCGGCCTCCCCCTTCTCTCCTGAAACGTGGACCATCTTCGCGTCTCCGTCGAACGCGACCGTGATCCGGTTTCCCAGGAAGTCGACGTCTTCGGCCCAAACCGGATGCTCCTGGGAAAGCAACGTCGCCTGCGTCCCTTCGGGAAGGGGAACGTCCGCCGCCGCAAGGATCTCCGCGAACACGCCCATCGTGGAGACGCGACGCTCCACCCGAGTACCCGCACCTTCGCTCTTCGGGTACTTGACCAGAAGCGGCACGTGCAGGATCTCCTGGTGGGTCGAGATCCCGTGGCCCGCGAGCCCGTGCTCACCGAGCATCTCGCCGTGATCCGAAGTGACGATGATGAGGGCGTCGTCGTAGCGGCCCAGCTCCTTCAGACTTCGGAACAGCTCTCCGAGGATCACGTCCGTCGCCGCCACCTCGCCGTCATACTGCGAGCGAAAGTGATCCGTCACTTCGGGAGTGAACTCCCGCTTCGCCCAGTAGTGGTCGGTGAGCTTCGTCCCGAGCTCCGGGCGCCTTCCCGGGAACCGGTCGTCGTAGGGAGGTCGCGGCGCGTAGGGCTCGTGGGGGTCGAGAAGATTCAAGAAGAGGAACGTCGGGCGTCGCCGCCCCACCAGCCAATCCAATGCCTGCGGCACCAGGATCGGAGCCGTCACGTCTCGCCCCACGAACGGATCGAAGCCACGCGCGAACCCGAGCGACGGTGTCACGAACGTCTCGTTCGCGACGAACGCGCCGGTGGCCCAACCGCGCTCGGCCAACAGCTCGGCCAGAGTGGGAACGTCCCGGTGCATCGGGGTCGCACGAACGATGTCGCCCGCAACCCGCTCCGCACCGTGGAAGGACGGGAGCCGTCCCGTAAAGAGAGAGCCGTGCGTCGGCACGGTCCAGGTGCCCGTCGCGGTCGCGTTCTCGTAGGTCACCGCATCGCGCGCGAACTCCTCGAGCTCGGGCGACGTCTCCCGATCGTACCCGTACAACGACATGCTCTTGGCGCGCAGCGTATCCACGACGATGAGGATCACGGACGGCGGGCCGGCCTCGCGGACGACGTGGACGCGATCGACCGCCAGACCTTCCAGCTCGGTGATCGTTCCCGAAGGCCAACGCACCGTCACTCGATCGATGCGATCACAGTCACCGAGTCCGAAGTGCGGGTTCACGATCGATTGCGAGAGAATGCTCCTCCCTCCGTCGTGGTAGCGCACCTGCTCGAGTCCGCAGGCATCGACCTCGACCCAGGCACCCAGGCCGGGACCGTTGGAGACCGCGCCCTCCAGGTCGAACTCGATCCAGTGCGTCTGCGGCGATACGTTCCGCAGCAATCGGTACGGCCCGCGGTTGAACGGCGGCGAGCCCCAACCATTCGCCATGAAGAGATCGACGCGCCCGTCGCCGTCGAAGTCCGCCGGCTGCACCGAGACCGGACGGCCGTCGCGAATCACCGGGGTCGCTCCGGCGGTCTCGTCGACGAGATCGAACCGCTTCCCGGCGCGCCCCAGAAAGAGCTGCGAGCGCGAGGGCGCGCCGCCCGCTCCGGCATCGACCGCGTACAGATCGAGCCAGCCGTCCCCGTCCACGTCGACCCACGACACGCCTTGACCGTTGACGTCGACGTCGAGGCCGGGCGGCTCGACACGCTCGAACCGCCCCCCCTCGTTCCGGTAGAGCACCCCGCCCCGCGGCACGTCGATGGGAATGCCCACGACACTCGGTCGGAACCCTCCCCGAATCGTGCCGCTCTCGTTCCAGTCTCCGAGCCCCGCCCAGCGAAGGTGCCACGTGTGGATCGCCGGACAGCCATCGCAGCTCGTTCGGGTCTCGGGGTCGCGCCAGAGCGTGAACCCGACGTCGACGTTCGGCGGCTCCGTCGCCACCGCCTCGTCCCCGCCGCACGTGAACGCGTGGCTCCCCGGCCGTCCCTCGGCGCCACAGTGGAGATGCTCCGGCTTCGCGGGCAAGCCCTTCTGAAAGAGCTCGACCGCGACCGTGTCGTCTTCCGATTCGAAGTCGAAGCCGCGCGGGGACGTGTCGCCGAAGAGCGTGAACCGAATGAGGCCCTTCCCGTCCGCCCACGCATGCGGCACGTAGCTCCAGCCGACGCTCACGAAGAGATCGAGGTCTCCGTCGTTGTCGTAGTCGCCGAAGGCGCCGCCCCCGACGCTTCCCCAGCGGTCGATCCCGGACTCGTCCGTCGCGTCGACGAAGCGTTCCCCCGACTCGTTGCGCAGAAGCCGTGCACCCTGGGGCCCCTGCATCAAGAGAAGATCGGGGTCTCCGTCGCGGTCGTAGTCTCCCCAGGTCGCCGCTTCCGCGGAGTGCTCGAGCAGACCCGTCTGCGCCGAGACGTCTTCGAATCCGCCCCGACCGTCGTTGCGATAGAGTCGACTCGGACTCGCATGATTGAAGACCGCGAGGTCGAGGAAGCCATCCCCATCGTAATCCAGTGACGCCGCGGCGCGCGAGCGGCCGGTGGGATCCTC
>JAUIFY010000088.1 GCA_030430245.1 bacterium | reverse complement strand
AGATGACGTGCATGGGTACGGTGCTGACAATCACCCTCGGTACCGTCATCCTGTTTATGCCCGCGGCCGAATACCTGCCGGAAGGCGAAGAACCCAAAGCCTTTTCCATGATGATTGCGCCACCTGGCTACAACCTGCAGGAAATGCGCGTCATCGGCGATGAAATACGGGCGATTGTTGATCCCACGCTGAACGGCGACCCAACGAAATTCGATCGCGGCGAACAACCCATACCGGCCTTAAAATATTACGCCATGGAAGTGAGCACCCGTTACATCTGGTTTCTCAGTGAACCGGTACGGGGAAAAGACATCGGCCCCATGATGGACTCCCTCACCGAACTGTTTCGCAGCTACCCCGGCATGTTTGCGTTTTCTTCCCGGGGCTCGATCATCTCGAGCAATGACGGTGGAACCCGTAGCGTGAACGTCGACGTGAGTGGGCCCGACCTCGCGGCGATCTACGACGTGGCCGAGAGCGTGTACCGCCGGGCGCGGGAGGTCGTGCCGGGCGTGCAGGTGAACTCGGATCCGCCGTCACTCACCTTGGGGCAGCCGCTCGTCGAGATCCGTCCCCGATGGGACCGAGCCGCCGAGCTCGGGCTCTCGGCGACGGACCTCGGCTATGCATTCTCGGCCCTGACCGACGGGGCGTACGTCGACGAGTTCCTGCTCGAAGACGACAAGATCGACGTCTTCCTCTACGGTGCGCCCGATGCCGTTTCGAGCCTCGATCGGATCGGGGACCTTCCGGTCTACTCGCCCGGCCAGAGCGTCGTGCCCATCCGGGCGATCGCCGACGTCGTCGAGACGGTCGGAAGCTCGTCCACGCGACGGCTGAACGGGGAGCGCACGATCACCCTCAACGTGATCGCGCCTCGATCGATTCCTCTCGAGACCGCCGTCGGCATCGTGGAGCGGGACGTCGTGGGCCACCTGCGCGAGACCGGACAGATTCCCGCGGGCGTCACGGCCGACCTTTCCGGTGCGAGCGACCAGCTGGACGCGACGCGGGAGGCGCTGTCCGGAAACTTCCTGGTCGCCCTGGTGCTCTCGTATCTTCTGCTCGTCGTCATCTTCACGCACTGGGGCTATCCGTTGCTCATCATGCTGAACGTGCCATTGGGCATCGCCGGCGGGATCGTCGGTCTGTGGCTGCTGAACGCGGGCGGCGGCTTGCTCCCGTGGATCGGGCTCGCGCCCGTACGACAGCCGTTCGACATGATCACGATGCTCGGCTTCTTGATTCTCCTCGGAACGGTCGTGAACAACCCGATTCTCATGGTGGACCTCGCCCTGCAGAACGTTCGCGAAGGCATGCCGCTCGATCGCGCCGTGCGCGACGCGGTCGATGCGCGGCTGCGACCGATCCTCATGACGACGATCACGACGGTCTGTGGGCTCTCGCCGCTCGTCTTCCTCCCGGGCGCGGGGACGGAGCTCTACCGCGGGCTGGGCGCGATCGTGCTCTTCGGGCTCCTGTTCTCGACGGCGGTCACGCTCGTCTTCCTGCCGGCCCTTCTCGTGACGGTGCTCGAGTGGCGGGCGCCCGGAGTCGGGAGCGACGAGGTCGCCCCACCCGAGGTGCGGCCCTCGCCCGCGCGATGAAGAGCCCCCGACAGGAGAGCCGTGATCGCGACGATTGAGCTGCCGGTCGGGGCGCGGCATGATGCCCCGAGCTCGGCGGCCGGAAGAGGGCGACACGCCCTCCCGTGGACGGCGTCGAGCTCGCGAATGAAGCTGCCTCCGGCCCGCGAGCGTGGTCGTGAGAGTGCGAAGAGAAGGGAGACCCGCCTTGGCGAGTGAGCAATACGACGCCCTCATGGCGAAGATTCCGGGCCAGGATGTCGACGCGAGCGACCCGGTCGACGTGGTTCGCGAGAAGATGCACGCGATCCACCCCACTGCCGCGCCGCCCGGTACGATCGTCGAGCCCGACTCGCTGGACGGTCTCGACGCCAAGTGGGTCCATACGCCCGACAACGCCGAGTCGGATCGCATCGTGCTGCACGTGCACGGCGGTGCGTTCGTCTCGACCGTGATCGATCACTACCTGATGTACGGGGAGTTTCTGTCGCGGAAGATCGGCGCGAAGGTCGTTTGCTTTCAGTGGACCTGGGCCGACGAAGCGCCCTATCCGCGAGCGATGAACGACACGGTGCGCGCTTTCCGTGCCCTCGTGGCGCGCGGGATTCGTCCCGATCGGATCGCGCTCGTCGGCGACTCGTGTGGCGGAGGACTCGCTCTCTCCGCGATGTGTGCGTTGCGAGACGATGGCGGGCCCCTGCCGGCGTGCATGGTCGGCCTGACTCCGTGGCTCGATGCCGAGCAGACCGGCGATGCCGCGATCCATCCACGCGGCCGCGACCCCTTCGTCGAGGCGGAGTGGATCCGCGCTCGCTTCCGCGACTACGCGGGTCCGACGGGCGACCTGAGGAATCCGGGCATCTCGCCCTTCCATGCCTCGCTCGCCGGCCTGCCCCCGATGTACCTGTCGGTCGGAGAGATCGACACGACGAGCGACGACTCGACGCGACTCGCCGAGCGCGCCCGTCGCGAGGGCGCGAGCGTCATCGTCGACGTCGCGGCCGAGATGGTCCACGGCTACATCGGCCTGTGCGACGCGTTCCCCGAGGCGACGCAGGCCATGGAGCGCATCGCGCTTTTCGTGCGACAACGGATTCCATGAGACCGCGCCGCGCCGGGGGCTCGCCGACCGCTTCGTGACCACGGGGCGGGAGCCCTGCGGCGTCATGTCCGTCGCGTCACTCCGAGGCACAGACCTCGGGCGCGATCTCCTCGCAGGTATCGGAGCGGCGGTACTCGTCGTGGTGGATGACGAGCGTCTCCGGGTGCTCCTCGCGGCCGCGGTAGAGGCCGATCTTGAACCAGACGCCGAAGTCGTCGTTGTACCCGATCGGGCCGCGGTACGAGATCGCCCGCTCTCCGTCGAGCCAGGCCTCGACGATGCCGCCGTCGCCATGGTCCCACCGGACGCGGAAGACCCAGTCGTGCCAGACGCCCTTGGTGAGCTCGCCGGGGTGGTCGTACAGCTCGATCGACGTTCCGTCGTTCGCCGTCTGGATCTTCTCGGCGCTGTGCCGGCCCGTCACCCAGAGCCGTGTGCCCGAGTAGCGGATGGCCAGGGGCGGGCTTCGCCAGACCTCCCCGTCGGCGAGGTCGGGAGTGGCGTGCCACTGCGTGATGACGACGCCCGCATCGAGGTCCGGCCAGTCCTCCGGGATCATCGTGCTGAACGAGTACCAGTTCTCGCTGCCCGCCGGCGCGATGTAGTTGAGGATGTCGTGGACCTCGGCGCGGTAGCCGCCGACCGGACCACCGACGTCGCCCGCGCGCCACTCGAACCGCGCGGCGTAGCCGCCGCATCGCACGGGCGACGTGACGACCTGCCCGGAATGAGGGCCCGCGAGCTCCTCCATCCAACCGTCGAATCGGCCCGCTTCGAAGCCGCCCGTCGCCGCAGGCGAGCCACTCGAGCCGCGGCTCTCCCCGCCGTCGCAGACGGTGTCCGCTGCGGCGTCGTCGGTGCTCGTGCCCGGCGAGCTGCCGTCGCCGCACGCAGCCGCCACGCACGTCAGCACGAGGACGAGGGTTCTCTGGAATCCCGCGGTCATGGGTCCGCCTCCTAGCCTCGGCGTTCCGTTCCGGTCAACTCGGCTTCGACCGTGGCCTGGATCGCGGGGCGCCACGGGGGGAGGCGGGTGGACCGGTGCGCGTGGCGCGACCGCTGCGAGACCCGCGGAAAACCATCGAAATCCGGTCCCGCCCGGAGGGGGCGGGGCAGGGTTGGGCCTGCGGGCGCGGCGGTGCACGGCCGTGCAGCTCGATTGAACGCCCTTCGAGTGTCGGATCGGAGAACCCGGTCCTCACCCGAAGGAGCTTTTCTGATGAAGACCAAGAGAACTCTCGTCGCGTTCGCCCTGTGTTGCGCCCTCGTCCCCGGCATGGCAACCGCAGCCCCGGTCCTCGATCCGAGCATCGTCATCGTCATCGAGTCGCCCGGGGACGACATCAGCGGCATCGGCCTGGTCCAGGGATTCGCGCTCTCGAAGCAGGGCTCCATCGACTACGTCACCTGGGCGGTCGACGGGGCGGACAAAGGGACTCTTCCCTACGGCGGCAGCCGGGGCGACGTCGAGGCCGCCTACCCGGGGTACGCCGACAGCGCGAGCCCCGGGTTCGCCGCGGCGTGGAACTACAACCACTTCTGGCACGGCGAGCACGAGATCGTCGTCAAGGCCTACGACGACAAGGGCGGCTACAATGAGGTGTCGAAGACCTTCCGCACCCACCGGTTCGGCGACGGCGCCGACAAGTTCCTCCGCGCCTCGGACCTCGAGCTGCCCGTCATCCCGATCCGCGGTCTGCAGCTGCACCCAGCGAACCCGAAGGGCAATCGGTACGACGTCGATCTGGTGTGGTCCAAGGCCTCGCAGCAGTTCGTGATCCAGTCGATCGACGTGGTGTGCGGAGGGTGCCCGAAGATCGCCTACACACCGCCCACCCTCGATTCGGTCGCGGGACGCGGCGGTGGCCGCGTCGAGGTCATCTGGAGCGGCGGCTCTGCAGTCATGGCGTACGAGATCGAGCGTCGGGCGGCGTGGGCGGTCGGTGAGCCTGGTCCGTGGGAGACCGTCGGCATCGCCAGCAGCCTCGAGACGTACTTCTCGGACTATCCGCCGGCTCCGAGCGGCCCTCTCCTCGCAGCGGCAGACGCTTGGGAATATCGCATCCGCGGGCTTGGCCCGTCGGCCAAGAGCGACTACTCCGCCAGCAAGACCGTCCTGATGCTGGGGCTCTGACGAGGGTCTGCCTCCTCGGGGCACGCTCGCCCTTGCCTTGTATCCCGCCGGAGGCAACAAGAAGGCTCCACGGACGAGAACCTCGGGGGATGCAAGATGACAAGCTCGACCTTCCGTACGACTCTGGCGCTTCTGGCGGTGCTCGGGGCCGCAGCCTGTAGCGACACGAACGTCGACTCCGATGAGGGGGGACTCCGGGCCGCGGCATGCTCGCGAAAGATCACGCCGGTCGTCGGGGTCAATCACACCGACCCGATCTACCTCGCCGGCTTCAGCAACGACCGGGTCGCCACGGGAGTCCACGACGACACCTGGGCGCGCGGAGTCGTTCTCGAGTCCGGCGGCAGCAAGGTCGCCGTCGTGGTGCTGGACGTGATCGGGTACTTCAACAACGAGGTGGAGACGATCCGGTCGTTGGTCGGCGATCCGTCGTTCGATGCGATCGTCGTTTCGAGTACGCACGTCCACGAGAGCGCCGACACCATGGGGCTCTGGGGTGCCGACGAGCTGTCGTCGGGCGCCGATCTCGGCCACCTGGACTTCATCAATCAATCCGTCGCCGACTGCATCCGCGAGGCCGACGCCAATCTGGTCCCGGCGGAGATCCGGTTCGCGACCGGAGACACGATCGGTACGTCGCTCCCTCCCGAGCCCGATCTCGTCGCCGATGGAGAGATCCTGCGGCACCTCTGCGTCGGCGGCACCTTCGACGAGACCGGTGCCTGCGTCGATGGAATCGAGGTCATGGGAGACGACGGTCCGATCCGCAACCCGTCCACGCCGTCGTTCCAGATCCGGAGCCGGGAGTCTCGCGACGTGCTCGCGACGCTGGTGAACTACGCGAGCCACCCCGAGGCGCTCGGATCCGACAATACGCTGATCACGTCGGACTTCCCGCACTACATGCGCGAGGCTCTCGAGGCGCGCTTCGGTGGAATCGCCATCTACATGAGCGCCGACCTCGGCGTTCTCCAGGGACCGCTCGACGTCTTCCTCGAGGACGACGACGGAGAGATGGTGCCACGACGGACGTTCGCTTTCGCGCAACGCATGGGCGAGATCCTGGCGCAGCGTGCGGGCGACGCGCTCGCCGCCGAGAGCGACTGGGACGACGCGCCCGAGATCGCGGTGGCGCAGAGCGGCCCGTTCGGCGTGGTCGTGACGAACCCCTACTTCGATCTCTTGGGCGCCGTCGGCGTCTTCGGCCGGCGTCCGTTCGCCCCGGGCGACGATGGCGGTCTCGAAATCGTCACCGAGATGCAGGCGTTCCGAGTCGGGCCGGCGACGTTCGCCGTCACCCCCAACGAACTCGACCCACAGATCGCCGACCTCTACCGCGATCAGATGTCCGGTGCCGAGCACAAGTTCCTCGTCGGACTGGGGAACGACGAGGTCGGCTATCAGATGCCCGAAGCGAAGTTCAATCCCGGGTGCTTCCTGTGCTTCCAGGTCAACATCGGCGGCGAGGATCCCGAGGGAATGTGTCCCGGCGACGAGTGGAACGACTGCGGCACCGTGTTCCAGAACAACATCAGCCCAGCAACCGATCCCCTGTTCCAGGGCGTGATGAACGAGCTGCTCGCCGAGGTGGCACCCTAAGGCTCCCCGCGCCGGGAGGTTGGGCACGCATGAAGCGGCTCGTCTGCGTCCTGCTCCTCGCGAGCGCGATCGCCGGAAGTGCGTCCGCGCACGTCGTCTACGATCGCCGGACGCTGCGACAATGGACCGGGCAGGCCCGGATCATCGTGGTCGCCGAGGTCCTCTCCCCGCTTCGTGTCTGGAGCGCTCCGGATCGCTCGGACCACCAGGAGTACTTTTCGGTGCGGGTGATCGAGACCCTGGCGGGTGCGGCGCCCCCGACGGAGCTCGACGTCTTCGCCCACGCGGAGGGCGAGCCCCGGCTCCGGGTGGGCGACACGATGCTGCTGTTCCTCGACCCCACGGCCGAACGAGCCGAGTTCGCCTCACTCTCCGAGCGCTTCCCCTACTTCACGACGCAGGGGGCGGGGCACGAGTGGACGTTCCCGCCGAGCGACCTGGCGGTCCGATCGCTCGCGAAGGACTGGCGCGCGCTGTGGGAGCGGGGGGGGACGTACACCGACCGGCGAGCGCTTCTGATCCGACAGCTCGAGTCGCGAGACGCCCGTCTGCACGCGGATGCCCTGGCCGAGCTCGTTCGGTTGCGAGCGAGCCCCGAGTTCGCGGCCGACCGGGAGGGCATCGGCCGTTTGGCCGCGATGACGAAGTCGGCGGAACGGTCCATCCCGCAGCGCAGCGCCCTGATCAAGGTCCTCGATGGCGTCGACGGCTTCGTCGTAGCGGACGCGTTGCTGTCCCTCGACCACCCCGGTCTCTCGACGCGGGATCGGTCCACCCTGATCCGCGCCTGCGGCTACGTGGACGATCGGCGGATCACGGCCTGGCTGCGCGAGCAGCTCGGTTCGCCCGAGATCGAAGTCCGACTGGCGGTCTTGTCCTCGGTCGGCACCGGCGTCCACCCCGGTCTCGCGGAGCCGGTCGCCGCACTTGCCGACAGCCCCGACCCGAGACTCGCGGGCGCCGCGACGCGGGCGCTCGCCGGGCTCGAGAAGGGGGACAATCGAGAGGAGATCGACAATGACCAGGAACCTTCCAGAGAGATCGACAAGAGAGATCGACAATGACCAGGAACCTTCCAGACTGAAGGAGGGTCAACAATGACCAGGAACCTTCCAGTGCGGAAGTTAAACAAGGACCAGGAACCTTCCAGACCAGGCAGCCGTGGGACTCGACCGTTACTTCCGGATCGCCTTGAAGAAGTCGGGCTCCTGCTTCTTGATCTGGTCGACCGAGCCCTCGACGCACGTCGCGTCGCTGCTCAGGACCTGGAGCTTGGCTCCGCCCGCCGCGGCGAGGCCGGCGGTGAGCCCGATCGGATCCGACGTCTTCGCGTTCACGTACTGCACGGAGCTCTTGCCGGCGCTGCCTCCGTTCAGCTTGAGCCGCTGCAGGTTCGGAGCTTCCTTCCGGCGGTAGTGCCAGGCGTTCGCGCGCTCGGTCCAACAATCCTGATTGCCACACACCTCGCCGGCGTCGTCGACCTCGAGGTCGCCGATGTAGTTGTCGAGGTCGTCCCAGAAGCAGAGGCGGTACGAGGTGCCGCCCGGGTAGCTGGGGTCGCCGAAGTCGGCCTTCGTGAGGAGGGGGCCCTTCTTGAGCTTCACCTTGACGATCTTGCGCTGGGGGATGCGCTCGTTGATGAGCATCGTCGCCTTCGTGAAGCCGGTGATGCAGGGCGCCGGCCCGCCCGAGAGGCAGGACCCGGATCCGTCGCAGGTATCGGCGTAGGTGCAGCCGAGTCCGTCCTCGCATGCGGTGCCGGGCGCGGAGAAGGCGCAGAGCGCGGTGCAGCAGTCCGTCGGCTGCGGCGAGCCGACGTCGCAGATCTCGCCGGCCGCGGGGTTCGGCTGCGCGTCCCCGCAGAGAGGGCTCGTACAGTCGGAATCGCAGGCCGCCGAGGCTCCCGAGTCGTCGCAGATCTCGCCAGGGTCGACGACCCCGTCTCCGCAGAGTCCGAGGCCCGCCTCGAAGCGCACGAGTCCGAACCCGAAGCCGTCGTCGGTGGCGAGGCCCGCCAGGACGATCTTGCCATCCGGCTGAAGAACGAGGGACTCCGCCTCGGACGGTCCGGAGCCGACCACCGGCAGCGCCCAGCCGTCACCGGAGAAGCTCGTGTCGAGCGAGCCGTCGCTCAGATACTGCGCGACGACGAACCCATCCGTTGCGTTTCCCGACGTGCCGGCGGCGACGATCACTCCGTCGTGGCGGATCGTGACGGCGTTGGCCCGATTCGTCGTGGGCGAGAATGTGGAGAACGCAAGGCCGTCTGCGTCGAATGTCGGATCGAGTACGCCGGTCGTGTCGTAGCGAGTGACGACGAACTCGCCCGGCGACGAGTCCTCCCCGGTGCCCACGGCGACGATCTTTCCGTCGGATTGGAGTGCCACGCCGTACAGGAGGTCGGCCCCGCCGCCGACGTCGTGGACGACGGTACCACCGCTTCCGAACGAGGCGTCGAGTGTGCCGTTCGCATCGAATCGCGCCAGGGCGAAGTTCCAATTGCCCGCATCCCCGGCGTAGCCGACGGCGACGATCTTGCCGTCGGCCTGGACGGCGATCGCACGCACGACGTCCGAGAGGGGGTCGACGCTGATCGTCGCGATGCCGCCGCTCCCGAAGCTCGCGTCCAGAGTGCCGGTTGCATCGTACCGCGCGACGAGGAAGTCGAGGTTCGGTCCTCCGCCCGGGCGGGCAGAGCCGCCCACGACGATCTTGCCGTCCGGCTGGAGTGCGACGGCGAGCGCCGAGGAGTCGAGACCCGGCACGACCGTCGTCTGCAGGCCGTCGGAGTCGAAGGTGGGATCGAGCGAGCCATCGGTCTCATACCGGGCGAGGGCGAGGTTCCAGAAGGAGAGCGCGGCGTCCCCGACGCTTCCGACCAGGATGATCTTGCCGTCGGGCTGTACGACCATGGCCTCGCCGTTGTCGCGCTGCGCCGGAGCGAACTCTGTCACCACGAGGCCGCCGGTTCCGAACGTCTCGTCCAGGGAGCCCACGCTGTCGTAGCGAGCCACGGCGAAGTCGTCGAGCGACCCGCCCGCAACCGAGGTCGTACCGCCCACCACGATGCGGCCGTCGGGTTGGACCGCGACGCCGTGGGCCCGGCTGGTCGAGCCGCCGGGTTGCACCTCGGTGAACGCGAAGCCGGCGTCACCGAACGTCGGGTCGAGGTCGCCCGGTAGGGCGAAGGCGGCGTTGGCCAGGACTGCGACGGTGGCGACGGCGAGCGCGGTGCGGCCATGATTTGCACGGTTGAGCATCTCGGTCCTCCGTGTCTCCGAAGTCTACGATATCGCGCTCGCCTCGGACCGGGCAATGCCTGTGCGGCACGCACGCCACCGCCGGTCCGAGCTCCGGGGAGCCGCACCAGCGAGGCGGGAGAATCTCCCAGCCCTGGGGGGCCTCGCAGGGCTCGTACGACACGTCGCCGCCGTCGTGGTAGCTGGGTGTCGAGGGAGGGCGGGATGGAGAAGGGCCGGGGAATGGTGATCAGACGGGTCCAAGCGGTTCGCAGGCGCTTCTTCGGAAAGCCAGTCGCTCCGCGGCGTGATCTGCGCGGCCGCAAGCTCGTCGTCACCGGCGCTTCGGAGGACTCGCTCGGCCACGCCACGGCGAGAATCCTGCTCGAGTGGGGCGCGGAGGTCACGGTGACGCGTCGTCGTGGCGCCGAGAGCCTCGCCGAGACGCTCCGGTCGGAGGTGGGGCGTGCGAACGCCGCGCGGGTGACGGGTCGAGATCTGGATCTCTCGAGCGCGGAGTCGGTCGAGGCGTTCGCGTCCTGGTACCATGCGGAACGCGGCGAGCTCGACGTCCTCGTCAACAATGCGGGCATCCATCTCGACCTGCTGTCGCGATGGAAGGAGCCGCGGCGCACCGAGGACGGCTTCGAGCTCCACTGGCGAACAAACTACCTCGGCACCACCCATTTGACGCGGCGCCTGCTGCCGCTCTTGGAGGAAAGCGCGAGGAGGACGCACGATGCGCGCGTGGTGATGGTGGTCTCGAAGCTACACGAGCGAGGACGGAACCGCGCGTTCTTCGAGCCGCCGGCGCGGTACAGCTCCTGGGATGCCTACGGCCAGTCGAAGCTCGGCTTGATGCACTTCGCCATGGAGCTGCATCGCCGCTCGGCCGGGGGCGGGCTGGCGACCCATTGCCTCCATCCCGGCGAGGTCTTCACCAACGTCGCCAGCGCCGGCCTGGCGGGCAACTCCGTCGTCGAAGGAGCTCGCAACCTTCTCGCGCCCCTCGAAGCGTTCGCTCTGATGAGCCCCGTCGAAGGCGCGCAGACCTCCATCTTCTGCGCGACCGCGACGGAGGCCGAGGGTGGGCACTACTACCGGGACTGCTCGATCGCGCGCGCATCGCGGGAGCTCGCGGACACGAGCGTGGCCGCGCGCCTGTGGGACGAGAACCAAGCCTGGGTGGAATCTCACGCCCGATGAGCGGGTCCCCCGAGCCGCCGATGCCGCGGCTCGAGATGGCGCGGCAGACCGTTGGCGAGGATCGCCGGACGCCTACTTCCTCGTGGCGACGAACTTGCCGGCCTTCCGGCCCGCGAGCGCGCGGTTGCGCTTGATGTCGTCGGAGTCGAAGCACAGAGCCGCGTGGAAGTCGCCGGCGTCGGCGCCGCTCGTGTAGACGTGTGTGCAGACCCCGTCGGGCGAGGTGCACAGCTCCTGCTCGCTGCTGCACGGGAAGGCGGGGCCGAACAGATCGACGGCCTGGATCGACGCGAGCAGAGCTGGCTTGCCGGCTTCGCCGGCCCGGAGCACGGCGGTTCGAAGCGCGCCACTCTTGTCCTTGAATCGGTAGCCCCTGGTCTCCGTGCCCTTGCCCAGGGTCTTCCACGCGGGTTTGCCGTTCGGCTTCGTGTGCAGGGCGGTGACGGTGGCCTGCGCCAGAACCTCCCCGCGACCGTCCAGGGCGCACACGTTCAGGGCCGCGTCCGCCCCGGGGTGGGAGAAGTCGCCGAAGTCGGTGGCCGTGAGCGGCTCGGCGCCTTTGAGGGCTTTGATCTTGAGCAGGTCGGGTTTGCCGGGTCGCGCGTCCACCGCCACTTGCACGGTCTTGGCGAAGGCGGCGGTGGGAGGGCCGAGCTGGTCGAGGGGGGCGTGAACACAGCCGCTCTCGGAATCGCAGCGGTCGACGGTGCATGCGTCGTCGTCGTTGCAGTCGGTGGGGGTGGTGGAGACACAGGCGCCCTCGCTGCACTGATTCTGGGTGCAGGCATCGCCGTCGTCACACGCCGTGCCATCCGGGACCGGATCGGCAAGGCAGTCGCCGTCGAGGCAGTACTCGTGCAGGCACGGCGCGAGGTCCGAGCAGACGATCTCGGTGCCACGGCATTCGCCCGACCTGCAGCGCGTCGCGAAGGTGCACAGGTCGTCATCGTCGCAGGCCAGTCCCTCGGAGATGGGCTCCGCGACGCACTCGTCTGCGACGCACCTGTACTCGACGCACTCGTTCTCGTTCTCGATGTTCTCGAGAAGGCAATCGTTCCCCCCGCAGGGAGCATCACCGGCCTGGGCCGCGGGCGGAGACGCCGCGACGAGCAGGACGCCGGTGAGCACGGCATGTATCGCGGGAGACCGGAGCAGGGCGCCAAGGAAGAAGCAGGGTCGGGGCACGAGCATGAAACTCCTCGAGAGGCTGGTATCCGCGAAAGATGGCCAGAGCGCGGGCCCCGGTCAAGAGCCTTTCGCGCGACGGCGGCCGTCGCGCCGCTGCGTGCCCCGTCCGCGAGGTCGTGCCCGTCGCGCCGCTGCGAGACGTCGCGGGATGGCTCCCGGCAGGGCGGAGTGAAGACCGGCAGCAGCTCCCGTCAGCCGAGTCGGCGGAACGCCATCGTGTGCGTCTGCTGGGGGAACTCGTCGTCGCGCAGCGGCACGGAGATCTCCTCCCAGGTCGGGCCGCACGTCTCGGCCAGCTTCGACAGGGCGTCGACGTCGAAGTCGTAGAGCTGGGCCGCGTTCAGCCCGAGCATCTTGCGTGCGGCGTCCTCGCCGACGTCGTTGAACGTGTGGCGTAGGGCGAGGCGCGTGTGCGGGAAGGTTCCTTCGTAGTGCGGGTAGTCGCTGCCCCAACAGATCTGATCTTCACCGATGACGTCGCGATCCTTGATCTCGACGGGGGAGGCCGAGCTCGCGCCGTACCAGCAGTTCCGCTTCGCATAGAAGGATGGCGGCTCCGGTGTGACGACGTCGTCGGCGAACTGGAACTCTCCGACGGCGCCGGTCGCGATTCGCGCCCAAGCCGCGTCGAGCCTCTGGAGGGTCTCGGGCACCCACGCGCAGCCCGACTCCGTGATGATGTACTTGAGCTTGGGGAAGCGGTGGAACACCCCCGACAGGAGGAGCTGGCTGTAGCTGCGCGTCGAGAAGAAGGGCGTCTCGATCAAGCGGATCGGCAGCGAGATCGGCAGTCGGCCATAGTCGGGCGATCCCGTGCCCCCATGGTGGTTCACGACGAGGCCGGTCTCTTCGATCAGCGCCCACATCGGGTCGTAGTCCGGATGGTAGAGCGGCTTGATGAAGCTCGTGCAGTCGTCCGGCACGTGGGGTAGGAGGATGCCGCCGCGCAGGCCGGACTTCGCGATCCACTCGATCTCCTCGATCGCGGCCTCGATGTCGTTCAGGTAGACGAGGCCGATGCCGGCGCGCTGATCGGGGTACTCCGCGCACCAGTCCCGGAGCCACCGGTTGTGGGCCTGGATGCCCTTGAAGCGCAGCTCGTAGTCCTCGGGACGCGGGTTCCCGCAGATCAGGACGCTCGTGCGGAAGAAGGGTGGCACCGTGTTGGGAAAGACGATCTCGCCGACGACGCCCTCTTCGGACATGTGGGACATCCGCGCTTCGTCGTCCCAGTTGAGGTGCTTCTTCGAGCCGATGTGCTTCTTCTGGGGGTTCTTGTAGGTGCCGCGCCACTCGTCGAACAGCGCCTGGTGCTTCGCATCGAGGTACTCGCGGTATCCCTGGACCGAAGCGCCGGCATGGGTGTCCGCGGAGATGACGACGATGGGATCAGAGCTCATGGGATTCCTTTCTCGAGGGCCCCGGTGCGCGTTCCGACGGGTGCGTGCGAGGCCGCTGCTTCAGTCTAGATGGTCCGAGCCGCGCGCGCCCGTGTCGGGGCACGGTTGACGGTGTCCTCCATAGGTGCGACTGTTGACTGAGTCAATGGCTTGGCCTCTCGGGCTTGGGGTCTCGTGGAATGTCTCTGATGAGGAAGATCGCGCCGCCGGGCAGCTACCACGACGAACGCGAGATCGAAGCGGTAACGGAGCTGCTGCGCTCCAGTCACCTGCACATCGGCAAGAACGTGGCGGCCTTCGAGGCCAGCGTCGCGGCCCTGATGGCGAAGACGTACGGCGTGATGGTCAACTCCGGGACGTCGGCGATCTACCTGGCGCTCGACCTCCTGGACCTGGAGCCGGGCGACGAGATCATCACGTCGGTCCTGACCTTCTCGGCCGACATCGCGCCGATGGTGCGAGCCGGTGTCGTCCCCGCTTTCGTCGATGTCGACGAGACGGGCTACCAGATCGACGTCAGGCGGATCGAGGAGATGGTCGGTCCGCGGACGAAGGCCATCCTCACCCCGAACCTGATCGGCAACTGCCCGGACTGGGACGTCATTCGCGCCATCGCCGATCGCCACGGGCTCCAGGTCGTCGAGGACACCTGCGACGTTCTCGGCGATACCCGGCTCCGGGGCACGCGCACGGGCACCCGAGCGGACATCGGGGTGACGAGCTTCGCCGTCACGCACTCGATCACCGCCGCCGGCGGCGGCGGCCTCGTGGGGCTCGACGACCCGGAACTGCTCGACCGCTGCCTCGTGAAGCGTCGCTGGGGACGTCGCTCCGAGCGCTACCTCTTCGGGAGCAAGCGCGGCCAGGGCGATCGCTTCAGCGCTACGGTCGATGGCCTCGCCTACGACGACATCTTCGTCTTCGAGGAACCGCTGGTCTGGAACTTTGAGCCGACGGAACTCGCCGCGGCCTTCGGGCGGATCCAGCTCGAGAAGCTCGCCGACTTCAATCGGCGCCGTCGGGCAAACTTCGACCGCCTCGACGAGTGGTTCAGGGAGCACGAGGACCGCTTCCTTCGACCGACGACGACGCCAGAGGTCGAGACGACGTGGATGCTCTATCCATACATGGTGCGTCCCGACTCGACGCGGTCGCGGAGCGAGATCCAGGCGCTGCTGGAGGAGCACGGCGTGCCGACGCGCGTCGTGTGGAGCGGGAACATCACCCGCCAGCCGGGTTTCTCCAAGATCGAACGTCGCGAGCCCGAGGACGGATTTCCGAACGCCGATCGTGTGATGGAGCACGCGCTGATGCTGCCCACGCACCAGGGACTCACCGACGAAGACATGGACTACGTCATCGATGTGCTCGAGCACACGCTCGGCTAGAGAGGCGGAGCGACGCCGTGTCCGTCGATGAGCGCGAGCTCGACGCCCTCGCCGAAGCGCTGAAGCGACTGCAACGCCTTCGGTCGAGCAAGCAGGTGTTCGCGCTCCTGGCGGAAGCGGTCGGCACGGATCTGCCCCGGCAATCCATCGACGCTCTCGCCGCGCTGGGGGAAGAGACGATGCCGGTGGCCGAGGTCGCCAAGCGAGCACGGATGGACCTGGGCGCCACGAGTCGACAGCTCCGGGATCTCGCGAAGGCGGGCTACGTGACCAAGCAGCCGAGCGCCGAGAACGGAAGCGTGGTCCTCGTCGCGGCGACGTCACGAGGCCGCAAGCTGTCCCTCCTCGTGAGGAGCGTCCAGCGCCGGCATCTCCGCCGCGCCCTCGCCGACTGGAGCAGGGACGACCGCCAGCGCCTCGCGACTCTTCTCGACCGCCTCCTGACCAACCTCCAGGCGACGCCGTATGACCGGGAACCTTCCAGGCCAAAGGAAGCAGGCTCGAGCTTGCCTCCGCACTGATCACGGGGCTGCGAGCGAGTTCGAGCGAGTTGCAGCGACCACGAAGGGCGATTCGAGCGAGGTGAGGTTCGTTGGAGATTCGGTGCGTGTGGCCACTCCCGATTGGAACGGCCGTGTTCGCACATCGAAGTTCAAGGCTGGGCTCCTCTGCTCGGTGGACGCCGCCAGCGAGGTGCTTCTCGACGAGCTCGAGGTCCAGACATCCTGGGCGACGGTGGGCACGGAGGGAGCCGAGGCGGAGCTCACCAACAGTCGGTTCTTCGTCGCGAAGAACGGAACGGGGGTGCCGAGGTTCCTCGAAGTGAGTGCTGGAGCCGGTTCGACCTGTGACGTGACGGACACGCTCGCCGTGAACATGACGGTGACCATCGACTGCGATACCGTCATTGGACCCTAGTCTCTGTGGGGCGAGCCCCCACTGATGCGGGGTCATGAAACGAAGACGGAGGGCCGGAATGCGGCCGGCGGGAACGGTGTGTCGATCTCACCCGCGCAGAAGCGCCGCGAGGCCTCTCGGAACCTGTGCTGGAATTCCCAGTACCGCCGTAGGTAGTCTTGGGTGTTGGCGAGAAGTCGATCAGCCCAGAAGATCATTCGGCGCCGCTTCTCGTACCACGGCTGGGTCGGGAGCTCGGAGCGACGCTCGCGCGGCATGGAGAGCACCCGCCGCGGGCCCGAGACCTTCCTGCCGGACCTGAGCCGCTCCTGCGCTGCGTCCCGTTCGATTTCCGCGACCAGAGCACGGACGAAGGAGCGATACTCGTCTTCGCTCATCTCGCGGCAGGCTGGGAGCCGACTCAGTTCGACGCTATAGGACGTTTCGAAGTCTCGTTTGTCGACTGGCTTTGGATGGACGGAGGCCAGCTGCGCATGTCGCGCCTTGCCGTAGCGGGTGCCGTCGAACCATTTCCCCTTCAAGGATGTGCTCTCGACGAGGTCCTTGGCGCAGTGGACGCCAGGCCACTTCAACGGGCTGTCGACGAGGTGCTCCTTCGTGCCTTGGGCCAGGACGTATCGGAAGGCGCGAAGCTCGCTCTCGGGCGCCGGCAGAGCTGTCGACTCGTAGCGCTCGAACATGCACCCGGACCATCCAACGACGCTTCCCCAGCGACGGCTGATCTCTCGTTGGACGTAGGCGATGAAGCCGGGCAGTTCGCCCGGCTCACCCTGGACGAGGAGATGCGCATGGTTCGAGAGCCAGGAGTGAGCGTAGAGTCTTACGCTGGGCCAGCGTTCCTGAGCACGGCCGATGACACCGGCGACGATGTTACTCAAGACATCACGACGATCGGGGCGCAGAAGGAAGCGTCCCTGAAAGGTGCGCAGGAGGACGTGGTAGACGGTCTCGGGGTCGTGGAAGCGGGCGTGCTTGCTTCCTCGAAACACGCTGCCGGAGTCAGAGGTGGTTGGGATCGAGTCGTCGGCCACCCTGTCCAGCCAAGCAGTTGGTGAGCCAACGGGAACTCGCAGCGACCCGGCGCGCCCGACCGAGGCGCCGAAACGCGGAGGTGCCCTGAAGAAGTGAAACGTTTCCGCAACGGGGAACGCCGAGTTCAGGGAAAGTTCCTGGTCATTTGGTCCTTCCCCTTCGGCCCCTCCAGTCTAGCGGAACTCCACTCCCTTGAACGTGCCCGAGTTCCGCCACTTCTTCAGGTACTTGAAGAACGCGACGGGTCCGCGCGGGTAGCCCATTGCCTGGCTCGCGAGGCCGCCCTCCTGGCCCTCGTTGTTGTAGTAGCCGGGCGTGCATTGCGAGAGCATGCGCGCCATGCGCGCGCGCTGGCCGCGGCCGCGGTCGAGGAGCTTGAGCCAGGCATCCTCCGCCTTCCGGGTGACCTCGATCTCCTCGTAGCCCTTGTCCATGGCGTGGCGGATCATCCTTGCGATCGTCGCGCCGGACTCGGTGAAGTTGTGGGGCACGTTCGAGACGAGCGCCGCGCCCTGAAAGGGACTCAGGAGGAACATGTTCGGAAAGCCGTGGACGTGGATGCCGTGCAGCGAGCGCATGCCGTCCCGCCACGCTTCCGAAAGCTTGAGGCCGTTCGTGCCCGTGACGTCGAAGCCGTTGCGGCTCGTCTGGTCCGTGCCGACCTCGAAGCCCGAAGCGTAAATGATGCAATCGAGCTCGTACTCCTTGCCAGCGACGATGACGCCCTTCTTGGTAATCCGCTCGACGCCCTTGCCGTCCGTGTCGACGAGAGTGACTCCGGGCTCGTTGTAGGCCTGGAGGTACTCATCGTGAAAGCATGGCCGCTTGCAGAGTTGGCGGTACCACGCCTTTAGGTTCTCGGCCGCGTCCTCGTCCTCGACGATCGTGTCCACCCGGCTGCGGATCTCGGTCATCTTCTCGTGATCGAGCTCCTCGAACGCCGCCATCATGTTCTTGGGCGTCATCTTGTAGAACGGCAAGCCGAAGATGCGGCTGCGGATGCGGCGGGACATGTCGGTCCAACCGTCCTGCACGAGGTCTTCCTTCGGAAGCCGGAAGCCCATGCTCTGGTTGGCTGTGAAATTCTCGAGCCACTTCTGCTGCCAACCGGGTTCCTTCACCTCTCGCTCGAACCAGTCCATGTCGGTGGGGCCGTTGCCCCGTACGTCGACCGACGAGGGAGTGCGTTGGAAAACGTACAACTCGCCGCAGGCCTTCGCGAGATGCGGCACGCACTGCACCGAAGTCGCGCCGGTGCCGATGATGCCAACCTTCTTGTCCGCGAGGTTGGACATGAGTGCGCCGGAGGGGTCACCGCCGGTGTAGTCGTAGTCCCAGCGGCTCGTGTGGAAGGAGTGTCCTTCGAACTCGTCGATTCCGTCGAGGCCGGGGAGCTTCGGCACGTGCAGGGGGCCGGTGCCGAGCGCGATGTATCGCGCCGTGAACTCGTCGCCGCGGTTCGTGCGAACGATCCAGACCGAACGCTCCGCGTCCCATTCGAGGTCCTTCACTTGGGTGTGGAAGAGCGCGTTCTCGTACAAGCCGAAGTGCCTGCCGATCCGTTTGGAGTGCTCGAGGATCTCCGGGGCGTGCGCGTACTTCTCGGTCGGGACGTGCCCCGTCTCTTCGAGCAGCGGCATGTACACGAAGGAGGCGGTGTCGCACTGCGCGCCCGGGTAGCGGTTCCAATACCAGGTGCCGCCGAAGTCGCCCGCCTTGTCGATCACACGGATCTTCTCGACGCCCGCCTCCTTCAGCCGCGCACCGGTGATCAGTCCCGCGAAGCCGCCGCCGACCAGGGCCACGTCGACGTGATCCGTGACCGGCTCGCGCTCGATCACCGGCATGTAGGGGTCGTCGATGTAGTGCGCGAGCGAGGTCCCGGCGATCCGGAGGTATTGATCGTTGCCGTCCGGTCGCAGCCGCTTCTCGCGCTCCTCGGCGTACTTCGCGCGGAGCGCTTCCTTGTCGATTGGGCTGTTGGCTGTCACGTGGGTTCCTTTCCGTCGACGCGGCGCCGGCTGCTTGCCGCGATCCCGAACAGGGCGCCGAGCCCGCCGAGGCTGAAGCGGACGAGCCCGTCGATGAGCCGAGGGCGCTCGCGCCGCTGCTCCTCCGGCGTCAGCCCGAGGAAATGAAGAACGGTCCCGAAGGTCATCGACTGGACGAGCTCGGCCGCCATCTCGAGCTCTTCGTCGGCGATCCCGTGCCGGTCGAGCATGGCCCGGTAGTCGGCCATCAACCCCTGGGTCCAACCGCGCCGACCTTCGCGCAGGAACCGTCGCACGCGCTCGTCCTCGCTCTCGCGCTCGCGCAGCATGATGTGGAACAGATCTGCGTTCTCTTCCGCGATCACGAAGACTGTCTCGAACGAGTGACGAGCGATCTGCTCCTCGTCCATCCCGTCTCGCGGCCGGTTGGCGTCGTGGATCATCTGTCGGAACGTCGTGCCGTGCTCCTCCAGGATCGCGAGGAAGAGATCGGTCTTGTCCCGGAACTGGTGGTAGAACGAGCCAACGGAGACTCCGGCGGGCAGGAGGATGTCCTCTTTCAAGTTGGTCGCGGCGTGTCCCCGGCGGGCGAAGGCCCGCCGGCCGTACTCGAGCAGGCGGCTGCGCGTCCGCGCGCGCTGCGCGGTGCGGCGCCCGGTCGGCTCGACCGCTGGGGAACCCGTCATTCGTGCTAGAATATAGTTTCTAGAATCTGTTGTCTAGGGCGGCGGTCGTCCCGGCTCGGAACCTCGGGGATGGTGATCGAGCGGGACGAGCTCGATGCACGCCCGCTGGCCGGCGTGAAGTCGGGCCTCGCGGGCGGGGGCGGGTCGGCGTCATCGGTCCCGAGGCACCGCGAGCTCGAGGTCACGTACATGGACCACGCCGCGGAGGCGACGCTTGATCGGCGTCCCCGCTTCTGGGAAGCCGGCCATCATGCGTCACCCCGTCGTCGACGATCTCTACACGCGATGCCTCGAGACCCGCGACGTGGAGCGCATCGCCGTCGGGGCGAGCGAGATCGAGGATCGGCGGCCTGCCTCGGTCCTGCTGCGCACGACCTCGACGCGCTGGCGCAGCCCGACCTGGGCGGCCGCGGATTTTGCGGCGTTCCTGCCACGCGAAGGGCCGGCGGGCACGCTGCGCATCGACGTGGTGGCCGACGACGTCTTCCGCATCCGCTACGCGGAGACCGAGGCGGTCCCGGACAACGCGACGCCGATGGTCGTGGGAACGCCGGCGGAGCCGTCGGAGGTGCAACTCGAGGAGTCGGATGGGAGCATTGCGCTGATCACCGGGGCGGCCCGTCTCTCGATCGACCGTCTCTCCGCGTCGATGCGCGTATGTGACGCGACGGGTCGCGTCCTCACCGAGGTGGGTGGTGCGGAGAAGAACCATTTGCACGCCTGGGACGCGTACAACACGGGCATCTGTCGCACGGCGGACGGGCGGCCTCTCGCGGTCGAGTGCTTCGCGCTTCACCCG
>JAUIFY010000087.1 GCA_030430245.1 bacterium | reverse complement strand
CGAATCCGTCGAGAACACCCAGATGACGGAAGCCCAGGCGACGACGGGGCCCCAGCGGGACAACGTGCCTGGTCGCCTCGCGGTCAGGGGGTCGCGTTCCCGGGCGCGGCCGCCTTCGCGGCACGATCTCGTTCGATCGCAAGGGCGTACCGGTACTGCTCGGGCCGGGAGAACCCGCCCTTGATCAACCGGCCATTGATGAACAGGGTCGGGGTCGACTCCACCCCGGCGTCGAGGCCATCCTGCACGTCCTTCTCGACCGCGGCGAGCGCTTCGGGTGAATCGACACAGGCGCGGTACGTCGCGACGTCGAGCCCGGCCTGCTGCGCGAAGCTCTCGAGGTCGGCCGTCGGCAGATCGTCCTGATTGGTGAAGAGGAGGTAGCTGAACGCGGCGCCCTTGCCCTGGCGGCTCGCGCACTCCGAAGCGACCGCCACCTCGCACGCGACCGCGTGATTGCGCGATTCGATCGCCGGATTGCAATCCGCATTCAGCGGGAAGTTCCGGTGGATGATCTGGACGTCCTGCTCCTCCTGCGCAAGCACCGCGCTCAGGTCGAGAAAGGCGCGTTTGCAGTACGGACACTGATAGTCCGAGAACTCGACGATCGTGATGGGCGCATCTTCGGTCCGAGCGCGGTGCCGTTCGTCGATCGGCGCGTCCACGATCGGCTGCGACACGTAGAACGCGTAGAAGCGAGGATCGTTCTCCTTGATTCCCTCGAGCGTGATCGGCCCTGTCGGACCACTCGACCCCTGCACCACGGTCAGGACGACGACGCTGAGCACCGTCGCGACCGCCGCGGCGCCGAGAATGCGCCCCGGAGAGAAATCCGTGCGATCCGAGCGTGCGATGGTCCGAAAGAGCGCCCACGACCCCGCGAAGAGGGCCAGATTGACCGCGTCCATCGAGAGGCACATCGGGCACAGCACGCCGATGACGAACGTCGAGACGAAGAAGAAGTAGAGCGAAACCCCCAGCATCGCGCCGGTCAGCCCGAGCAGGCTCGTGGCCACCGGAAGGCGCTCTTTCTCCCCGGCGCGCATCAGGTAAACCGCCAGAGCGCCCGCGCCGAGATACGCTACCAGCGCCCAGGCGCCGACCGGCACTCCCAGGAAGTTCGCGAATGTGCTCCCGAGAACCGCATCACACGACATCCCCTCCGAGATGTCGCAGAAACTCGTGTAGGCGCCCTGGCTTGCGGCGAGTTGTTGGTGGATAAAGAGCACCACCGATCCCAGAATCATGCCCACGATCGAGAGGACCAGGGTGAGGATCGGCAAGGATCCGATGGCCGCCGTCGCGGACGAGGAGCTGGAGTTGCGACGGGCGTCCGACATGACCTGCGCCGATCCTAGCCACGCCCCCAGCGAGACGCAACGCGCCCCCAGGGCGTGCCGAGGCGCACTCCTGCCGCTGGTCGTCACGCTCTGCCTCTGGGCCGTCGGTGCGGCCGAGGCGCGGGATCTCGTTCTGAACGGCGGCGTCACGTCCGAACGCGACGGCCAGCCCAGCGCCTGGGCGCCCGACCTGTGGAGTCCCTCGAAGGGGACGGAGTTCTCCTGGAAGCGCGACGCGGACGCGCCGGGCATTCTCGTCGTGAAGAACCCGAGTCCGAACGACGCGCGCTGGATCCAGGACGTCGCGGTCGAGCCGGACCACTGGTACCGCCTGTCGGGCTTCGTGCGAGCGGTCGGCGTCTCCGAGGAGGGCCTCGGCGCGAATCTCTCGATCCTCCGGGGATTCGAGCACTCCCAACCGCTGAAGGGCGACACCGACTGGACGGCGGTGTCGATGTGGTTCAAGACCGAGTCCGAACGATCGATCAAGGTCGCGTGCCGCCTGGGCAGCTTCGGCCAGATCTCGTCGGGCGAGGTCTGGTGCACGGGGATCCGCCTCGAGCCGCAGGCCGGGCCACCGCTGAACGCGAACTACGTCTACGGCCCGCTCGAAGAGTCGACGACCCCGGTCGGCCTCCCCACCGCTCTCGCCCTGTTCGCGCTCCTGCTCTACGGGATCGCCCAGCACGGACGGGTCGGGCGCGCGGCGCCCCGGTCCGAGAGACTCCTCCTCGCCGGAATCCTCCTGACCGTGCTGGCGGCCAAGATCGCGGCCGCGCCGTACTTCCAATACAAGGTCGACGTCGGGACCTACTCGGCCTGGGCCCTGCGACTCGCGACCGAGGGCCCGGGGCGCTTCTACGCCCCCGGCTACTTCGCCGACTACCCCCCGGGCTACATGTACGTCCTCTGGGGAATCGGGGAGCTGTCGCAGCTCCTGAAGATCCCCTACGGCTCGGCCGGCTTCCTCATTCTCTTGAAGCTGCCGGCACTCCTCGCCGACGTCGCGGTGTCGTGGCTGCTCTACGCGCGCCTGCGCCCCACCGACAAGAGGGTCGCCTGGGCCGCGTCCCTCGCCTTCACCCTGAACCCGGCTCTGCTCCTCAACTCGGCGGTATGGGGTCAGACGGACTCGGTGTTGTCCCTTCTCGTCCTCCTCGCGGTCCTGGCGCAGGGCCAGCGGCGCTTCGAGCTGTCGTGGATCTTCGCCACCTTCGCGGTTCTCACGAAACCGCAGGCGCTCCTGCTCGTCCCGCTGCTGGTGTTCTGGCCGTGGGGATGGTGGAAGAGCGGTCGGCCGATCTCGAGCTTTCTCGCGGTCGTCGCCACCGTGTTCGCGATCGCCGATCCGTTCCGCGGAGATCGACCGTGGCAGTGGCTCGTCGATCTCTACTTCGGCACCACGGGCTACTACGCCGAGACCTCCGTCAACGCGATGAACCTCGCCGCGCTGCTGTTCGGGATGCGGCACAACGACGCCGAGATCACGCTCGGCCTCTCGGCCAACAACTGGAGCTTCGCGATCGGGCTGTCGATCGGCCTCGGCTTCTTCGCGGCGTACGTCTGGCGGCGCGACCGCCTGCAGCACGTGAACCTCTTCGCCTCGGCAACGCTCGTCTCGTTCCTCTGCTTGACGAGAATGCACGAGCGCTACCTCTACCCGTTCTTCGTGTTCGCGGCGCTGATCGGCGTGACGGGTCCAGTCGGGGCTCTGTACTGGAGCCTCTCGGCGCTCTTTCTGGTGAACGAGCTGGTCGTCTACCTCTACCAGGAGACGGCCAGTGCCGGGCCCGACTGGCTCTGGCGAAGCGTCGCCGCGCTCAACACCGCGCTGATGTTCGCGTGGCTCGGCGCGACCTGGCAGATGGCGCGCGGCAAGCTCACGGCGCCCGGTCTGACCGCGCTCGAGAAGGACGACGCCGCGTGGCTGCGTTCGCTCTCCATGGATGCGCCGACGCCGCCCATCGCGGCACCGTCGAAGGACGACGGCGCCGACGACGCCCCGCTCTCCCTGCCCTGGCTTCGCGGTGAGATCCTGTTCCTCGTAGGGCTCTTCGCCGCGGCGTTCGGACTCCGGGTCTACGCGATCGATCAACCCATCGATCTCGTCTTCGACGAGGTGTACTTCGTCGAGCAGGCGCGCAACTACCTGAACGGGACCGACTTCCTGGACCCGCATCCGCCGTTCGCGAAGCTCATGATCGGCCTCGGGATCGGAGCGGCGGGCGATACGCCGTTCGGCTGGCGGATCATGAACGCGATCGTCGGATCGGTTCTCGTCGTTCTGATGTACGTCCTGGGGCGCGAACTCTTCCAACGTCGGATGGCCGCGGGACTCGCGGCTCTGTTCGTCGCGATCGACGGCCTGTGCATCGTCGACTCCCGCATCGCGGTCATCGACATCCACTACGTCACGTGGGCGGTGGGCGCCTACATCCTGACGATCCGCTTGATCCGCAGGAAGCTCTACCAGGACGTGCCGCGCTTGCTGCTGATCGGCGCAGTGCTGGGGATCTCCGTCGGAGCGAAGCTGTACATTCCGTTCTTCAGCTTCCTCCTCGTGCTGGGTTCCCTGGCGGTCACGGGCCGCAACGAGGCGCTCCGGCAGGAGCTGCCCGTGATCCGCTTCCTGATGAAACCGATCCTGATCGTCGGATGGACGGCGTTCGGCATCTACGTCCTGACGTACACCCCGCACTACCTCTGGGGTTGGTGGCACTCGCCGATCGACCTCGTGAACTACATCTTCGTCGAGGTCCCGAACTACCAGAACGCGGTCTACGAGGCGTCGCACCCGTACTCGTCGAAGTGGTACACATGGCCGCTGCTCCTCCGACCGGTCTGGTACTTCTGGAAGGATCCCGGCCCGGCCCCGGGAATGGTCGTGGGCATCTGGGGATCCGGCAACCCCGCCGTCTGGTGGGCCGCGGTGCCGGCGCTTCTCGTCGCGTCGTGGCACGCCGTGCGCGAACGCCGCATGGCGCTGGGCTTCGTCGTCGCGGGCTGGGTGATCCATCTCGCCCCGTGGGTGGGCATCGGGCGAACGCTCTTCCTCTATCACTACCTCCCGTCCCTGCTGTTCGCGTTCCTCGCGCTCGCCTGGATGCTCGATCGACTCTGGAACGGCGAAGGCTCGAAGGTGGAGCGCGGGCTGATGGGCGCCGCCCTCCTTGCGAGCCTGTTCCCCGTCGTGACGGCGACCGTGGACGACTACGGCGCGATCGTGTTCCTCGCGCTTCTCATCGCGTACTACGTGCTGGTGTACTCGGGCCGGGTGGACCCCGTCCGCCTCGGGCGGGTGGCCGTGGGTGCGTACTGCGTCGCCATCCTCGCCATTTCCTGGTACTTCCTGCCGATCTGGCTCGGGATCCCCGTCACGAAGCAGGCGTGGCAGGCCCGAATGTGGATCTCCGGATCCGGGATCATGAACTGGATATGAGGACCATGCGAACCGCGCGTCTCGTCATCCTGCGCCTCCTCGCGGGCCTCCTCCTCGCGAGCCTGGTTGCGGACCGGGCCGACGCCGCCCGGGAGCTCGTCCGGAACCCGCTTCTCTCCCAAGGGAAGGCCGGCGAGCCCCTCCATTGGAAGACGGAGGGCTATCGGATGGAGCCGGCGATCACGACGTTCGACTGGTCCGTCGACGAGAATCGGATCGGCACTCTCGGGATCCACTCGAAGGTCGCGAACGATGCGCGGTACGTGCAGACCGTGCCCGTCTCGCCCGACACCTGGTATCGCGTCTCGGGCTGGGGCCGCGCCGAGAATGTCGGCTCCGAGACGATCGGCCTCTACCTCTCGGTCATGGGCACGTTCCACAACTCGCGCGACCTGCGCGGCACGGTCGATTGGCAACCTCTCGGCTTCTGGGTGAAGACCGGAAGCCTCGAGACCAAGCTCCAGATCGCGTGCCGGCTCGGCGGCTACAGCGCGCTGAACACCGGCAAGGGCTGGTGCACCGGCATCTCGGTCATGGCGGCGGGGACACCGGAGCCCGGGAAACAGTACGTCTACGGCAGCACCGCGAGCCAACAGCTGACCGGCGGGGCCTTCGGGATCCAGGCGATCGCCGTGCTCGTCGTCCTCGGCATCGTCCTTCTCGTCTGGCGCTACGTCCTTCCCCCGTCGAAACAGATCCCCGAGTGAGACCCGTGCATCGCGGTGCACTCGTAGCGCTTGCGCTCCTGACCGTGGTCGGCGGCTGGCTTCGCTTCACCGCTCTCGACTTCGGACTGCCCGACAAGTTCCGGCCCGACGAGGAGTACCTCGTCTCTCGCGCCGTCGGCTTTCGCGGCAGTCTCAACCCGAACTTCGCGGTGTACCCTGCCGCCCAGATGTATCTCCACCACGGCGTGCTCCGACTGGTCGCGCTGGCGGAGGGCCAGCCGGGCGACTTCCGAGGGGCCTTCCGCGACGATGGGTTCGCCCGCGCCCATCTGGTCGGGCGTCGGCTGTCCGCGGCGTTCGGGACCGCGACGATTCCCGCTATGTACTGGGCGACCCTTCCCGCATTCGGCGGTCCGGCGGCGCTGGCGAGTGCGGCCATCATGACCTTCGCGACGATTCACGTCCGCGAGTCCAAGTATTCGACGACCGATGCACCCGCCGTGTTCTGGCTGACCCTCGCGATCGGGATGCTGCTGCGCGTGGTCCATCGCGGGCGGCGGGGCGATTCCCTTCTCGCCGGTGTCTTCACCGGCATCGCGATGGGAACGAAGTACCCGGCGGGCGCGATTCTCGCGGGCATGGCGCTGGCGCACCTCAGCGCGCGCCGCCGGGAAGGCCGGTCGCTCTGGCGCGTGTTCCGCGACATCCGACCGTACATCACCCTCGTGACCGCGCTGATCGTCTTCGCGTGCGTCACGCCGTATCTGCTGCTCGACTGGGAGCAGACCCAGCGGGACTTCGCCTACCAGCGCGGATTCATCGAGAACGGCGTCGGGAACTCCTACGCCGGCTGGGGGTGGTCGTGGCTGCTCCTCGAGGCGTTCCCCGACGGCCTCGGACCCATCCTCGCTTCGGCCCTCGCCGCGGCGGTGATCTGGAACGTGGTCCGGCCGCGCCGCGGCACCTGGTCCCTCCTCGCGTTTCTCGTGGTCGCGCTGATCGGCATCGCGTCCAGCCGCTATACCTTCTACCGATACATTCTCGTGCCACTTCCGGCGCTCGTCGTCCTCGCCGGAGTCGCGGTCGGGGACCTGCACCGGATCGCATGCCGATTCCTTTCCACGCCGGTCGCGACGGCCGCAGTCTCGATCGCCCTCGCCCTCGCGCTGGTTCCGGCCGCGATCCGCGACTACAAGCTCAACCGCCTCCTCGCGCGCCGCGACACGCGAACGATGGCACGAGAGTGGATCGTCGAGAACGTACCTCGAGGTGCGGCGATCGCGATGACGCACCACCGGACCCCGTACGGCAAGCCGCAGCTACCGCCCGGCTATCGAACGACGCCGCTGCAACGCCCGGACGTCCTGCGTCGCCTGGGGGTCGGGTGGGTTCTCGCGGACTCCGACGTGCTGCCGTTCTACTCCCCCGGCCCGACCGACGCGGAAGAAGCGACACTCGCCGAAGAGGCGCGTCTCGTCTTCGAGGCGAATCCGCTGAAGCCCGACACGCCGGAGCCGGTCTTCGACCAGGGGGACGCGTTCTACGTGCCGCTGCGACACGCATCGAGCGTCAAGCGTCCCGGACCGCGTATCCGGATCTGGGAGCTCCCGCCGCGCGCTCCGTAGAGGCTCAGTAGAGCACCTGGAGCTGGCTCTCGACGCGACGCCGACGGGATCGATGCCGCTCGGGCGCGTCCGCCGTTCGGTCGAGGTACGCTTCGTACAGAGCGCGCGCCAGCTGCTTCGGCCCGGCACCCGGCGCCAGGAGCGACCGCGTCGACGGCGATCGCTCGAGCCCCCGCCCCACCAGGGCCAGGGCTTCCCGGCCTTCGGGCGTCGTCACATCCAACCCGACGAGCGCGTCGGCGAGATCCACGAGGGTCGCCGGCTCGTGCGAATCGAGCGAGACCGCGATCGCGAGAGCCGCGGCGGCGACCTCGGAGTTCCCCCGCTGAAACTCGAGTCGCCCGAGGAGCCGCCACGGGATGGCGTCGCACGCGTCGATCTCGATCGCGTCGCGAAGCAGGCCAACGGCCCGATCGTCGGCGAAGGTCCGGCTCTGATGGCGGGCGACGCGCGTCAGACGGCGAATCGAGTCTCGCTGCCATCGTCGCACCCCGATTCGATCTGCTTCGAGCAGGACGTCGTCCAGGGGGCGCCCGAGACACCGAAACCCGTCGACCTCGGACCACCGACCCGATGGCGCCAAACGAAGCATCCGTCCGGTCACCGTCGGCGGTGACAACGGCTCGGGAGGGTAGTCGGTCGACCACGACTCGATCAGCACGTCGCCAAAGGCGCGATGGCGCGACGGACCCACGATGCGCGGAGCGCAGAGAAAGCGCGGTCGATCGGCACGGATCCACCACCCGCACGTGGACGACTCGACCTCGCTCTGCAGCGCGACGAGCACGACCGATTCACCGGTCGCCGCCTGGATGGCGAGCGCGTCGCCGGCTTCGACCGGTCCCCCGGCGAAGTCGTGGCGACCGATCAACCGGCCCGGTTCGACGGTCACGTCGACGAGCGCCAGCATGACCTCGCTGCCCCCCTGCGGATCCTCGAACGACTCCACGGCCACGACGAACGGCGACGGCTGCGGAGGCTCCCGGAGCACGGCCTTCGAGCCGGGCGGTAGGGCCGCTCGGGCGCGACTGGTACGCACCGCCGGGTCTCGCGGGGGCGGAGATCGCGGCGACGCCGCCCGCTCCGGGACGGGGCCGGCAGCCGCCGCTACGCGTGCGGCTTCCGCCTGCGCCCGGATCTGGGTCGGATGGGGAGCACCGGTGGCGCACGCCGACACGACGAGCGCGACCAGCATCGCGGCGAGGCAGCGGCGCACCCCCGCACTATACGATCAACGCCCGCGAACGCCGACCCGGCCCCCCCCCCGCGAGCGACCCCCGCCGAGACCCGAGGAGCTCCCACGCGAGCCGAAGGTCCGACCACCGCCGAAGCTCCGAGCGCCCCCGACGCCGGCCGCGAAGCTGCGGCTGCCCCCGGAGCTCCGGCTCCCACTGCCCGCGAAGCTCCGGCTGCCGCCGACCGCGGCACGCGATGCCCCACCGCCGCCGCCACGCGAGACGGACCGCGCCGAGGAAGAGGGCGCCGACGCCGCGCCCCGGCGCGTCGACGAAGACCCCGACGAGCGCACGACGCCGCGCCTCGTCGACCCAGCGGAGCTCGAGCCCGTCGTACCGACGCGCGCGGCCGACCGGGGCGACGAAGAGATGGCACCGGACGAGCCGCGAGAAACCGAGGGCGCCGGGGACGTCCGGCCGCGCGATCGCCCGCTCGACGCCCACGCAGAGGTCCGGCCGCGCGATTTGGCGGAGGCCGATGCCGACGGAGCCGAACGCCGCACGACCCCCGTCTGCAGGCGGCCGCGGCGCGGGCTCGCACCGATCTCACGCCCCGGAGCTCCTTCCGGCGAGGAGCGCCCCCCGACGCTGGAACGTCCGTCCGACGCGTCGCCGGTGCCACGACGTCGCGCGACGTCGCGCGACTCGCGGGCGCCGGACGTCCGCCCGGCGACGCTGCGGCGCGAGGCCTCGCCACGGTCTGCCGAGCCCCGCCCGAGGGCAGTCCTCTCCGACCCTCCATGAGCCCGCGACGCGGACGGGGTGTCGCGCCGCGCGGCGCCGTCGATCTCGCGCCGCGAACCCAGCGCCGATCTCCCGGACGAACGCGTGTCGGTGGACGAGGGCCGGAAGGCGGGCCGGGTCGCCACGTACGGCTCGCTCCGGCGGGCGAACTGGCGCGGCGCGGAGGGCGCGCGCTCGGCGCGCGCCGGAGAGCGCGCCGCGACGCTCCGACGACTCGACGATCGCGTCAGGTCGGCAGCTCCGTCCGTGGTTCGACGCCGAACCGACGGAGCCCGGGCCTCGCTCGTCGACGCCACCCATCGACGCTCCTCGCCGCCGAGCCGCGCTCGACCTCCTGCTCGCACGACGTCCTCGCGTGGCCTCCCCCCGCGTCCGGCGCCCTCGCCGGGCCTTCCGCCGCGCGCGACGAGCTCACGCGACGGTCGCACCGCGCGCCGGCTCGCTCGATCGGGCGTCACGTCGATCCGTCCCCCGACGGCCCGGAAGCCGCGCCGCTCCGCATCCCGCACCGGAACCATGCGACCGCCGCGCCCGAAGCGATCGCGACCGACCTTGGTGAATCCCCCCGGGTGGTCTCGGTTGACGTGACGAACGTCGCGAACGTGGACGTCGTAGTAGTTCTTCTGCTTGACGTACACGTTGTTCACGATCCGTGGACCACCCCAACCTCCCCACCAAGCGTAACCGACCCGCGCTCCGCCGAACCCACCCCACCAAGGATAGCAGGGCTCTCCCCACCCGAGGGGAACCCAGCCGACCCAGCCCGCTCCGATGCCCACGGAAACCGACACGGACGCACCGGCGCCGTATCCGTAGAACCCGACCAGAGCCGGGGCATAGGCCGGCCGGGCGATGACGGTGCCCGGCGCCCAGTACCAGGCACCGCGGAGCCGGACCCAGCGGCCGTAGTGAAACGGCGCCCACCCCCACGCCGCATAGTCGAGCCAGGTCCAGCCCCACGGCTCGACCCAGACCCAGCGCCCGTCGCGGTACGGGGCCCAGCCGGCCTCGACGGCCGTCGGGCGCCAAACCTGGCCGTAGCCGCGCTCGTACTCCCACGTGCCGTAGTCGTCGAGATCTTCGGCACCGTAGATGTCCGTGCTGACGTAGCGGTAGCTCTCGGCCTCGTCGATCCGCGCGTCGCGCTCCCGATCCCACAGGTCGAGCGCGTCGTCGCTTCCGACCGCGATCGGTCGGTACGACAGCGCGTTGCCCACGTCTTCGACGACCGCGCGGGAGTGCGCGTAGAGCTCGAACCGGTTCCCGCCCGCGTGCACGACGGCCTCGCCGCGAGCGACCCGGATCGTGGTTCGGCCACCCGCCTCGACGTCGACTCGGTAGCTGCCCGCGCGTCGAAGCGTGATCGCGGCCGTCGGTGTGTCGACCTCGACGTGCCGGGCCACGGGATCGTTGCGAAGCCGGACGATCGCCCGCCCGAAGGGGACGCTCACCTGAGTCGCGTCGGCCGCGAGCTCGATCAGGTCGATCTGCGTCTCCGCGCCGAGGCGCGCGTACGTGCCGGGTGCGAGCTGGATCTCGGCCCGCGCGCCTTCTCCCGAATAGAGCCGGTCCCCGGTCACCAGCGGGGCGTTCACCGCGACGCCGGTCCACTCTTCGGACTCGCGGAGCTGATAGGAGGCCGGCCCCTCCACGATGCCCACGCGGGCAACTCCGGGCGGGTCGTCGTCCGCACGGGCCGCGGACGCCGAGGCGACGACCGAAGCCACCGCCAGAAGAGCCATCGCGATCGTGATTCGTCCGTGCACGCTCCCCCCGGTCCGGGGCCATCGGTGGCCCCACCTTTCGGAACACCACACCACCGGTCAGGACTCGGCCGGCCGAAAGAATCCGCGAAACCCACTGAATTTTCAGGGATTTCCCGACTTGACGAGTTCCGCGCCGCGGCCCTAACGTGACCACGACGAAGCATTCGCGCCGCCGGCGACGAAGCCCGAGGAAGGACCCCCAAGAAACGATGCTGTCCGTACGACGAGTCCTGATGATCGCGCTCACCACGTGCGCGCTGGCCTGCGGGGGAGGAGGAGGAGGCGACGACGGCGGAGGCGGGCCGAGCGAGCCACCGGCTCCGACGCCGACCCCCTGCAACGGCTCCAGCTGGGAGAGCTTCGTGCCCGATCTCGTCGGGTGCGACCTGCGGGGCGTCTCACTCGCCGGAGTGACCCTCCGCGATCTCGATGCGACGGGGGCCAACCTCGAAGGAGCCGACCTGACCGGGGCGCTTCTCGACGACGTTCGCCTGGTCGACGCACGCCTCGCGGGCATCCTCCTGACGGGTGCCGAGCTGATCGAAGTGAACATGAGCGGGGCCGACGCCCGCGACGCGCGGCTCGCCGGCGCGAACCTCCCCCGCACCGAGCTCGGAGGGGCCGATCTGAGCGGCGCCGACTTCACCGGCGCGGTGGTCACGCAGTGCGACTTCTTCGCAACCCGCCTCGCGGGGGCGAACCTGCAGGACGTCGAGGGCGTACGGGCCGACTTCTTCCGCGCCGATCTCACGGGCGCGGCGCTGCGAAACGCCGATCTCCGCGGCGCGAACCTGCGGGGAGCCGACCTCACGGATGCGGACCTCACCGCCGCGAAGATGACCGGCGTGGGTGTGGGCAACGTGACGTGGTCCCGGACGACGTGCCCCGACGAACGGCGGAGCGACGATGTCGGCGGCTCCTGCGAGGGACACCTCGTGCTCTGCGACGCCGACACCTGGCCCGACTTCGCCCCGATCCTCGACACCTGCCAGCTCCAGGGCATCGACCTGCACGGGCAGGACCTACGCGGGCTGAGCTTCGCCGGAGCCGACCTGACGGGAGCGAACCTCGCCGCGGCGGAGCTGGCCGGGGCGGACCTGGGAGGCGTCGATCTCACCGGGGCCATGGTGAACGCGGCCGACCTCACGAACGCCGACTTGAGCGACGCGAACCTCACGAACACCGACATGGTGGGCGCCGTCCTCCAGGGAACCGTCCTCTCGGGCGTGGTCTGGGCGAACACCCTGTGCCCGAGCACGGACAACAGCGACGACGAAGGCGGCGAGTGCGGACGACGAGGAACCCGTTGCGAGGACGACAACTGGGAGGCCTTCGCCCCACGACTGGACGGATGCGACCTCGAACGTGAGAACCTTCGCGATCGCGACGACCTCACGGAGCTCCGCTTGAACCGCGGTCTGCTGGCGGGGATCCGGGTCCGCCGGTCGGACCTCTCCAGAAGTCAGATCCTCGCCGCGGACATGACGGGCGCGGAGCTGCGCCAGGCGACCCTGCACGACGTCGAGCTTCGCCGGTCGATTCTGAGCGGCGCGGACGGTCGCGAGGTCGACCTCACCGGCGCCGACCTTCGGGAGACCGACCTCACCGACGCCAACCTGGACGAGTCCGTGCTCGTCGACGTGCGTTGGGACGACGCCACGTGTCCGGACGGCACCCCCGCGAACGAGAGCGATCCACCCACCTGCTGTGGCCGTCTCACCTACGTCGATCCGGGCGACGAGGAGACCGAGCCCATCGAGCGGACCGCCGTCCCGGCCGAGGGCTGCCCGACCGGAGAAGAGTAGGGCGGACGAGGTCGGCGGTCACTGGAGCCAGCGGACCCGACCGCGCGCGCGAAGGACCCCCGCCAGCGCCCCGGCCTCGGATCCCGCGCCGGTGAAGAGGTCGATCCGGCCCGGCCCCCGGATCGCCGCACCGGCATCCATCGCCACCACCGCACCGCGGAAGGTCGTGCCGTCGGGCAGGGGCGCCTCGAGGAGACCCACGCTTCCGAACGGCGTCACGTCGGGATCGACCGCCACCGAGCGCATCGGCACGAGGGGCGCCCCCATCGCTCCCGCGGGCCCGACGGACGCGCCTGCCGACTCCATCTCCCGAAAGAAGACGTAGCGGGGATTCGTGTGAAGGATCTCGAGCATCTCCGCCGGATGGGATCGGAGCCACGCCTTGATCGCGGGCGCAGTCGCCTCCTCCACCGTCATCTCGCCCCGTGACACCAGCTCGGAGCCGATCGAATGATACGCGTGGCCGTTGTTGCCGCCGTAGCCGACCCGCACCCACGTGCCGTCCCCGAGCCGCACGCGGCCCGAGCCCTGAACGTGGAGGAAGAAGCTCTCGACGGGGTCGTCGAGCCAGAGGATCTCGAGCCCCCGCCCCGAGAGCGCGCCCGCGTCGACCTCGCGCCGGGCACGCCGCCGGAGTCCTGGATCGGCGGGGAGGCGGTACAAGGGGTGGCGGAACCGAGCGCTCGACTCGCGTCGGGCGTCGAGGACGGGCTCGTAGTAGCCGGTGAGCAGAACGGAGACGGGCTGGCCGCGCGAGCCGTACGCGCCCAGGGCCGACTCCACCGAGCGCCCCTTGCGCAGCTCGCGGATCAGGCGCGTGAGCCCGTCACGCCGCGACGTGGCGTCCCGCGGCAGCGCGGAGAGAGAGAGGGAGAGAGCCTCCACCAGGGAGCCCCGGTCACCCTCGTCGTCGAGCGTGCGCCCAACGCGCGGAGCGCCGACCACGCAGAGCACCGCGAGAGCGAGCGCGACGCGCCATCTTCCCCCTTGCGAGCCCACCGCTCGAAGAGGGTATCCCCGGCGATCAGCCGGCGCGAGGCGAGAAGAACATCAGGGCGAAGCGCGGCACCGAGATGGCCTCGGAGGCCACGACCTCGAGATCGATTCGCGGCTGGATCTGCGGCCACGTACCCGCGACCTGGAACGGGATCGCCAGCTCGCGCTTCTCGTTCAGGAGCCGCCCGGCGATGGGTGCCATCGCGACGAGCTCCGCGGACATCTCCGCCGCCACGACGAGCGTGCCGTGGAAGTCGACGGCCCCCGAGCTCGCGAGCGTACCGTTCCCGAGGAGCTCGAAACCCTGGCCCTTCGCGCGCAGGCCTTTGGCCGCCAGCCCGGAGCGGCGAAGCGTCACGGCGCTGCGAATCTCGTCGAACGGAGTGTCGGCGCGGCCGAGCGCGACGGCGAGCTGCGCCGGAGCGTCGCCCTCGCCGATCCACGGCCGGATCGTCTCCGCGATGAGGTTCTTGCCGACCAGCGCTCCGGAGACGACGTGCATGTCGCCGGCGCCCGAGACGTTCGAGCTGATCTGCTTCCAGCCGTTTCCGGAGGTGCGAAGGGTTCCGTCGTACGAAAGCCCTCCCCGCAGGGCGTCGCGCACCGCGGCGAGCGCGCGGAGCGGTACCGCGTCGAGATCGACCTCGCTGAAGCGGTAGCTCGGCGGCGTCGTGCCGCCCCAGGGCCCGACCGTGCCGACGAGAGCCAGGTTCTGCTTGGACGACTCGAGCCCGGCGCGAGCGCGCAGCCTCGCGGGCGCGGTCTCGCTCAGTCCGGTGAGCTCGGCGTCGACGTTGGCCATCCGGACCTCGCGTGGCCCGGCGTCCGCCTCGTCGACGAAGCGGATCGTCCCGTCGGTCACCTTCACCGAACGAACCGACTTCCGGGCAGCGTCCGAGAGCAGCCCCTCGAGCCGTTCCGACGAGGGAAGGAGTGAATCGATGTTCACGTCGCCCGACGCGTTGCGGACGACGTTGATGACCGGGTGGTCCAGCTCGAGATCCCCGCCGAGCTCGCCGTCCCGAACGGAGGCGAGGTCGACCGCGAAGCGAGCGGTCGGCGCGACGACGAGCGGATCCCCGCCCGCCGGATCTTCGATGGTGAGGCCATCGATCTCGACCTCGCCGCCGAGGACCGAGACCGAGACGGATCGGGCCGACGCCTTGCCGCCCAGCCCGGCCTCGAGCCCGGCGAGCATCGTCCCTTCGATGTAGTTCCCGGCCGTCCGCCCGGCCAGCACGGCGGCGAGCAGGCTTCCGGCCGCCAGCGCGACTCCGGCGGCGATCTTCCAGTACGAAGACGTCTGCTTACGGCGCTGGCCTTCGACCACGCGGGCCGACAGGACGAGCTCCTCCGCGCAGTCGGAGCACATCGCCACGTGACGCTCGAAGGCGGCCTCCTCCTCGTCGGGCAGGAGGCGGTCGATGTAGCTGGCGAACTGGAGCTCCGTCGGATGGGCCTGGTAGATCGCCGGGTCCTGGCCGATGTCCGCGGAGGTGTCGAGGTACGCCTCGCGCACCATGCTCCGGATGGCCTCGAGCCCGGCGTTTCCGGCCCGCGCCATCAGAGGTCCCCTTCGAATTGGGTGACCAGCTTGCGCAGCTTCTGATGAAGCCTCATCTTCCGCACGTACGCGGCATTCGTCGTAATGCCGATCGTACTGGCGACTTCGTCGATCGGAAGTCCCTGGAAGTAGAATAGCTGCACGAACATCTGGTCCTTTGGAGGCAGGTGTGTGACGAGCTCACGCACCTTCGCCGCCCTCTCTGCTGCTTCGACTTGTGTTGCTGGTCCCGGACCGGAATCCGGCCGGGTCTCTCGGACCCGCCAGCTCTCGCCACTCTCGGGATCGTCCAGCGAGATGGTCCGCCCCTCCCGCCTGAGGCGGTCGATGGTGAACCGATTCGCGACGACCCGGAGCCAGCTGGCGAGAGAGCAGCCGTTCCGACCCTGATACTGTCTCAGCTTGCGAGAATCGTTGTCGAACAGGGCCAGAAAGACATCCTGGCTGAGGTCTTCGATTTCCTCTTTCCTGTATGGACGGCCGAACTGCTGAAAAATAACGCTCACACCGTAGGAAACGATGCCGGAGTACTTTTCGACCAGCGTAGTGCGGGCGTCGGGGTCCCCGGCGATGCAGCCCTCGAGGAGCTCAGCCGTGGATTCTGCGCCCTTGGCCTTCTTCGTCGGAAGGGGCACGACGCGGTCGGCACGTGAGGCGGAGCCACGCATGACCGTCGGTGCTGTTGTAGGGGGGCTACCGTGAAAGGGCAAGGTCGGGTTGCTCTCCGATGGAATAAGCCCAGCTTTTTCGTACCGAAAAAGAGGCCATTTCTCGCAGGGAAGATCCGGACTCGATTGGAAAATCCGATCGGTTCTCGCTAAAAGCGCCATGGCGGTTGGGGTTGCGGGGCATGCACGAGCCCACTTTCCAGGGCTCGCGGTGAACAAGATACGCGGCCGCTGCGTAAGTATGGACGAACCGAACCGTCCGTTTTCGACACCGTGAGCACAGTCGCATTCATCTGCTTGGGCATCTGCGGCATCGCCAGCCTGCTGGCCGCCGTCTGGATCGTCGCCTACCGCGTCGGCTTCGACGAGGGACGTCTGACGATCCCTCTGCGCATGATCTCGGCCTTGGCCGAGCACCAGGTCGCCTGTCTCGAGGAGGACCCGGCACGGACCGCTCGTGACCTCGCCGAGCACCTGGGACTCCCGGAGATCGAGGCCCAGAGGCTGATCGCCCGCGCCGAGCAGGCCCGGGCCCCCCGCACGACCGGGCTGCGCTCGGCCTGAGCCACCCACTGCGCCCGCGGGTGTTCCGTTTTGGAGCATCCTCGGCGCGGCCCCGGTGAGGCCTGGCCTCCCGGTCCGTCGGCTCGAACGGAGGACTCCCGGTCGCCTGCGGACGCACGTCTCGGCCGGAGCTCCGGACGGGCTAGGGCTCGTCGCGCGTGAGGCCGACATAATGAGCCGTGGCCAGGAAGAAGACCCCGCGACCGACGCCGCCCGCCCGGGCGAACCTCCCCGAGCCGGACCCGCCTCGCCGCGGAGAGGTCCCGGTCGGCATGGACGCCGAGCGTCCGAGCCGGCGGAGGGCCGGCGAGCGGCGGTCGGACGACGAGATCGTCCGCGACATCGCGCGTGAGCTCGGCGAGACGGCCCAGAAGCTCGTCACCGACCGCACCAGCGTCGCGGACATGAAGCTCATCCACGCGTCGCTGAAGGAGATGCGACGAGCCTTCCGGGTCTTCGCCCAGTACCGCGGCATGCGGAAGGTCTCGACCTTCGGGTCGGCGCGCACTCCCGCCGGGTCGCCTCAGTACGAGCAGGCGCACGAGTTCGCGCGCCGCATGGCCGACGCGGGCTTCATGGTCATCACCGGGGCTGGCCCCGGCATCATGCGCGCCTGCAACGAGGGCTCGGGGCGCGACCGGAGCTTCGGCATCAACATCCGCCTTCCCTTCGAGCAAGCCGCGAACGACATCATCGACAAGGATCCGAAGCTCGTCACCTTCAAGTACTTCTTCACCCGCAAGCTGATGTTCGTGAAGGAGGCGGACGCGATCGCCCTGTTCCCGGGCGGCTTCGGCACCCACGACGAAGGCTTCGAATCCCTGACCCTGCTCCAGACCGGCAAGTCGCGCCCCCTCCCGGTCGTGTTCATCGACGCGCCGGGCGGGACCTACTGGAAGACGTGGAAACGCTACGTGGACCGCCACCTGCTGAAGGAGGGGCTCATCTCGGAGGCCGACATGCGCCTCTTCAGGGTGACCGACGACCTGGACGAGGCGGTCCACGAGATCCGGCACTTCTACAGCCGCTACCACTCCTCCCGGTTCGTCGGCGACCGACTGGTGCTCCGGCTGAACGATCCCCTCTCGAAGGACACGATCGCGGGCCTGAACGACGAGTACGCCGACATCGTCGCCCGCGGGCGGATCCACCAGACGAGTGCCTTGCCCGAAGAGACCGAGGAGCCGGAGCTCGCCGATCTCCCCCGTCTGGTGTTCCACTCGGCCCGCCGCCACTTCGGCCGCCTACGCATGCTCATCGACGCCGTGAACGATGCGTAGGGGCGTCGGCGACGGGGGGCGCGAGGTCGCCCTACGCCTGGGTCGGAAGGAGGTCGCTTTCGATGATCCGGCGGTCGCTCGTCAAGAGCTTGGCGCCGAACAACCGGGCCGTGGCGACGATGATCCGATCTGCCGGGTCGCGGTGAAAGCTCGCCGGCAGGGCGGCCACTTCGGCCGCGACGGCCGGGGAGATGGGAATGCGTCGCACGAGTGGAGGAGCGGAGGCCTGCTCGAGCCAGTCCCGGAGTGGACGGTCGACCTCGATGCGTCCCAGCTCGTGCAGCGTGGCGATCTCCCAGAGACTGATGTCCGATAGGCCCAGGGGCGACTCTCCGCTGGCCTTGCCGATGGTCCGTCGCTGCCCGCGGCTGAGGCGGCGATCGCCCGCGAGCCACCAGAGGAGGACGTGCGTGTCGAGAAGCGCCGTCACTCGACCTCGCCCCTCTCGGCGGACCAGGTGTCCGCCGGAAGAACCGGCTCGAGGAGGTCCCCCCGGACACGAACGGAGCCGCGTAGCGCCTCTTGCGGCGTGGCGGCTTCGCGCGGCAAGGGTCGAATCAGCTCCGCGACCGGCTTCCCACGCTTCAGGATCACGATGGACTCACCAGTCTCCGCGACCTCGTCGAGGATCGCGAGGCATTTGGCCTTGAACTCCGACGCCGCGATCGTCTTCATACGACTAGTCTAGATGACCAGTCACGACAGGGCCAACCCTACCTCCCCAAATGCCCCCCGGGCTCGATCAGCTCGATGATGTTGCCGTCCGGGTCGCGGACGAAGATCTGACCGACCTCCTCGCCGAGACCCACGGCCTCGACGCCCTTCGCCGCGAGCTCGGCCAGGGTCTGCGCATAGTCTTCGATCTGGAAGGCCAGATGCGTCGCCGCCGGGGAGAGGCTCGCCGGTGGGGTGCTCCGGTCCATGCCGGGGATCTCCCCGATGAGGTGCACTTGCACGTCGCCGAGCTGGTACCAGATGCCGGGGAACCCAAAATCGGGACGCTCGGTCTCTTCGAAGCCCAGCACGTCTTCGTAGAACTGCCGCGACCGCGCGAGATCCGTGATCTGCACGCTCACGTGATGGGCCCGCTTGACGATTGCCATGGTCAGCCTCCTCCCGGGATCGATAGCACCCCGGCACGATCCGCCCCATCGCCGATCCGCCACGCCGAGAGACGCTCGTCGCGGGGACTCCAGGGGTGGAGCACTTCGGACAGCACCGGCTCCCGGCCGAACACCCCCTCGGGCCCGGACCCGAGGCGCGAGAGCGAGCGCGGCGACGCCACGATCAAGCCAGGTCCTCCGGCGACGAACGCCCGCACCGCCTCGGCGTCGCGTAGTGCCGGCAGGGGCGCGGCCGTGTCCAGATAGAACGGGAAGAGCGCGGGGACGTGCCACACGAACGCGATTCGCTCGGGGGGCAGTTCACCGGCCTCGCTCCCGAGCGCAAGAGCGAATGGCTTCTCGGTGCGGAAGCCGTCGAGCGCCGGATACTGAACGATGAAGTAGCCGCCGAACACGACGACGGCGAGGAGCATCGGACGAACGACGTCGACCGGAAGCCCCGTCGCACGTGCCGCGCCCACGAAGCTTCCCTCCCTTCGGGTTGCGACGAACGAGCCGAGAACGGCGAGACCCAGGGTCGCGGCGACGAGAGCCGGAGGGACCGCCACGCTCCCCGAGGCCCCGAGGGGCATCGCGAGGACGCCGGCCACCAGCTCGAGCACGAGCACGCCACCGAGCGCCGCGGACGTCCAGCGAAGAGCGGCGCCCAGCAGTCGGGACCGTCCCGGGCGTGAGAGCGCGACGGCGGCGGCGATCGCACAGAAGGGCAGGATCGGGAGGATGTAGTACGACCTCCGCGAGCTCGATGCCGTGAAGAGAGCGAAGACGAGCACGATCGCCCACAGGAGCCAGCGGGTGTCGGGATCGAGTCGGCGGCGCGTTCGCACGAGCTCGACGACGCTCGCCCCGAGGACGATCGACCAGGGAAGACCGAGCACCGGCAGCGCGAGCAGGTAGGTGTAGACCGGTCCGCGATGATCATGCGGTGCATAGAAGCGCTGCACGTTCTCCTGAAAGGCCATGAAGAGGCCACTCCGGGGATCGCCGGCGCGGAGCGACGCGAAGAGCGATGCGTCGTCGCCCCGCAGCCACTCGGCTGCGACGAAGGGCCCCAGGTACGCGAGCGCCAACGACAACGAGACGAGAACGATCGGCCCCGGGCGCAGGTGGGCACGCAGCCGCCCCCCACGCAGCAGATGCGGCGCGAGGACGACCAGCGGAAGCACGATGGCGGCGAGCCCCTTGGCCTGCGCCCCCACGCCGCAGATCAGCGCGAAGCCGACGTACAACCACCAGCTCTCTCGCTCCTCCCAACGGCGGAACCACGCGACGGCGACGATCACCGCCGCGAGGTTCTCCATGTCGGCCGCGGCAGTGCGCGACCAGAACAGGAAGCCGTACGTCGAGAGGAGAATCCAACCCGCGAGTCGACCGACGGGTGCGCCCCACAGGGTGCGCCCCAACGAGATCGTCGCGAAGGCCGCAAGTGCTCCCGCGACGGCGCTCGGAAGCCGTGCCGCGAGCTCGTCGAGCACCCCGACGACGCGAGCCGC
>JAUIFY010000086.1 GCA_030430245.1 bacterium | reverse complement strand
CATCTACGGGAATCATCCGGATCTTTCACCGGACGCGCTCGATCCTCAGGGCAATCTGGCGTACTCGCAGGACACGGCGAATCCGCATCGATCGACGGACTTTCGCGACGTCTACGGAACCGTGCTCGCCCGCTGGCTCGGCGTGCCCGAGGCGACCATTCTCTCCGACGTCCTGCCGCCCGATCCGGCGGAGCACGACCCGGCCGCCTATTGGGTGGAAGGCAATCACGACTTCGCGATGGGCTTCCTCCCGCCGCCGGAAGGCTGAGCACCGCGGCCGTCAGGCGCGCGCGCGGTGGAGGGTGAGCAGCGCGATCTCGGGCGGGATCCCGATGCGCATGGGGTAGCCGTAGAACCCGACGCACCGGGTGACGTACAGCCGCATGTCCCCGCGCTCGAAGAAGCCCTGATCGCGCAGCCCGACGAGGCCGACGACGCTCAGCGCCTGGTCGGGGCCGAGCTGCACGCCGATGTGACCTCCATGCGTGTGGCCGGACAGGACGAGGTCGGCGCAACCCTCGGGCAGGTAGGAGAATCCTTGGGGGTCGTGATTCAGCAGCAGTCGCGGTGCACGAGGATCGCCGAGTCGAGCAAAGAGCCGGCGGTAGTCCTCGGTGCGGTCGACGCGGGCCGAGAGGTACTCGAGTCCCGCGATCTCCAGAGGCTCGCCGCGGACCTCGATCGTGGCGACGCGGTTGCGCAGGGCCGTGACGCCGCTCTCCGCGAGTCGTCGGACGAATCGCGGCGCGTCGTCGTAGTCGTGGTTGCCCAGACAGGCCCATTGGCCGAAAGGCGCTCGAATCGCCGCGAGTGCCTCGTAGAGCGGCTCGTCGAAGTCGCCGGCCCGGTGCGTGAGGAAGTCTCCGGTGTGCAGCACGAGGTCGGGCGCGGCGGCGTTGGTGAGCTCGGCCACGCGCATCAGCTTGTCGCGGTCCATCGCTCCGCCGACGTGGATGTCGGACAGGTGCGCGATGCGTAGCCCGTCGAGAGTCTCCGGCCAGTGGGGCAGGGCGGCCTCGCGGCGCTCGACCTGGAAGTCGTACGACGTGCCGACGCCGGAGAGCGACACGCCGAACGGGACGCCCACGCCGACGACGCTCGCCTGCCGGAGGAAGCCGCGGCGTGAGATCGCCGGGGCCTGGCCCCGCGCTCGCATCCGCTCGTCTGCGGCCCGGCGGGCGATCGACCGCCGCGCGAGGCGGACGAGACCGACGATCCCGTAGCCGAGCAGCAGGAAGGTATGGCCGCTGAACCAGACCGGGCCGAGCCACGCCAGCGGCGACGCGTTCAGCAGCGGGTCCGGATTCGGGGTTCGGGCCAGCACGAGCTGCGTGACCATCAGTCCGTCGCAGACCATGCCGACCGCGGTCCACGTCGCGACGACGAGCCGTCGGGCGCGCCATTCGGCCACGTGGGCCAGGACCCACGCGTGGAGCCTCGCGCGTAGGTGAACGGAAGGAAGCCGAGCAGGACGACGAACGCGAGCAGGACCCCGCGGCGCACGTCCGAGGTGGAGAGCGCGAGCGCCGCCGCGGCGAGACCGCCGGAGAGCGCGCGAAGCCACCAGCGGAGGACCCGGGTGGTCGCGTCGGAGGCGCGAGAGGGCGTCATGGCGTCGCTTCGAGAATACCCGAACCTCGGAGATCGCAATAGCCGCCGCGGTGCCCGCTACTCGGGCTTCCACAGCGGCTCGGGGATCTCCATGCCGAGTGGCGTGCCCCACTGGTTGCGGAATGCGACCTCGTGGGCTGGCCGTCGGCGGGCGAGGCCCCAGCGCCCGGTCGGGTAACCCATGGGAACGCACGCGGCGAACACCCAGCCCTCGTCGGCCGGAACGGCCAACACCTTCAGCATGTCCTCCATCTTGAACATCATGACGCTCGTGATCGTCGATCCGACGCCTTCGGCGCGCGCGGCGAGCATCGCGCTCCAGATCGCGGGGAAGATCGAGCCTCCGGTCGGATCGCCCTGGGCGAACCCGAAGAGCAGGACCGGGTAGTCCTCGAAGTGGTTCGCCATCCACTCCGCCGACTTCCGCACCTTCACGAACTCGACGCTGTCGGGAGCGTCGGGGTCGGCCTCGGCGGCAGCGGCGCGTTCCGCGTAGATCGTCTTCCACAGCATGTCGAGGCACTCGCGGTAGATCGGGCCGAGCTTGCCGCGAATCTCCGGGTCGTCGACCAGGAGGAAGCGCCAGTTCTGGGCGTTTCCCCCGGAGGGCGCGCGGATGGCGGCGTCGAGGATGCGCGCTTGCACGTCCTCCGGGATGGGGTCCTTCTTGATGCGGCGCATCGCACGCGTCGTGTACAGGGCTTCGTAGATCGTCATGTCGGACATGAGCCGCAGGCTAGCCCAGTCGCACCGTGCGCCGCCACAGGCGCGCGCCCACGCGACGTCTTGTCGCCTTCGCGCGAGCGCGATAGCGATCCGGTCATGCGATTCGCCCGGTCCTCGCTGATTCCGCTCCTCGTCCTCTTCTGCGCCTCGGCGGCGGTTGCCGGGTCGCGACCCGCGTGTCCCGGTCCGCGGCTCGCGGGAAGTCCCCGCGCGGGGGGCGCGCTCGCGGCCTGTCGGGAGACTCGGTCGGCCGACGTCCTCGACGTCCTGGTCTTCTCGCGGACCGCTGGGTTCCGTCACGACTCGATCCCTGATGCGGTCGCCATGCTCGGCTCGCTCGCAGCGGAAGGCATTCGCGTCGAAGCGACGGAGGATCCGGCGCGGTTCACCGACGAGGTGCTCGGGCGCTTCGACGTCGTTCTGTTCGCCAACACGACCGGAGACGTCTTGGACGACGAGCAGCAGGCGGCCATGGAGCGGTTCGTGCGCTCGGGGCGAGGATACGTCGGTGTCCACTCGGCGGCGGACACCGAATACGGCTGGCCGTGGTACGGACGCCTGGTCGGCGCGTACTTTCGCAACCACCCGCTTCTTCCGGTCGACGTCGAGGTGACGACGGAGGATCGCGAGCATCCGTCGACGGTGCACCTCGCGCCGACGTTTCGGTTCACCGACGAGATCTACAACTTCGACCGGAATCCGCGCGGGGATCACGTCGTCCTGCTCACGGTCGACGAGGAGGGGTTCATCTACCCGAACACCGACGGAGGGCCGTCGATGGGCGCCGACCATCCGATCGCGTGGTACAAGGAATTCGAGGGCGGACGCTCCTTCTACACGAATCTCGGCCATCGCCGCGAGACGTGGGCCGACCCGGTCTTCCGACGGCATCTGGTCGCGGGCATCCGCTGGGCCGCGGGCGGCGTGCAGTGGAACCGGATCGTGCTCACGGATCGGCCGCGGAATCCTCTCGCCATGGACGTGTCGCCGGATGGGCGGGTGTTCTGGGTCGAGCGCGCGGGCGAGCTGCGGGTGTGGGATCCCGAGACCGGCCGGGTCGAGGTCGCCGCCCGTCTCGAGGTCTCGCGCGAGGGAGAGAACGGCCTCCTCGGACTCGTCCTCGCCCCCGACTTCCCGACGACGGGATCGATCTATCTCTACTACTCTTCTCCCGATCCCGAGGACATCGAGGTCGGCGTCGCGGACGAGGTCGGAGAGAACGTTCTGGCGCGGTTCCGCATGAGTGGCCGCTCCGCGCTCGATCTGGCGTCCGAGGAGGTGCTGCTCCGGGTTCCGAGCGCGCGGATCAACCACGAGGGTGGTGACCTCGAGTTCGGGCCGGACGGCAACATCTACCTCTCCGTCGGTGACAACACGAACCCCTTCGGGGACACCGGCGGATACGCGCCGCTCGACCAGCGGCCCGGTCAGCTGCTGTTCGATGCGCAGCGGACCGCGCAGAACCCGTTCGACCTCCGGGGCGCGATCCTGCGCATCCGGCCCGATGGTGCTCCCGCCGACGGCAATCTCTATCCCGCCGACGGAAGCGCGGGGCGTCCCGAGATCTTCGTGAAGGGGACGCGGAATCCCTTCCGCATCGCGATCGATCCCGGCTCCGGTCGGCTGTTCTGGGGCGACGTCGGCCCCGACGCCTTCATCGATGGGCCGCAAGGGCCGCGGGGCTACGACGAGATCAACTTCGCCGACGAGCCCGGGAACTTCGGCTGGCCGCGCTGCATTGGGTTCGATCGTGCGTACCGTCGCTACGACTTCGCGTCTCGGGAGGTCGGGGAGGAGTTCTCGTGCGCCGGATTCCGTCCCGCGGTGTTGGCGTACGACTACACGACGGTCGACTACCTCGCCCTCGGCCGCGCCTTCGACGCGAACGACGACTCGGTGACCGGGCGCACGGCGATCGCCGGCACGTTCCTCGACGAGGCGCGGGGGCCGTTCGCGCTCCCGCGCAAGCTCGAGGGCACGCTCCTGATGACGGAGTGGACGCGCGATCTTCTCGCGGCGATTCGCGTGTCGGAGGACGGCGTCCTCCAGTCGGTCGAGCGAGTCGTCCCGTGGGAGTCGTTCGCACGGCCGATCGACCTCCACGTCGCCCCCGATGGAGCGCTGTACGTCCTCGAGTACGGCACCGCGTTCGGCGGGAACAATCCCGACGCCCGGCTGTCGCGCATCGAGCACTCGCGGACGGGAGCGCTGACGCCGGTCGCGCGGATCGACGCGACGGTCCTCCACAGTGGGGCGGCGCCGGCGACCTTCCGGATTTCGGGGGCCGGGTCCTCCGCCCCGAACGACGAGATCGTCGCGTGGGAGTGGGATCTCGATGGCGACGGCTCGGTGGACGCCACCGGGCCCGAGATCTCGCATACGTTCGATGCCGAGGGGACCTATCCGGTCTCGCTCAGCGTGCGCTCGGCCGGCGGCGCGCGCAGCTTCCCCTTCGTGCGGCGGTTCTTCGTCGGCAACTCCCCGCCGATCGTGACGATCGAGGAACCGGTGGCGGGCGCGCAGATCGAGGAGGGCGTCCGGACGGCGTTCCGGGGGACGGCGATCGACCCGGAGGAGGGAGAGATGCCGTGTGACCGTCTCGTGTGGGACGTGCGTCTGGGACACAACGCCCACGCGCACCCGGTCGCCGAGCTGCGGGGCTGCGCGGGCACGTTCGTTCCGTTCCTGGGAGGGCACCGCCCGGGGCAGAACCTCTTCGTCGCGATCGAGCTCCGCGCGACGGATCGAGGCGGCCCCGGGGACGACACGGCGCTCACGGGAAGCACGATCCGGGAGCTCGAGGTGCGGGTCGAGGGAGATTGAACCGCGCCTCGAGGGAGCGCGCTACCGCAGGGCGCGCCCGTCGCGGTAGAGGTCCAGGCGGCGCGATCGTTCGGCGTGCATGGGCGCCTCCGGCGCGGTCGCGGCCAGGACGGCGCGGCCGACGGTCACGGCTTCGTCGAAGCGTCCGGCCGCGGCGAGGGCGGCCGCCAGCGTATCGAGGTGCACGGGGTCGCCGGCGCTCGCCGCCACGGCGCGGCGAGCGAGCTCGACCGCCGCGTCGGGGTCGCGCACCGGAGCGTCGGCCGTGGCCCGAATCCAGGCGAGGCGGCCGGTCAGGGACGCGTTTCCGGGGTCGGCCGAGAGCGCGGTTTCGAGGACGCGGACCGCGCCTTCGGCATCGCCGCGCCGCGAGCGGAGTCGTGCGAGGATCCCTGCCGTCGCGGCGTCGGACGGTGCCAGGTCGTGCGCACGCTCGAATGCGCGCTCGGCCTCCTCGAGCTGCCGGTGCGCCAGGAGGACGGCGCCGAGGTTGTGTGCGGCGTCCGCGTGCTCGGGGTCGAGCTCGAGGACGGCGCGGAACTCACGCTCTGCTGCGTCCCACTGCTCGAGCTCCATGCGCGCGACGCCGAGATTGTAGGCGGCGTCCGTGTCCGTGGGATCGAGGCGCCGCGCTTGCTGGTACTCGTCGGCCGCCTCGGAGGGCCTCCCGACCGCGTTCAGGGTGAGGGCCAGGTTGTAGTGGGCGCGCGCCGAGCCCGGCTCGAGGCGGAGTGACTCGCGGTACGCCTCGATCGCACCGTCGCCGTCCCCGACGTCGGCGCGCGCGGCTCCGAGGTTCATCCAGGTCCGGGCATCGCCGGGATCTTCCTCGAGAGCCCGCTCGTAGTAGGTCACGGCGACCTCGGGCCTGCCGCTGCGCGCGGCGGCGATGCCGAGGTTGTTCAGCGCGACGGCCGGGTACGCTCCGGCCTCGAGGACGCGAACGTAGTAGTGGGTCGCCTCGTCCCACCGTCCGGCGTCGGAGGCGAGCACGCCCAGGTTCATGAGGGCCTCCAGATCGCCCGGGTGGAGCGCGAGCGTGGCTTCGAACTGCGCTCGCGCCTCGTCGGGCCGGCCGGTCTCGAGATAGAAGGCCCCGAGGTTCTTGTGGGCGAGTCGACTCGTCGGGTTCGCCGCGAGCGTTCGCGTCCACAGCGCTTCGGTGTTCTCCCACGTGCCGGTCTGCTGCCAGGTGAGCGCGGCCAGGACCAGCCACAACACCGCGGAGGCCGCGACCCGCGTCCCGTTCGGAACCGCCGCCGCGTCGAGCCCGGCGTGCGCGACGAGGCCGAAGACGAGCGCGAGTCCGACCGCGGCGACGTAGACGAGGTGGTCCGACACGAAGGAGTAGCCCATGAACGGAAACCAGATGACGCCGATCACGAGCGCGATGTTGGCGGCGTACATCGCGACGCCGAGCCACGCGACGGGGGGGATTCGGCGCGCGAACCAGGCTCCGGCGAGCGCCGTCGCTCCGAGCGCCGCGAGCGAGACCCCGCCCCACCGTGCGGCGCCCGCGAGATCCCAGCGGGGATAGACCGCGACCAGCTCGGTGGGCCAGAGGAATTTCCCGACGTAGAACCAGGCCGCGCGCGACGCGATGAGCATGCGGGTTCCGAACGGAAGCAGGGGATTCACCTGCTCTCGCGACACGTGGACCAGCCCGACGACGAGGGAGAGGGCGAAGAACGCGCCGATGCGGACGATCGCCCGGCGGTCGAAACGCCCGCCACAGACCCAGTGGGTGAGGACGATCGCGACGGGAAGAGTGACGGCCGTGGCCTTGCTGAGGAGGGCCGCGAGCGCGAGCAGGAGCGCCGCGACCCAGCCGCGGGTCCGTCCGCCGTCGGGACCCGCCACGGACCGCGCGTAGACCAGCATCGAGGCGAGGTAGAAGAGCGCGTAGAGGAGGTTCTTGCGCTCCGTCAGCCAGGCCACGCTCGCGACCTGCTGCGGGTGGAGGGCCCACACGCCCGCGATCGCCCAGGCGAGCCCGTACGACAATCCGAGGGCCCGCAGCAGCATGCCCAGCAGGATCGCGTTCACGACGTGCAGGACGACGTTGTCGACGTGGAAGAGCCACGGGTCGCCCTCGCTCAGATGCCACTCGACGTACCAGCTCGTGAAGGTGACGGGATAGAAGGCGGGATCTCGCCAGTCGCGGAAGGCTTCCCAGTATCCGTCCTCGGCGATGATGTGCCGGTTCTCGTAGATGTGGTCGTCGTCGTCCCAGACGACGAAGTCCGCGTCCCACGTGGGCGCGTACGCGGCCACGATCAGTGCGATCAGCAGGAAGGGCGTCGCGCGGAGCCAGGCCGGGCCGGCCGCGAGCGTGGACGGGGCCGCGCTCACCCGCGGTCCTTCCAGGCGGCGCCTCCGGGGTACGTGTACCGCGCGAGGCTCTCGGGCTTCATCTCGACGCTGAACCCGGGGGCGGTGGGTACGCGATACCGGCCGTCGCGGACCGCGACCGGATGGAGGAAGTGCTCGTGGAGATGCTCGGCGTACTCGGTCCGGCGGCCCTCGAGGGCGCCGCTCACGCAGACGTAGTCGATGGCCGAGAAGTGCTGCACGTATTCGCAGAGACCGACCCCGCCCGCGTGCGGGCATACCGGCACGTCGTATTTCGCGGCGAGGAGCAGGACGGCGAAGACCTCGTTCAGCCCGGCGAGGCGGCACCCGTCGATCTGGGCGAAGTCGATCGCGTCCGCCTGGAAGAGCTGCTTCCACATCACGCGGTTGTGGCAGTGCTCGCCCGTCGCGACGCCGACGGGGCGGACCTCGCGGCGGATTCGGGCGTGTCCGAGCACGTCGTCGGGGCTCGTCGGCTCCTCGATCCAGAGTGGGTTCAGCTCCGCGAGCGCGCGCACGTGGGCGATCGCCTCGTCGACGTCCCACACCTGATTCGCGTCGACCATCAGGATGCGATCGGCGCCGATCTCTTCGCGGACGATGCGGCCGCGGCGCAGATCGTCCTCGACGTCGCGCCCGACCTTCATCTTGAAGGCCGTCCAGCCCTCGGCGAGCGAGGCGCGGCAGAGGCGCCGGATCTTGTCGTCGTCGTAGCCGAGCCATCCGGCCGACGTGATGTACGCGGGGTACCCGTCGCGTCGGAGCTCCGCTTCGCGAGTGGATCGCGAATCGGCGAGACGGTCGAGTCGCGCGCGGGCGTCCGCCGGGGAGAGGGCGTCGGAGATGTGGCGGAAGTCGACCAGCTCGACCTGCTGCGCCGGCGACAGGTCGCAGACGTACTTCCACAGGGGTTGGCCGGCGCGCTTTGCGAGAAGATCCCAGGTCGCGTTCACGACCGCGGACGTCGCGAGGTGGGTGACGCCCTTCTCGGGCCCCAGCCACCGCAGCTGCGAATCGGAGACGAGGTCGCGCCAGAACGCACCCATGGCGTCCTCGAGCTCGTCGAGGCTGCGCCCCACGACCCGCGGCGCGAGGGCCTCGATCGCGTGGCAGCACAGATCGTTCCCGCGCCCGATCGTGAACGTGAGGCCATGGCCAGTGAGCGCAGGATCGCTCGTGTCCAGGACGACGGTGGCCGCGGAGTAGTCCGGGTCCGGGTTCATCGCGTCGGAGCCGTCGAGGAAGTCGGACGTGGGAAATCGGACGTCGACGGTGCGTAGGTCGGTGATGCGAATGGACATCCGATCTCTCTCTCTGGCGCGCGTCGTGATGCGCACCCCGGAGGACACTCGCGCGATGGGGCGGGGGGCGCAAGCGGCCGGCCGTCCGCTCTACTCGAGGAGTTGGTCGCGGAGATGCACGCGGCGGTCGTCGCTCAGGTCGAGCGCCTCCCGCAGGTACGTGTCCGTGTCGCCCCAGGCCGATCGCACGGCGGCGAGAGACGCGTCGAGGTACTCCTCGCGGACCTCGAGAAGCGGACGGAGGACCTCGTGCCACTCGCCGGGGTCGTTCTCCCCCTGGCGTCGGAGATCATCCACGGCGCGGTTGCTCAAGAGGTACTGCTCGCGGATCTCGTCCTCGGGGACGCCGAGGGCGAGCAGAACGACCGTGCCGGCCCAGCCGGCCCGATCCTTGCCGGCGGAGCAGTGGAAGAGAGCGGGAAACGCTCCGTCGCGGCAGAGTCCCGCGACGAACTGCGTGTACGGCTCGATGCGCTGGGTGGCGATGTGGGCCGCGCCGCGGACCATGAGAGCGGCGGCACGACCGTCGCCGAAGATCTCGTGCAGGCGCTCGGGGTTCGACGAGATGAGCTCCCGGATGTCCTCGCCGCGGGCGGGGTCGGGCATCGGGAGCTGGACGTGCTCGGCTCCCGCCGGAAGTCGGTCGGCGCCGTCCATCCGGATGTCGGTCTGGGTCCGGAAGTCGAACACTCGCCGGAGACCGAGCGCCGCGAGCCGCTGGACGTCGGCATCGGTCGCGCGTCCCAGGTGGCCGCTGCGAAAGAGGACGCCCGAACGGAGGCGCCGTCCGTCGTGCGTGCGGTGACCGCCCATGTCGCGGAAGTTCGCGACGCGGTCGAATCCGTGCGTCGAGGGGTTGCGGAAGGGAGCCATCCTCGTCCCTCAGATCCAGCGGCGAATCGTCTCGGCGACGAGGTCCGGGGCCTCGAGGACGAGGAAGTGTCCCACGCCGTCGAGGCGGTGCACGGCGCCTTCGCGCGCGCGTGCGACGACGCGCTCGGCGACGGTCCAGTCGCGCGCATAGGCGGCGGCTTGATCTTCGGGCTTGGCGCGGCGTCGACTCGAGAAGACGAGCTGCACTTCCGCGTCCACGGAGGCGTCGGCGAGGAAGTCGGCGATGGCGATGCGGTTCGCGTAGACCTCCGCCTCGTTCTCGCGCCGACACTTGAGGCGGTAGCGACCGGCGTCGTCCGGTGCGCTCCCGTAGGCGGCGAAGGCCGCCTTGGCCCGGGCGTCGAGACCGTCGCGCTCGAGCTGCGCGCGGAGAACGCGCTCGAGTCCTTCGCCGACCGCTTCGGGTGAGTCGAAGCCCTCGGCCTCCTTCTCGCCCAGACGGCGCGTGCCCTTGGCGAGGCGCTCGGCGCCGACGGTCGCGCCTTCGGCGTCGGCGAGAACGGGGTCGAGAAGCAGCATCCGCCCGCTCTCGAGGCGATGGCCGGCGAGGTGGACGAGGGCGCAGTCGCCGGCGAACGAGTGGGTGACGCACAGATCCGGCGCCTGGCCGTACCGTTCGGCGGTGGCGGCGACCACCCGTCCGAAGTCGGCGCCGAACAGGCTCCAGGCATATGCGTCGGAGCCGACGGGCGCGTCGGTGTCTCCGTGCCCGCGCAGGTCGTACGCGACCGCGCGGACGGTCGGTCCGAGGCGCTCGACGACGGGTGCCCACACGCCGGCGCACAAGCTCGCCGCGTGAGCGAAGAGGACGAGCGGTCCGTCGCCCGGCCAGGTGAGGACGCGGTGACGCAGCCCGCCGTCTTCGCGGAAGTCGAGCCAACCGGATTCGGGGGAGGACGAGGCCGTCATGCCTATCCTTCGTACGGGGGTGGGCCCTGGTTCGCCAGCGCGGCGCAGACGGGCGGGCCTCAGGGCTCCCACGCGTAGAGGCGAGGTACGGGGCTCGGGGGAGCGTTCAGCCGTCCGGACGGCTTCCAGCCACTGGCCTTCATGACCTCGAAGACGTGCACCATGTTGAGGAGGTCCTGCTCGAAGGAGAAACGGCCGTCGCCGGCGTAGATGAACCGCGAGACTCCGGGCGTCTGCCAGTGGCCGCCGTCGGGTCGTGTTCCGGGGAGACGGTTCTGCCAACCCGTGACGAGGCGATCGCCGTCGACCATCTCCCACTCGTGCGGGAACTCCCAACCCTCGAGACCTTGCATGCTTTCGTCCATGAACGCGCGGATGTTCTCGCGTCCATCGACCCGGCCCCACGCGGGATCGACGAAGGTCGCGTCCTCGGTGAACATGTCGGCGAGCGCGCCCCACGGGATCTCTCCCGCGACGGCGCGGTCGCGCGTCGACAGCAGCTTCTCGTGCGCTTCCAGGATCTCTTCTCGACGGAACGTGGGCATCGCGGCTCCCTCCTCGGTTCCGGGTTGAATAGAGCGGAGGCGTCGCCCGCCGCAACCCATGGCGACGGATGCGCGGTCGTGTCGGGGCACTGGCGCGTGACAGGGGCGTCGAGCATAGTCCGGTCCGTGAATCGCGGACCCGTCCTCCTCGTCGTCGTGGCGGTGGTGGTCGCGGCGATGGGCGTCTGGGTGTGGTCGAATCTGAACCCGGGCGCCCCTCTCATCGCCGAGGCCGATCGCGCACGGATCACCGTCCTCCCGCTTCCGACGGACCTGGCTCTTCGCGAGGGGAACCTCTCTCTGCGCGACGGGCTGACCGTCGAGCTCGTGGGGCACACCGAGGCGCGGCTGGAGCGGGCGGTCGAGCGCCTCCGCTCGCGGCTGCCCGCCGCGGCGGCGAAGGACGGGCCGGCGCGGCTCGAGATCGACGTGGGTGTGGCGGCGGACGACTCCGATCCGACCTGGATCGACGAGTCCTACGCGCTCGACGTCACGCCGGAAGGCGCGCGGCTGCGCGCGGTGACCCCGGTCGGTGCGATCCATGGACTGCAGACGTTCCTTCAGCTGGTCGAGACGGACCGCGACGGTCCCCGTGTGCCCGCGGCGCGCGTCCGCGATGCGCCGCGCTTCCGTTGGCGCGGGCTCATGATCGACGTCTGTCGCCACTGGATTCCGAAGGACGTGATCCTCCGAAACCTCGACGCGATGGAGGCGTCGAAGTTGAACGTCCTGCATCTCCATCTGACCGAAGATCAGGCGTTTCGGGTCGAGAGCCTCGTGCATCCGCGTCTCCACGAGATCGGCTCGGGCGGGGACTTCCTGTCGCAGGACGACCTGCGGGAGATCGTGGCATACGCGCATGACCGAGGAATCCGGGTCGTCCCGGAGTTCGATCTGCCGGGGCATTCGCTCTCCTGGCTCGAGGCGTATCCCGAGCTCGCGATCGACGGGGGGCCGTGGACGCGGCCCACGCGGTTCGGGATCCATCCGGTCACCCTCGATCCGACGCGGGACGAGGTCTACGAGTTCCTCGACGCGTTTCTGGGCGAGATGGCCGGGATCTTCCCCGACCCGTACGTGCACGTGGGCGGGGACGAAGCGAATCCCGAGAGGTGGGACGCGAGCCCGGCGGTTCGTGCGTACATGCGCGAGCAGGGGCTGGAGGATCATCGGGCGCTGCAGGCGCACTTCAACGCGCGCCTCCACGCGATCCTCGCGAGCCACGGAAAGCGGATGGTGGGCTGGGAGGAGATCCGGCACCCCGATCTGCCGCGGGACGCGATCGTGCAGGCGTGGCTCACTCCGACGTCGGTCGCCGAGAGCGTGCGGGATGGCTACGAGACGGTGCTCTCGCAGGGTTACTACCTGGACCACAAGCTGCCGGCGTCGGACCTCTACGAGGTCGACCCGCTCGGGATGCCGGAGCCGATCGAGCTCGACACGAGTGGGCCGTGGCAGGCCTTCGCGATCTCGATGGACACGCCGGCGGGCGAGATGTCGGGCGACCTCGTCGTGTTCGGCGAGGGAGACGATCTGGGCGCGGTCACGGCCGTCGCGGGCCGGGTGATCTTCTTGGAAGACGTGAGTCTCGAGGGGGGCCAGCTCACGGGGCGCGCCGAGACGCCCATGGGCGCGGCGGCCTTCGACGCGCAGATCGACGCCGACGACGTCCGGGGTGCGCTGGACTCCCTCGTGTTCTCGGTCGAGTTCTCCGGGGTGCGGACGGGCGGGCATGACGTTCCCGGCTCGACTCCACCGGAGCTCGAGAGAGCCGTCGAGATCGCGCCCGAGGAGCGATACCGGGTCCTCGGCGGCGAGGCGGCGATGTGGTCGGAACTCGTGTCCGCGGAGACGGTCGATTCGCGCATCTGGCCGCGGACCGGCGCGATCGCCGAGCGGCTCTGGTCGCCGGCCGAGTCGACGGCGGACGTGGACGATCTGTACCGGAGGCTGGGCGTCTTCTCGGAGCGGCTCGAAGTGCTCGGGCTCCGACACGAGAGCTACCGGGAGCCGATGCTGCGCGACATCGCCGGCGGGCCGGTCCCGCCGGAGCTCCGAGCGCTCGTCGACGCTCTGGAAGAGGCAAAGCAATACGAGCGGCATCGCTTTTTCGGGGAGGACGGAGCGACGACGGCGCCGCTCGATCGCGTCGCGGACGCGGCGGCGGCCGAGAGCGACGTCGCGCGCCGGTTCAATCAGGCGGCCGATGCGCTCGTCGCGGGGGATGCATCGCAGCGGGACGCCGTCGTGGCGCAGCTCGCGCTCTGGCAGGGCCAGCACGCGGGGCTCGCGTCGCTGTTCGAGACGTCGGAGCGCGTCGGTGCCGTGGAGACCCAGTCGCGGGCGCTGGCGGATGCGGCGGCGCTCGCTCTGGAAGTCCTCGAGGGAAACCTCGGCGGCTGCGAGGCGCGCGAGGACGTCTTCGAGCGCATGGATCGGAAGCCGGACGGAGCGATGCTCGCCGTGACCGACGGGGTGCGGGCGATCGTGGCGGATCGCTGCGGCGCCTCGCGCGCCGACGGGCCGTCTGGAGCCCTCGCGGGGAACCCGCTATGACCCGGGGCCATGCTCTCCATCTACGACGACTTCCCGATTCATCAGACCGCCGAGTCGCTGGCCGTTCCGGCGTCGAGCGATCGCAACGTCTACGACCGGTATTGGTTCAACGGATACGCGGACGACGGTGAGTTCTACTTCGGCGTCGGAATGGGGACCTATCCCCACCGGGGGATCATCGACTGCGGGCTGAGCCTCGTGCACGACGGGGTGCAGTACGCGTTCCATGCGTCGGCGCGCGCGGCCGCCGAGCGCGCGTCCACCGTCTGCGGGCCGTTCCGAATCGAAGTCGTCGAGCCGATGAAGACGTGCCGCGTCGTTCTCCAGAAGAACGAGACGGGGGTGGAGTGCGATCTGACCTTCGTCCCGCGCACGTCTCCCATCGAGGAGGGCCGGCAGACGAGCCGGGTCGGAACCCGCGTCATCATGGATGCGACGCGGTTCGCGCAGTTCGGCCGGTGGCAGGGGCACATCCGGTTCGGGGGCAAGGACCTCGCGATCGTGCCGAACCGGGTGCTCGGCACGAAGGATCGGTCGTGGGGGCTGCGCCCCATCGGGGAACCGGACGTCGGGGGCGCGCCCGCGACCGAGGGCGGCGGGGTCTTCTTCGCGTGGGCGCCGATCCACTGGGAGGACCGCTGCACGCACTTCGGCATCTTCGAGGACAAGATGGGGAATCCGTGGCATTTCGACGGAGCGATCTCTCCCGTCTACGACGACTCGCCGAAGGAGATCCCGCTACCGGTGGACCCGCGCGTGCGTTCGATGACGAGCGGCAAGCTCGACGTGACCTACGAATCGGGAACGCGGCGCGCGCGTGCGGCGAAGGTCTCGCTCGTGGCCGAGGGCGGCGAGGAGGAGCAGATCGAGCTCGAGCCGCTCCTTCTCTTCCGCATGAAGGGCATCGGCTACCAGCACCCCGAATGGGGCCACGGGCGGTGGAAGGGTGAGCTCGCCATGGCGGCCGAGTCCTGGAAGTGCGCCGACGCCCAGCCGCTCGCGCTCGAGAACCTCCACATCCAGCAGGTCGTCCGGGCGACCAGCGGCAGCCGCACCGGCGTCGGCGTCCTCGAGCAGATCGCGATCGGTCCGCATCTCCCCTCGGGCTTCGTCGACTACTTCGACGGCGCCAAGTAGCGGACGCCGCTCTCCCGCTCCCCCGAAAAGGTAACGAATCGGGAAAAGGTAACGAACGTCCCCTTTCTGGGGGTGGAGTTTGGTCAGGAGTTGATTGTGGTCATCTCTTGACGGGGGTATGGTGGGGCTTCTTCGGGAACTGGAGGGGGGTCGGTATGAAGGAGCTTGCGGGAAGGGTCGCGGTGGTGACCGGCGGGGCGTCGGGGATCGGGAAGGCGCTGGCCAGGGCGTTCGTGGGGGAGGGGATGAAGGTCGTCCTCGCCGACGTCGAGAAGCCGGCGCTGGACGCGGCCTGCGCGGAGCTCGGCAACGGGGTGCGCGGCGTGGTGACCGACGTCCGGAAGGCCGAGTCGGTGCGGGCGCTCGCGGACGAGGTCTTCGCGACCCACGGCGCCTGCCACCTCCTGTGCAACAACGCCGGCGTCGCGGCGCCGAACCTCGACCTCTGGGAGACCGAGCCGTCCGACTTCCAATGGGTGCACGGGGTGAACGTGCACGGAGTGGCGCACGGCGTGCAGGCCTTCGTTCCCCGGATGATCGAGTCGGGGGAGGAGGGGCTCGTCATGAACACCTCTTCGGGAGACGGCGGCATCAGTCCTCTCGCACAGCAGGTGGTCTACGCGTCGAGCAAGGCCGCCGTGTCGATCATGACCGAGTGTCTGGCCGCACAGCTCGTCGGTCGCGGGACGAACCTGCGCGCGTGCATCTTCTATCCGTCCGGCGGGATGCTGCCCACGGGAATCTGGACCACGAAGCGCAATCGTCCCGCCGAGCTCGCGGCCGAGCGCCAGGACGATCCTCGCAAGGAGACGACCTTCGAGCAGTTCATGGAGGGGGCGAAGAAGGCCGGATTCGAGCTGCCGGTGCAGGACCTGGACGAGCTCGCACGGTTCGCGCTCGACGGCATCCGCAAGGGCGACTTCGTCATCATGATCGATCGCGAGAGCATGGAGGCCACGCTCGTCGAGCGCGCCCGGAAGCTCGCGCGGGGGGAGTGCCCGATCGAGCTCCAGCACATGGGTCTCGACTGAGGACGGGCGCGAGCGAGGAGGACGCGATGTCGAAGCTCTTGATGATCAGCTCCGATTGCCACGCGGGCACCTTCCCGGGCGGCTATGACGAGTACATGCCCCGCGAGTACCACGATGCAGCGCACCGATGGTGGGTCGGCTACGCGCGCGAGATGATCGTGCGCGCGGGTACGTTCTTCGACCAGGAAGCCGTGAAGTCGTTCGCCGAGGAGACCGGCGAGGCCGGTTGGCTCACTCAGGCGCTGAACCCGGAGACCGAGGCGAGCGACGACACGCTCCTCGAGATGCTTCGCGACGAGACGAGCCCCTTCGCGCCCCGCAAGGGCGAGTTCGACGCCGACGTGCGGCTCGCGGATCTCGAGGGCGACGGCGTCGCCGGCGAGGTCATCTTTCCGCAGATGGCGCCGTTCGGTGCGGGGCTCATGCAGTACCGCAAGAGGGTCGCCCCCGAGCACAATCTTGCCGGCATCCAGGCCTACAATCGGTGGCTCGCGGACTTCTGCAACACGCATCCCGGGCGCCACGCCGGCATCGCGCTGATCAACGTCGACGACATCGACGTCACCGTGGCGGAGATCCGCAAGGCCAAGGAGACCGGTTTGTGGGGCGGCGTGCTCCTCCCCACGAGCACGGGCGACCACCCCTTCTACCACGACAAGCGATACGAGCCGCTCTGGGCGGCCTGCGCGGAGCTGGAGATGCCGCTGCACTCGCACTCCGGCTGGACGCCGGACTACGGCAACGACGTGACGGCCGCTGCCATGTTCATCCAGGAGGTCGACACCTGGGCGCACCGCCCGTTCGGTGCGCTCATGTGGTCGGGCGTGTTCGAGCGGTATCCGACGCTCGAGTTCGTGATCACCGAGGCCGGCTGCTCGTGGATCCTGCAGGAGCTCCGCATGATGGAGCACAAGTGGGACAACCCGATCTTCTCGCACTTCACGACGAAGATGTCCCTGCGACCGCGCGAGTACTTCCAGAGGCAGTGCTACCTCGGTGCGTCTTTCCTGCCCCCGCACGAGGGAGAGGACCGCCACCAGATCGGCATCGATCGAATCATGTACGGGACGGACTATCCGCACATCGAAGGAACCTGGCCGAACACGATGGCCGAAATGCGGAAGACGATGAGCGCGTACGACGAATCCGACATCGTCCAGCTCCTCGGGGCGACGGCCCTCGATGCATACGCTTTCGACGTCGACGTGCTCGGGCCGATCGCCGAGCGAATCGGTCCCGATCTCGCCGACATCCGGGGTGCCGCATGAGCGCGGCGCCCGACCTCGTGCCGTCGCGGCGCGAGCGCCGGCGACGGGAGGTTCGAGAGCGAATCCTCGATGCGGCGCGCGGGCTGTTCGAGACGAAGGGCTACGACGCGACCACGGTCGAAGAGATCGCGCGCGACGCGGACATCGCGTACGGGACGTTCTTCAACCACTTTCCCGCGAAGCTCGATCTGCTGCGGGAGCTATCGCACGTGATGCTGCTCGAGCTGTTCGAAGACGTCGAAGAAGAGCGGTCGGCGCATCCGACGTTCGCGGCGCGTTTGACGTGGATCTTCGAGACCGCGGCGGCGAGGACCATCGCGAAGGGGCCGCGCGCGCGGGAGCTCCTCCGGTCGATGATGAGCCTGTCGTTTCCGGAGACCGCCCAGGCAGACGATGATCAGATCCGATCGATCTTTCGGCGGATGCTGGAGGACGGCCGGGCCGCGGGGGGCGTGCGCGACGACGAGGACGTGGAGACGCTGACCGAGGTCTTCGCGGGGACGTGGTATTCGATGTTCCTCTCCTGGATCCACGCGGACGACTACCCCTTGCAGGAGCGCGCGGCGGCCACCGCCGGCTTCCTCTCCCGCGTCCTCGCTCCACCGCGCGACCCGTCGTAGGCGACGGTCGCGGCGCCTCACGCAGGTGGGGGAACCGTGGTCGGGACGGCGCGGTCGGCGGGGCTCTTCGCGCGGGTGCGGGCCAGGCTGAGGTGGACGGCCGGCACGACGAAGAAGGTGAGGAGGGTCGAGAACAGCATTCCCCCCGCGACCGCGACGCCGAGCGAGGCGCGGGTCTCGCCGCCGGCGCCGAGGCCGAGCGCGATGGGGAGGATGCCGACGATCGTCGAGGTCGCGGTCATCAGAATGGGGCGGAAGCGCGTGCGGGCCGCCTCGATGGTCGCGTCGAGGAGGTCCCGGCCGCTCTCGTGGAGCTGGTTCGCGAACTCGACGATGAGAATGGAGTTCTTGGTGACGATGCCGACGAGCATCACCAGACCGATCTGGCTGAACAAGTTGAGTGTCTCGTCGACCGCCATCAGAGTCACGAGGGCCCCGGTGAAGGACAGCGCCACGGCCACGAGAATCGTGATCGGGTCGAGGAAGCTCTCGAACTGGGCGGCGAGCGTCAGATAGACGATCACGACCGCGAGGAAGTAGGCGAAGAAGAGCGCGTTGCCCGACTCGTAGAAGTCTTCCGACTCGCCCGAGAACACCGCCTGGTACCCCTGGCCGCGGGGCAGGACCTCGTCGGCGATGGTGCGGACCCGTTCGAGGGCGCTTCCCAGGCCGTAGCCGTCCAGCAGGCTCGCGGTGATGGTGGCCGAACGCTGTCGATCGAAGTGCGGTACGCCGCGTGGGGTCACGGACTCGCGGACCCGCGCGACCGACGCGAGGGAGATCATCTCGCCGCTCTCGGAGCGGATGTTCAGCTGATAGAGATCGTGCGGCGAGGAGCGCGCCCCGGCGTCGAGGCGGCCGATGACGTCGTACGTCTCACCGCCCAGCTTGAACTCGGAGAGCTCGAGGCCGCCGACGAGAATCTGCAACGTGGTCGCGATGTCGCGCACCGACACGCCGAGATCGCTCGCGCGGTTCCGATCGATGTCGATCTCGAGCTGCGGCTTGTTCACTTCGAGATCGGAGCGGACGTTCACGAGGCCGGGGATGGACGACATCCGGCTGACGATCTCGTCCGAGTAGCGAGCGAGCTCTTGGATGTCCGGCCCCTGCACGACGAGGGAGATCGCGGCCGAGGACATGCTGCCCCCGAAGGCCGAGATGTTGATCGGGAACGCGCGCAGTCCGGGGATCTTCTGCATCCGCTCGCGCAGGTCGTCGACGACCTCGTGCTGCACCCGATCGCGCTCCTCCCAGGGAACCAGGCTGGTGAACATCGCGGCCTCGCTGACCCGCCCCGGGCCGCCGAGTCCCGGCGCAACGACGGCGAAGCTGCGGAGCACCTCGGGTGTCTCGAACAGGATGTCCTCGGCCTGCTTCATGTAGCGCGCGGTGTAGTCGATGGTCGAGCCCTCGGGCGCCTGCATGATGGTCACGACGGCCGAGCGGTCGGCGGTGGGGATGAACTCGCGTGAGATCGTCTCGAGGGCGAGGACGCCGAGGGCGACCCAGCCGATGCCGAGCGCGAGCACCCAGATGCGATGCGCGAGGGCCCACTGGAGCGCGCTGCCGTACGCCTCCGCAAGCCGTTCGACGCCGTGCGCGAACGCTCGCTTGAAGCCCGTCGACGCGCGTTCGCGCCGGAGAACTCGCGCGCAGAGCATCGGAGAGAGCGTCAGCGCGACGAACCCCGAGATCGCGACGGCCGCGGCGACCGTGATCCCGAACTCGCGGAAGAGCCGACCGGTCTTGTCCGTGAGGAACGCCAGAGGCAGGAAGACGGCCAGGATCGAGATCGTCGAAGCGATCACCGCGAACGCGATTTGATCCATGCCCTTGTGCGCGGCGCGCCTCGGCTCGGTGCCACCCTCGATCCAGCGCGTGATGTTCTCCAGAACGACGATCGCGTCGTCGACCACGAGCCCGATGGCGAGGGTGAGACCCATCATCGTGAGCGTGTTCACGGAGAAGTCGAGGTAGTAGAGGACGGAGAACGAGCCGACGATGGAGACCGGGATCGCCGTCGCGGGGATGATCGTGGCGCGGAGAGAGCCGAGGAACAGGAAGATGATGATGACGACGAGGGCGATCGCCTCGAGAATCGTCTGATTGACGTCCGCCAGCGCGCGCTCGACGTAGATCGACCCGTCGAACGCGATCTCCAGATCCAACCCGGGTGGCAGGGTGGGGCGGATCTTCTCCATCTCCTCCTTCAGCGCGCGGGCGACGTCGAGCGTGTTCGCGTTCGATTGCTTGACGATCCCGAGCCCGACCGCGGCCTTCTGGTTGAAGTGTACGAGCTTCCGAACCGTCTCCGGGCCGACCTCGACGCGCGCGATGTCGCGCAAGCGGATCAGGCCCTCGTTGATCTCGGCCACGATCAGCGCGCCGTACTCCTCCGGCGTCTTCAGCTCTCCGAGCGTGCGGACGGAGAACTCCGTCTGATCGCCCTCGACGCGCCCCGACGGGATGTCGACGTTCTCCCGTCGCAGGGCGGCGGCGACGTCCGCGACGGTCAACTGGTGGGCGGTGAGCTTGACGTTGTCGATCCAGACGCGCATCGACATGCGCCGCTCGCCGCCGAGCAATACGGAGGAGACTCCGGGAAGCTTGCTCAGCCGGTCGCGGATCTGCGACTCCGCGACCGTCGAGATGTAGATCTGGTCGTGGTCCTCTCCGGAGAGGGCGAACCACATGATCGGCTGCGCGTCGGCGTCCTGCTTGGAGACGATGGGCTCTTCGACGTCGGAGTTCAGGGCTTGGCGCGC
>JAUIFY010000407.1 GCA_030430245.1 bacterium | reverse complement strand
CACGAGTTCGACGTGCGGGTTTGGCTCGAGTCGATGGGTGAGTCGTCGGAGGAGTCGGAGGGCGGGTTGGAAGAGCTCTTTCGCTGGTTCGAGCTCCCCGATGCCGCGTCGGGTATCTTCCTCCACCTGGAGGCGGCACGTGTCATGCCCCGTCTGGCCGAGCGCTACGCGGGGCTCGCCGCGGACGTGGTCGAGCTGCGCGAGCGTGTCTTCCCGGGCGACGTCGTCCCGCCCGCGTCGGGAACCGCGGGCGCGATGCTGTTCCTCGCTCTGGGCGGCGACGTCGATCGGGTCACGCTCGACGATTCTCGGGTGTCGGAGCTGTGCGCGTTCGCCCGGGCGGCGCGGGAAGGCTCGGCCACGGTGTACGACTCGGCGCGATGCACCGCCCTGTTCTCGCGCATGCTCGCCGAGGGAGAGCTGGTCAAGGTCTACGGCATCGAGGAGTTCCTGGCCGACGATCCCGCCCTGGCCTACCTCCTCGAGCTGGAGGACGACGACACGCCCGCGGCCCCCGGCGACGCGGGCGATCCGGTGGATCTGACGAAGCCCGAGGCGCACGAGGGCTCGGGAGAGCGATCGGACGAAACCTCACCGAGCGTGCCGATGGACCCGGAGCTCCTGCGGGCCTACCTCGAGCAGAACCCGGATCTGACCGTTCACCGTGCCGAAGGGAGCATCGATCCATCGGGCCTCTTCGTTGCGGGGCTCTCCGGCCCCGGCGCGGCGGGCGATCGACCGGACGAGACGGGTGCCTCGCCGGATTCCGTGTTCGCGGTGCAGCGCTCACCGCGTCAATCCAAAGGAGTGCACCTGCACGACGAGTGGGACCACCGGATCGAGGACTATCGCGTCGGGTGGTGCCACGTGCACGACCTGGAGGTCGAAGGCGACAGCGGGTCGTTCTTCACGAAGGCGTTGTCGGAGCATCGGGAGCTCCTGCCGGAGGTCCGCCGTCAGTTCCAGAAGGTGAAGCCCGAGGGATACCGCGTGCTCCGCGGCCTGTTGGACGGCGAGGACTTCGACCTGAACGCCGTCGTGACCGCGCGTGCAGATCTGCGGGCGCGACACGACACCTCGTCCAAGCTCTACACCGCGCGCAAACGAGAGGAGCGTGACGTCGCGACCCTCTTCCTGCTCGACATGTCGGCGTCGACCGACGAGGAGACCGAGCCGGCGCCTCCGGTGAAACCGTCGGCGGACGAGGACGACGAGTGGAGCGTCTCGGTGCGCCCGCCGTCGCCGAAGCGCCGTCGCATCATCGACATCCAGAAGGAGGCGCTCGTGATCATGTCGCAGGCGCTCGAGGAGATCGGCGATCTGTACGCGATCTACGGCTTCTCGGGTCACGGGCGGCGTCAGGTCGAGCTGTTCTCCGTCAAGTCGTTCGAGGAGTCTCTCACGATGGCGGTCCGGAGTCGCATCGGGGGGATCGAGCCCCAGAGGTCGACGCGCATGGGCGCGGCCCTACGGCAGGCACTCACCCATTTCCGACCGATCGTCGCGCGGTCGAAGCATCTGATCCTTCTGTCGGACGGGTTCCCTCAGGACTTCGACTACGGGGACGACCGGCGATCGAACGTCTACGGCCTGAAGGACACGGCGATGGCGCTCCGCGAAGCGGAGCAGGCCGGCATCTCGACGTTTTGCATCACCGTGGATCGCGCGGGGAACGATTACCTGCGCGAGATGTGCGAGGAGCGTCGGTATCTCGTCATCGACGAGATCGACGCATTGCCGCTCGAGCTCCCGAAGATCTACTCCGAGGCGACCCGAGGTGGATGAGAGGCGGCCGGGTGCGGCCTGACGCCGTGCACCCGGCTCGACTCGTCGAACCGGGTCCGCCGAAGACGGGCCCCGGCTCGGCGACGGCTCAGGAGGTGAGCCCCCACTTCTTCTTGTTCTCTTCGATCTGCTCCGCGCTCGGATGCTCGGTCTTCTCGTGCGTCTTGACCGCGAAGTCGTCCGTGTTCTCCATCATCTTGTAGTTCAAGGGTGTGTCGTCCTTGAACACCTCGGGCACGGCGACTTCCTCGAAGATGGCCTGCCACGGGCACTCCGGCTCACAGGCACCGCAGTCGATGCACTCGTCCGGGTGGATGTAGAGCTGGTTCGGGAAGGTCTCCTTGTCGGAGCCCGTGTACTCGTAGATGCAGTCGACGGGGCAGACCGCCACGCAGCCGGTGTCGACGCAGTCGCGGCAGAGCCTCGTGATGATGTAGGCCATGATTCCTCCTGATCGTGGTACGGCGGCTCCCGACACGGGCCGCGCCCCGAGATATAGCGGGCAGTCCAAGCAATGCAAAGCTGCGATGGCAGCGTCATTCGAAGCGTGTGTGTCGGACTCCGATGTCGACCAGCGCCAGGCAGAACGCCCCAAGAGCGAGCCAATACGCCAGTGGGAATGCGATCTGCCGGTCGGCGGGGGCACGCTTCAGAATCCGCTCGATCGAAGCATTGACCGAACCGCCGGTGATCTCCGCGACCTGCTCGAGGAGGGTCAGGTTCGGCTGGGCTTCGGGGTCTTCGCGGCGGGCCTGGATCGCAGCGGACGCCTGTGGGAGCCACTCGTCGCGGGTGAAGACGACCTGCCCGTCCCTCTCCATCGCGATCTCGACGCGCGGCTCGATCGTGTCCAGTCCCGGGAGCTCGACCTCGTAGTGGCGGGCGCGAAGCGGGGTCGGCCGGATCTCGTGGCGCCCGCCGCTCTTGCCGAAGAGCCGGACGACGAGGGAGGACCCCTCTTCGCGGTCGAACGTGTCGATCTCCAGCACGGAGCGGCCGCCGGAGCTCCGCAAGGCGAGCCGGATCTCCTCCGCGCTCTCCGGCCGCGCGGCCCATCGGATCAGCTGGGACCAGAACCGGCGGACGCCTCCCCAGCTCTGCCATTCGCGTGTCGGGTTGGCGGTGAAGACCGCCACGCGCCCGAGACCGTTCTGCCAGCCCGCGAGGATTGGGGCGGGCTCGTCGCGGTGGTCGGCTCCCAACCACTCCTCGGCGCCGTCCTTGAGGGGCACCGAAGAGAAAGTTCGCAGAAGCGGCAAGTCCCGGCTCTCGAAGCCTCCGAGGGCCTCCGCGTCCGCCAGACGAATGCGCGGTCGGAAGGCGACATCCTTCGGGTCGTCGTCCTCGCGTCCTGCGCGTCGGCGCGTGTCGCTGATCATCAGATCGGGAAGCGAGGTGGAGTCCTTCACGTGGTAGAACTGGCCGCCGGTCGACTCGGCGATGGTCTTGATCAGGTCGTAGCTGTCTCGGTCGTCGCCGATGCGGATCGAGGTCACCGTCACGTCGGACTTCGCCAGTCCCTCGATCAGGTCCTCGTGCTCCGCCTTCGGCCGGATGCTGGCGCCGTCCGTGAGCAAGATGATGTGCTTGGTCCGCACGGGGCCGCCCAACAGCTGGCGTACGGCGATCTCCAGCGCCTCCTTGAAGTCGGTCCCCCCGCTCGGCACGAGGCGCGAGACCGTATCGGTCAGCTCGTCGCGGTTCTTCGACAGCGGCTCGAGGGGAGAGAGCAACGACGTCTCGGTGTCGAAGGCGGCGGCGCCGACGTGGTCGCGGTCCTCCAGCTGGGAGATCAGCGCCAGTGCGGCGTCGCGGGCGTAAGCGATCCGCGTGGGCTTCAGCGCGTTCAGCTGGAGGCCGTACGTCATGCTCGACGAGCGATCGATGATGAGGAAGAGCGCGAGCGGTTGGCGCACGCGCTTCTTGGGCTT
>JAUIFY010000406.1 GCA_030430245.1 bacterium | reverse complement strand
AACGATCCCGACGGCCCGATCGTCGACCTGGTCGAGTGGACCGAGCCGCGATTCGAGCCGCCGTCCGGCCCGAACCGGATCCCGCAGATCCTCGCGTTCCGGACGCGAAACGTGGCCGCGGCGCGCAAGGCCCTCGAGGCGGCAGGGATCGAGTTCACGAACGAGCTGATCGGCCCGGACGAGTCCCTCGGCTTGATGGGGGTCTGCTGCTGCGCCGATCCCGACGGCACGATCATCGAGCTGATCGAGTACCAGCCCGGTCAGCGCCACAGCCGGACCGACCTCCTCGAATCCTCGAGCTGAATCCTCGCCCGGCGCGAGCTCGACGAGCGGAGACGGAACATGCCGCGGATCCTCCAGGTCCTGTTCAGCCGGTGTACCGACGAAGACCGCGAGCTCGAGTTCAATCGCTGGTACACGCACACGCACCTGCCGGACCTGAGCCGGGCGCCGGGCTTCGTCTCCGCGCGTCGCTTCGAGAACGCGTTCCCCACGCCCGGGGCGGCGCCCTACATGGCGGTCTACGAGCTCGACGTTCCGAGCGCCACCCACGCGCTCCGTGACCTGACCCGCCTCGCCCTCGAAGCCTTCGACACGGGACGCCACATCGACTGCATCGAAGGCGTCGCCGCGGGCAACTCGCCGATGGGCGGACAGTGGCAGGAGATCGTTCCTTCGAGCCTCGAGCCGCTGGCCGAGCACGACTACCCGATGGCTCCCCCCGAGATCCGGGTCCAGATGGAGGCGATGATCGATCGCCTCACGAAAGAGATCGAAGCGTAGGATCGCCCCGCGCTCGACCATCGCGTCCCGTCAGCGGAGACCGCGCCGGACGCTGCCTCCCCGCCTCACGCGGGGCAGCGCGCGACGCTCCCCGCGACGATCGGCAGATCGAGAAAGGTCCGCACGCCCGGCTCGGCGGCACAGACCGCGGGAACGGCGTTGAGCGCGTGCATCGCGATCGAGACCATGCCGCGCTGCGACGAGTAGAGCTCGCGGTCCGGGCTCTCAGGGTCGAAGGTCTCGGCGAGGCTCACGACGTTCCGGATAGACGGATCGCCCTCGACGGTGATCGTCCAGGTACATTCGCCGTCCTCCGGCATCCCCTCGCCCAGGTCGTCGCGCACCACCTTCCAACGCGTCTCGACCTCGATCACCGATCGTCCGTCGACCCATCCCGAGAATCGGTGGCGCTGGCCGGCGATCGTTCCCTTCGCGATGGTGCCGACGGCGGATTCGGTGTCGCGCTCGGCCAGCACGAACTCGCGCTCGTGTCGGACGTCGGTCACTTCGAGATCCATCGCGGCGGCGATCATGGCGATCGATTCCTTGAACACGTCGCCCAGCCGCTCGACCGTCGTGCGATCGTTCTCGAACGCCTCCGGAGGCTGGCCGTATTTCATGAAGCCCAGGAACATCTCCTTCGAGCCGTAGTCCGAGACGTCGCAGACCTCGAGACTGTGGATCCGACGGATGCTGCGGCACATGCCACTGGAGACGAGGGGGAGCACCTCGGCGATCCACCCGGGGTTGAGCCCCGTTCCGTGGAAGGACGTTCCGCCCTCGAGGCACGCCTCGTTCAGCCGTTCGAAGACCCGGCCGCCGAGGGCCTGCGGATAGATGAGGCCGGACGTCGTGACGACGTTCTTTCCCGAGCGGAGCAGCTCGACGAGGACGTCGACGTCGTGCATCAGTGGCGTGTAGCAGACGCAGTCGGCATCGAGCGCCAGGATCTCCGCCTCGGAGTCCGTCGCCGTGAGGCCTACGGGCTCGCGTCCCAGGAGCGCCCCGGCATCACGGCCGACCTTGTCGGGCGAGTAGACCCGGAGCCCGGCGAGCTCGAGCCGAGGGCTCTCCACGATCGCCTGCAACGCCTCGATCCCGACGTTGCCGGTGCCCCACTGGATCACGCGCAGCGGCTTCATGACGCTCTACATCCCCTCCGGAATCCGTCCACGGCACTGCTTCTCTGGACCGGACACACGCCTGAAAAAGACCGAAGTCGAACACGCTTCGCGAGCCGTACCCGCGTCGGGCCGGACGACGAGACGCCGGCCGCTACACGATCATGGCCCGGTGGGCAGCGCCCACCGGGCCATCTCTTCGTCGTTCTCGTGGATCTCACCGGATGGAGTTCAGCTCGATCCGACGGCGACGCCCGAAGCTTTCGTACCGGCGATCACCCGAAGAAGCGTCGCCGCGTCACCGCGTAGGCTCCGCCGATTCCGGCCAGCGCCACGCCGAGCATCAGCGAGGCACCGGGCTCCGGCGCGAAGGTCACCATCCGCACGTACGTGAGGACTGAAGAATTCTGACCCGAAAGAACGGTGTGCGCGAGCTGGCCTGCGACCAACGTGATGTTGCCGACGCCCATCGAGGTGTTCAGAGAGCCGGCGAGCGTGAAGGTCGTCGATGCCGGCTGCCCCTGATTGGTGCCGGTGTTCTGAACGAACACGGTCCCCGTCGTGAACGGCGCGCCGAGATTCTTGGTCTGACCCGGCGGAAGCACGTTGAGATCCAGCGTGAACGTGCCACCCCCCGGCGTCGGGAACATCGCCGTGTTCGTACCCGTCGGGAGCAGCGGACCGAGCGTCGCGATCTGCTGGCCCGGCGTCTGCACGAGGCCGCGGTAGCACGGACCCGACTGGAGGAACGCCGAAGACGCGAACAGGAAGCCTGCACCCGTGATCTGGTTTCGGAAGCCCGCCGCGCCCGGCTGACCGATCGGCGCGAAGCAGACCTTCGGCGTCGTCGTCGCCGTCCCCCCGGCCCCCGGCGCACTCGGCGTGATGGCCGTGTTGCCGTTGAACAACGCCACGCGGCCACCGCCGTCGAGCAGCATCATCATCGTGCCGCCGAAGGCGTTCGGACCCGCCGTGTACGACATGATGCCGTTGTAGGCCTTGCCGAAGGTGCCCGTCGCCTGATCGTTCGTCACGTTCGGCGTGGTACAGTTGAGGACGCCGCCCAGCTTGATGTGCGTCCCGGCCGCCTCGAAGCCGGTCTGGCCACCTCGGCAGAACGAGAAGTCCGCCCCGGGACGGCCCGTCTGCGTCGTCCACGCGCCCGCGCGAAGCACGCGCGGTACGGCGTTCGCGCCCGCGATCGTGTCCTGCGTGACGGAAGCCACCGCCCCGCCCGGCGTGAGGTTGAGGCGCGAGATCATGAAGCTCGTCTGCGGGTTCAGCACCTGCGTGAGCGTCGCACCACCCGGCGACATGAAGGACATCGCCGTGAGGCCCGTCGACGCAGGCGCCACCGCAGCGAAGTTGGTGCTCACGGAAATGACCGTCGGGATGATCGTATTGGCGGCCGCGCTGACCTGCATTCCCGTGTTGAACTGGAAGATGGCCGGCGGAATGCTGAACGTCGCCGGTGCCGTTCCGTTCGTCGTGATCGCGACCGAGCCCGCACCGACCGTCAGGGGCGCATTGAGGCCGCCTGCACGCGGCTTGAAGTTGTTGAAACAACCCGTCTGGGTGAAGCAATTCAGGCCATTGATGAAGGGGTTGCGGAGCTCCGCGCCGCCGGCGATGGGAATGTCGAGCACCGGCCCCCGGTTCGAATACCAATCGCCACCCATCCGGACACTCGTGGTCTGCGCCGCGGCCGAGACCGCAAAGAGCGCGACCGACGAAGCGAGCGTCGCTCGCATCAAGAATCGAAGATTCATCGGTTCCTCTCCTATCGCTCATCCCCGATCGATGCTCCGAATGCGACGCGTGTCGCCGCGATCGGAGCCCGCTCGCAGGCATGTTCCGCCGGCCGCCTCGACCCCGCCGATTCGGCCCCTGTTGCCCTTATATCAGAG
>JAUIFY010000085.1 GCA_030430245.1 bacterium | reverse complement strand
AGGTCCTTCGCCCGCTCTGCCGAGACGATCACGACGGCGAGCGCGCCGTCCGTCTCCAGGCAATTGTCGAAGAGGCAGAGCGGCTCGGAGATCCAACGTGCCGCCATGTACTGCTCGCGCGAGAGTGTCTTCTCGCGCATCGTCGCGTTCGGGTTCCGGTTGGCGTGCTTGCGAAACGCGAGCGCCACGTTGGCGAGATGGTCTCGCGTCGCCCCGAACTCGTGCATGTAGCGGCGCGTGAGCATCGCGATCTCGTCGACGGGCCGCAGGAGCCCGAACGGCCGGCTCCACTGCCAATGTCCTTCGATGCGCTGCGCGACCTGCGACCACGGCCGGCTCGCCTTCGACGCCCGCTTTCGCGCCCGCCACGCGACGGCCGCGCGGCACTGGCCGGTCGCGACCGCCATCGCCGCGTGCCCGACGACGCCGCACCCCGCGCCGCCCCCGTAGCCGACCTCGCTGAAGTAGGTGACGTCACCGAGCCCGAGGTTCCGCGCGACCTCGACCTCGCGCCCCTCCTCCATCGAGAACATCGAGAGACCGTCGATGTCGCTCGGCGACAGCCCGGCATCGTCGATGGCCATCGAGATCGCCTGACACGCGAGCGAGAGCTCGGTGTCCTCGAGCCCCTTGGCGAACGCCGTCTGACCGATCCCGACGATCGCGGTTCGGTCCCGGATGTCGATCGTCATGGGCGCTTCTAAATCACCCGGTGGTGCCAGATGCCAGGAATCGCTTGGAAGCACCCCGACCCACGACATAGGGAGGAGCGAGATGAATCTCCGCAGTCTCTGTGCGCTGATGACGCTCGTCGCAGCGCTGGCATGCTCGCGCGAGGACGGCAGCGCGCCGGCCCCGGGTCTCCCCACAGGCCCCTTCCTCGAGTTCACGGTGGCCGGCGCCGGCTTCGACGCGGAGTCCTTCGGCCCGCGGCTCGCGGGCGTGACGGAGCACTGGGTCTACGACCCTGCCACCGATCAGACCCGGATCCACATCTCCGGCGTCCAGGGGCCATGGCGCGTCGGGATCGATTTCCTCGTCGCCGCGTCCGGTCCGGGGACCCGGGCGGCCGACACCTCGTACCGCGGCATGGACCGGAGCTTCTCCGTCTGGCTCTCGGACCACGCGACCCGCAAGCACGTTGCGCTGATCGGCGTCGACGCCAAACTCACACTCGAGCCGAACGACGACGACCGGTCGTCCCTGTCGGGTACGTTCCGGGGCCGCTTCGCGGTCGGTGCCCGCACGACCGGGCGCGACATTCTCGGCGTCCCCCCCGAAGACCGAAGCTACGCCGAGATCCGCGACGGACGCTTCCGCGTCCGGTGGAAGGACACACTGAACGGCGCGGGAGAGCGCTGGCCCGCCCCTCCTCGTTCGTAGAAGCAAAGCGGGGCGGCGAAGGCAGCGGCGCGCGACGCCGGACGCTATGCTCCGGCGCGATGTCCGCGGCTTCCCTTTCGTACCCTGGCGCCGCTGCGCCCGAACGCAGCCGGTGGTTGGACTCGTTCGGTCTGCGCCTGCGGGTCCACGAGTGGGGCGACCCCGAGGCGACTCCGGTCGTGCTGATCCACGGGATGTTCGACCACGCCAGGACGTTCGACGTGCTCGCGCCACTTCTGGCCGAGCACTACCGCGTCGTCGCGATGGACGCGCGCGGACACGGTGATTCCGACTGGGCCGAGTCGTATCCCTGGATCGTCGACGTCTTCGCGATCGTGCAGCTCCTGCGCTCGAACGGGCGCCCCTCCCACCTCGTCGGGCACAGCAAGGGGGGCGGTCAATCCGTCGACGCCGCGGTCCGGGCGCCCGACGACGTGCTGCGGCTCGTCGACATCGACGGCTTCGGGCCGCCGCCGGAGGGCTTTCGGCCCGACGGCGACGGCGTTCCGCAACGAACCCAGCCGGAGATCCTGGGCGACTTCTTCGACTGGCGTCGCCACGCGAGCGACCGACGGGGGTGGCGCACGTACCCGACGCTCGACGAGTTGGCGAAGCGTCGCCGGCAACAGAACCCCCGGCTCTCGCTCGAGTGGCTGCGCTACTTCACCGAGCACGGCGCAAAGGAGACGAACGACGGCTTCACCTGGAAGTCGGACCCGCACACCGTCCGCGGGTACGGCCCGTGGCGGCCCGAGTGGATCGGCCCGGGTTGGGCGCCGCTCCGCGTGCCGCTCCTCGCCTTGACCGGCACCGAGCCGGATACCTGGGGACCGATTCCCGAAGAGGTGATCGAGGAACGCCTCGCACACGTCGCGCACGTCGAGCGCGCCCGGGTCGACGGCACCGGACACTTCGTTCACCTGGAGAAGCCGGTGGAAACCGCGCGGGTCCTCCTCGACTGGCTCGGAGATGGCCGATGAGGACGCGGCCGATCCGCGCGGGCCGCCACCACATCGCCCTCCACCATCTCCGGGAGGCGCCGGGCGTGCCCCTCCTCCTCCTGCACGGGCTGGGTGGCTCGAGCGTGGATTGGGACGTGCGGCCGGAGGCCTGGCCGGGACCGGTGTTCGCGATGGACTTCCCGGGACACGGGGAGTCCGCATGGCTGGCCGGCGGCGGCTACTACCCGGAGCTCCTGGCGTCGGACGCCGACGTGGCGCTCGCGTCGATCGGGGGCGGCTTCGTCGCCGGCGCGGGGGTCGGCGCGTGGGTCGCGCTGCTGCTCGCCGGCACGCGTCCCGACGAGGCCGCGGGCGCCCTGCTCCTCCCCGGCCCCGGCCTCCACGGCCTGCCGACTCCGGACGTCGACGACGCCGCCCGTGGCTCCGACGCTGCGCTCGCGTCGTTCGAGGGATCTCGCGACGCACCGCGGGGAACCGACCCGATGGTCGCGATGCTCGAGAAGGACGTCCGACCGATCGACTACGCGACGGCGTTCGCCGCGCGCGCTCGTCGAGTGGTTCTGACGTCGTCCCCCGAACCCGCGCCGCCGTGGTGGGCAGCGATCCGGTCCCTTGCGACCGTCGACCAGACGGCGGCCGCGGCGCGAGACGCCGTGTCGCTCGCAGCCGCGGTCTTTCGGCCCGCGGAGCTTCCCACCGACGCCCCTCGAGGGTAAGGTGCGCGCCGTGAAGAAGACCGCTCTTCTGCTGGCGCTCGCCGTGTTCTGGGTCGGCTGCACCTCCGCCACCCGATCGGGCCCTCCGGTCCGCGCCAAGAACCTCTCCGCTCGCGAGCAGCCCATGGCACCCCGCGCGATCGTCTCGACCCCGCCGCCACCGCCGCAGATGGAGCCGGCGCGGCCCCCCGATCCGGGCGGCGACGCCATCTGGCGCGGAGGCTTCTACCAGTTTCGCAACGGACGCTACCTCTGGATCCCCGGTGCATGGGTGAATCCGCCGCGCGCCGACCTGATCTGGGTCCCGGGCTTCTACCAGAAGACCCCGCAGGGCGGGATGTTCATCAACGGACACTGGCGCAAGGGATAGCTCCGATCTCGTGCAGGCTCAGCTCTTGCCGAGCATGCCGTCGCGCAAAGCCGTCCCACCCGGCGGGTTCGACCCGAGCCAGATGCCCCACAGCGCCCGCATGAAGTCGGCGCCCGGAATCGTTCCCTTCTTCGCGCCGTTGATCGTGACCGTCGTTCCCGTCCCCGGTACGTAATCGAGGTTGCACACGTCCCCCTCCTTCAGGGGCTTCGTGAAGTACCCCTTCAGCTCGGCCTTCTCCTTCGTGAGGCTGTGGGGGGCGGTGATCGCGAAGCCGTCGTCCATCCCCTCGTTCATCTGGTCGTGCGAGATCTCCCGCACGAAGTGCATCGAGATGCGCTTGGCCTCGTCGGTGTCGATCGCCTTCTTCGCGTCCTGGGTCTTCGTCGCCAGGTAGAGCCCGGCGACGTACACCTTCGCGAAGACGAACGCCTTGCGCAGCCCGACACCGTTCAGTGGGATCGTCGCGCCCCCCACCTCCGCGGAGTCGGCAATCTTCACTCCATCGAGCTCGGCCGCCGGCGCGGCCGCCGCGAGGAGCAGGGTTGCGATGAGGACGATGGATGCGTGCTTCATGGTCTCCTCCTCGACCGGACTTCTTGATCGCCGACCGCTCGACGGCCAAGATCCCCGTGCCGATGTCGTGGTTCGATCCCTTCTTGTACGCGCTCGTGACGGTCGTGACCACGGCCGGACTGGTGATCTGCGACACCCTCGACAGCCGGGTCGGGCGTGCCGTCCTGAAGCCGATCGCCGCGACCGGCTTCGTCCTGACCGCCTGGGCCGCCGGCGCCCTCGAGTCGACCTACGGTCGGTGGATCTTCGCGGGGCTCGTCCTCTCCTGGGTCGGCGACGTCGCCCTCCTCGCACGCGACAGCCGCTCCCTCTTTCTCCTCGGACTGGGCAGCTTTCTCCTCGGACACGTCGCGTACTCCTTGGGCTTCCTCGCCCGCGGCGTCGCCCCGAGCGCCTCGGCACTTGCTCTGCTCGTGCTCGCGGGGCCGGCCTGGATGGCCCTTCGGTGGCTCGCGCCGCACGTGTCCGACTCGATGAAGCGACCCGTTCGCGCCTACGTCGGTGTGATCACGGCGATGGTCGTCCTGGCCGTCGGTACGGTGGTGGATCGCGGCAACCCGTGGATCCTGATCGGCGCCGTGATGTTCTACCTCTCGGACCTGGCGGTCGCGCGCGACCGCTTCATCGTCGCGTCCTTCTGGAACGGAGCCTGGGGCTCCCCGATGTACTTCTACGGCCAGCTCGTCCTCGCGTTGACCGTCCGATAGAGATTCCCCGCAGGAGGTCGCCATGCTCGACGGTTTCGACTCGTTCGGCTTCACGCACGACGGTGCGAGACGTGACGTGTACGTCCGCGGAGAGGGGCCGGGCGTCGTCGTCATGCACGAGGTTCCGGGCATCACCCCCGAGGTGGCGGGATTCGCGCGTCGCGTCGCCGACGACGGGTTCACGGTCTTCGTCCCGCACCTCTTCGGGAAACCCGGCCAGCCTCTCTCGCCCGGGTACGCGCTCGGGCAGATCATCCACTGCTGCATCAGCCGGGAGTTCCACGTGCTCGCCGAGAGGGGATCGAGCCCGATCACCGAATGGCTGCGCGCGTTGTGTCGCGAAGCGCACCAGCGCTGCGGAGGGCCCGGCGTCGGAGCGATCGGCATGTGCATGACCGGCAACTTCGCACTCTCCCTGATGGTCGACGACGCCGTGATGGCCCCGGTGCTGAGCCAGCCTTCTCTGCCGTTTCCCCTCACCGCCGCGAAGCGCGAGGCGCTGCATCTCTCCGACGAGGACCTCGAGGTCGTCCGTCGGCGCGCCTCGGCAGGCTGCGGCGTTCTGGGGCTTCGGTTCACGGGCGACCGCATGGTCCCCGACGAACGCTTCGCGCGCCTACGAAGCGAGCTCGGCGACGGCTTCGAAGCGATCGAGATCGACTCGAAGCCGGGCAACGCCCACGGCATCGCCGCGACGGCTCATTCCGTCGTCACCACGGACCTCGTCGACGAGGAGGGACACCCGACGCGGGCTGCTCTCGACCGCGTCCTCGCCCTGTTCCACGAAAGACTCCGTCCGCCACGGACGGCCGAGGCCTGAGCGAGACGTTCCGATCACTCGTCGATGAGGCGCGAGAAGAGAACCTTCTTCCAGATCTCGTCGCCCCGCTCCACGCTGTCGCCGGTCAACATCTCGAACTGCTCGTCGGTCAACATCGAACGCAGGATCACGGCGCCGACGAAGCAGAGCATCCGCAGCTTTCTCTCCGGGGTCGCCTCCCCGGCTCGACCGAGGGCGTCGATCAAGAAGACCTTGATCGGCTCCATGATCTCCCGATTCGAAAAGCCCCGCTTCTCCGAATCGCGCGCCCCCTGCAGGTCGAGCCAGACCTGGATCAGCTTCGGGTCGCGCACCGCGAAGTCGACGTAGTGCTCGAGAACCGCGCGCGGCCCTTCGCGCTCGAGGAGGCCCCGCGCCTCCTCGAGGTAGCGCTGTGTCAGGCGACGGCCGCACTCCTGGTAGAGGGCGTCCTTCGAGCCGTAGTAGTAGTTGATGCTTCCGACTGTGACGCCGGCCTTGGCCGCGATGTCCCGAACGCTCACACCCTCGAACCCGTGGTGGGCGAAGAGCGACGTCGCCGCGTCCTGGATTCGGGTGGCCGGGTCGTCACTCATCGCTCACCTCCGCGAAGCCGCGCGGTCGGCGCCGCGTCTCCCCGCGCTTCGTCGACTCAACCGGGGAAGCGCTGCTTGAACGCGGCCTCGACGAGATCGGTCGCCCCGTCGATCGTCAGCGTCGCCGTGTTGACGACGATGTCGTAGAGCTGGGGGTCGGTGTGGTCGACGCCGAAGTTGTGCTTCCAGAACTCGTTGCGTCCGGCGTCGTCGTGCTCGAGCCGCTCCGCGGCCTCCTTCTCGGAGAGCTTCTGGATGCGGGCGAGGCGCTCTCGACGCCACTCGACCGGTGCCACGACGAGGACGCGGAGCGTGTTGTCGGCGGGCAGGATGATCGCTGCCCCGCGTCCCAGGACGATGGTGTGCCCGCGCATCCCCAGCGTACCGACGATGCGGGTCGCGTCGCGGAGGTAGTCGCTCTCGGTGAAGTTCCGGCGACGGAATCCGTCGAGGACGTGCCGCTCGATCCTGCTCTCGACGTGCTCGTCGAGGCCAGCCACGAGCCCCTTGCTCACGCCCTCTTCGGCCGCGATCTGATCGACCATCTCCCGGCCGAACAGACCGTAGTCCAGGCGGATTCCGAGTTTCTGAGCCAGCTCGGTCGCCCCCGAGAACGGGAGCCGCGACACGGCGATGCACGGCTTGGGAGCCTTCTGCACGGCATCTTCGTGCGCCTTCGCCCAACGGCGAGCCTGCTGTTCGACCAGTACGTCAATGCTGTGGGTTGCCATCTCTACCTCTGTATATCGGACGGTACGCCATTTTCGAGTAACGGCGCCCTTGGCTCAGGATGGCGAGGGGATACCCTTGCGGGATGCGAGATGCACGAGGCGTGGAGGTGGCCGGGGGGGCCGCTTCGGCCGTCGCCGCCCTCGATCATTTCCGCGACCAGATGCTGTCGCTGGGCCCGGACCCGCTCCGGGTCCTGGAGGACGCCGACGCGCACCCCGAGTGCGCCCTCCTGCAGTCCCACGCAGCGGTGCTCCACCTCTACGGAATGACCGAAGCGGGAGACGCCGACGCCCGCCGGCTGCTCGCTCGGGCGAGGGAGGCGGGAGGAGGCGCCCGAGAGCGGCTCTGGGTCGCGCTCGCCGGCGCCTGGATCGCCCGCGACTACGAGGCGGCGATGGACCGGGCCGAGGAGATCACGACCCGCTGGCCGCGCGACCTCCTCGCCGCGAAGGTCGCCGAGTTCCACTACTACGCGACCGGCCAACACTGGCAGGCGCGGCGCTTCCTGGCCCACATGGAGCGGATCGCCGCCGAGAACGACGACTCGAGCCACTTCCTGGCCATGCACGCCTTCGCACTCGAGCTGTCGGGACGCTACGGCGAAGCCACGGCGCTGGCCGAGCGGGCGATCGCGCGCGATCGCATCACCCCGTGGGCGCATCATTGCCTGGCGCACGCGTACGTGCGCCAGGGCCTGGTCGAGGCCGGCGAGACCGTGCTCCGCGACCTCGCTTCGACGTGGGACCAGAGCGGACAGCCGATCCACGGTCACAACGCGTGGCACCTCGCCCTGTTCGCCCTCGCGCGCCTCGACGTCGACGAAGCGCTCCACATCCACCGCGCACACGTCTCGGGCTTCTTGCCGGACTCCGTCGGCGAGCAGGTCGACGCGATCTCTCTTCTGTGGCGCGTCGAGCTCGCGGGACACGATTGCAGCGACGCGTGGAGTGCGATCGCCGAGCACCTGGAGCCACGGGCCGAGGAGGCCTACATCCCCTTCGTGTCGGCCCACGACGTCTACGCGCTCGTCCGTGCGGGACGGACCGAGGCGGCCCGCACCAAGGCCGAGGCGTGTCGTCGACTTCGCGATCAGGTCGCCGGGGCGCGCAGGCGCGTCTGGCAGGACGTCGGAATCGCTCTCGTCGACGCGTGCCTCGCGTTCGCCGAAGGAGACAACGTGCGTGCAGCGACGCTGCTCGAGCCCGCGATCGACGACGTGGGGTGCGTCGGCGGCAGCGATGCGCAAGACGATGTCTTCCGGCAGACCCATCTGGTGAGCTTGATCCGCGCCGGGCGCGCGCGGAGTGCTCGCGCCGCCCTCGAGCGACTCCTACGCGGCCATGCGCCGTCACCTCTCGAGGACACCTGGGCGGCGCAGATCTGAGTCACCGTGGCTCGCCGCAGCACGCTCTTCGCACACGCACAGACGCCCTCCATGGCGACATCGATAGGGAGGCGGAAAATTCCACCCACGGGGTCCAAGAACGCGCGAGACGGCCTTCTTCGAGTTCCCTCGGCACGGTACCCTCGGCGGTGGCCACGCCGCACGCCCCGCGGCGCGCGCCGACCGCCATGGCGATTTCCCTTTCCGGACTCGACCTCGAACGGTTCGAGATTCTCGAACGCAGCCCGGGGCTGATCGGCATCCACACCCTCGAAGGTCGCCTGCTGTACATCAATCCCGCCGCGGCGGCCGCACTCGGCTACGACGCCGACGAGATGATCGGTCGCGACTTTCAGGAGTTCCTGGCCGAACCGGTTCGGCCGTATTTCCTGATGGCGATGCGACAGCTTCTGCGCGCGGGCTCCGGGCGCGGCATCACGTCGGTCGTCACGAGAGACGGGCGGGAGCGGAGTTGGTTCTACCGGCACGTCGTGTGGCAGCAGGAGCGCGAACCCGTCGTACTGGCCGACTCGACCGACCTCACCGACCTCCACGTTCTCGACGACGTGCTGCACGAGGACGACGGGCCGTTCAAGTTCCTGGCCGAGAACACCCATCAAGTGTTCTGGGTCCGCGACCCGCGCCAACCCAGACTCCTCTACCTGAGCCCGGCCTTCGAAGAGGTCTGGCGCCGACCGCGCAGCGAGTTCATCGAACGCCCCGAGCTGTTCCTGGAGACGATCCACCCCGAGGACCGCGGCGGGGTCTCCGAAGGCCTGATCCGCTCGGGAGCCGGGCAATACAGCGAGGGGGAGTGGCGAATCCTGCGCCCCGACGGATCCGTGCGTTGGATCCGCGGCCGGACTTTTCCCGCGCGCGACCAGATCGGACACATCGACCGCCTCATCTCGATCACCGAGGACGTGACCGAGCAGCACCAGGCCGCCGAGGAGCTCCGAAGAGCGAAAGAGGCCGCCGAGGGTGCGACGCGCGCGAAGAGCGAGTTCCTCGCGAACGTGAGCCACGAGCTCCGAACGCCGCTGAACGTGGTGTTCGGCATGACGGAGATGCTCCTCGACACGTCGCTCGACGGCTACCAGCGCTTTTGCGTCGAGCGCTCGCGCTCCGCGATGCAGAATCTGGTGACGCTCGTCCAGGACCTCGTCGACCTCTCCCGCATCGAGGCGGGGCGCTTCCGGCTGCGACCGAAGCCCTTCGACCTGCGCGAGACCGTGACGGCGGCCATCGACCCCTTCCTCGCGGCGACCGAACGCCGGGGCGTCCGGCTCCACGCCAGCGTGGCCCGGCACGTCCCCGACCTGCTCTTCGGCGACCCCGACCGATTGCGTCAGATCCTGATCAATCTGATCGGCAACGCCGTCAAGTTCACCCACCAGGGCGAGATCGCCGTGCGCCTCGAGACACGGCGCTTCGGTAACACCGAGAGTGGCTACGTTCTCCACGGCTCCGTGGCGGACACCGGCATCGGCATCTCCCCCGCGGATTGCCTCCTCATCTTCGAGACGTTCCACCAGGCGTCCGCCGGGCAGCGCGAGGAAAGCGGGGCGGGGCTCGGGCTGTCGATCGCGTCCCAACTCGTCCGCCTGATGGACGGGACCATCGAGGTCCAGAGCGAGATGGGTCGGGGGAGCACCTTCCTCTTCTCGGTGCGACTGCCGGGGCCGGGAGACGAAGCGGCGTAGCCCCCTAGCGCTTCGACGCCTGCGTCTTCGTGCGGCAGAGCCCGAGCGCCCGAAGCTGTGCGTCCACCTCCTGCACCCACCCCCGATTGGCTCGCGGGTTCGCGGGGCTCGGATGGAGGATCTCGCCGATCCTCGGGCCGCCTTCACCAAAGACGAGCTGGGCGCGTTTGCGCGCGAAGCCACCGACCCCGACCACCCACTCCGGCTCGAGGATCCGCACGACCTCGGCGAGATGCCGGTCGCACGCCGCGAACAACGCCTCGCGCTCGGCGGGCGCGAGCTTGTCGGGGGTGCGGTTGCGCCCACTCTCCTCCAGGAACAGGAGCGGGCAGTAGTTCGCGACGTAGTGGTCCGAGAAGAACCTCTCCGGCGTCTTCCAGTGATCCGCGATCGCTCCCCAGAGTCGCGTACCGCTCACCTCGCTGCGCGCACAGTCGAACCCGAGAACGGGCCGCTTCGGATGCTCGCGTTTCGGCCGGCGGACCTTCTCCTCGATCCCCAGCCAGTCCCGAACGCGGGCGATCTCGCCGAACGGCACCCCCGTCTGCGCCATGCCGAAGGGGCCCGGGTTCATCCCGAGGAAGACGACCTTCTTGCGCCCCGCCGCGAAGCGTCGGACGTACGCACGATGCCCCGCGGCCGCGTAGTCCAGGGGGTCGTACACGTGCGTGACGGGCGGTGCGAACTCGAGAGGCGCGAGCGTACGGTGCAGCCGACGCGCCGCCGTCCAAACCCTCGTGGCGCGTCGAGCGTCGGGCGTCGAAATCTCAGGCTCCGAGCGTGGCGCGAACGGCGTCCAGGACCTGGTCGTGGATCGCCCCGCTGGTCGCGATAATCCCGCGGTTCCGATCGAGCGTACGGCCGTGGGTGAAGTCGAGGTCACGCCCGTCGACGTCCGTCACCCGGCCCCCGGCCGCTTCGACGACCGCCTTACCCGCCGCGTGATCCCAGATCTTCTCGCGGTAGTCCTTCCGTGTCGGCAGGCGGAGATAGATCGACGCGTCCCCGCGCGCGACCGCCGCGTACTTGCACTGGCTGTCGATCCGGTACGGCTCGGCCGTGATCCCCAGCCGTCCCGCGATCTCCTGCGACTGGCCCTGGTCGGAGTGCCCGGACTCGACCGACTCGCAGAAGCGTGCGTCGGCGACCGATGCGGGCGACGCGACGCGAATCTCACTGCCGCGCCCGCCGTCGTCCACGAGGGCGAACGCTCGAGCCGCGACCCCCTGCCCTCCGACGAACAACGCACCCGTACCGCCCGCGTGCGCCAGATTCGGACAGCCGAGGATTCCGAGAGTGACCTGCCCGCCCTCGATGAGTCCGAGCGCGACCGCGTACTGCTCTCCACGAAGGAAGCCCTTGGTTCCGTCGATCGGATCGAGCGTCCAGTAGCGGTCCCCCACGGCCGCCGCCCCACCGAGATCGATCGCGTCGAGAACCTCGCCCTCGCCCGGGCCGCCGCCCAGCTCGGCCGCGACCCTCTCGACGACCGCGCGACGCAGGGCCGCGTTCTCGTCCGGGCGAAGATCGGCCGCGTCCTCCTCACCGACCACGCGATCGCCAGGGAGCGACCGCGCGAGCAAGGCGCACACGACGGCCTGCGATGCGAAGTCCGCCACGGTGACCGGGCTCTTGTCCTTCTTCTCGAGCGTGTCGGCGGTCACGAGACGCTTCTGGACGTCCACGCAGATCCTGGAAGCGGCACGCACCGCCTCCACGCCCGCTCGAATCTCCCCTTCTCGGTCTGCCACGGTCTCCTCCGTTCGCGTCGGTTCGGCGGGGAGTCTACGGGAGGGCGATCGCACGATCCACGTGCCGCCTCGAAAGACGTGTGGTAGCCACGACCGCGATGCCAAACGCGAAATACGACGTCCTGGGAATCGGCAACGCCATCGTCGACGTGCTCGCGAGCGCCGACGACGGCTTCCTCAACGAGCGTGGTCTCGAGAAGGGCGCGATGCAGCTTCTCGACGCCGACGCGGCCGAGCGACTCTACGGCGAGATGGGTCCGGGCGTCGAAGCGTCGGGCGGATCGGCCGCGAACACGATCGCCGGACTCGCCTCGCTCGGCGGCGCCACCGCGTTCGTCGGCAAGGTCAAGCGTGACCAGCTCGGCGAGATCTTCAAGCACGACATCCAGGCGCTCGGCGTCCACTTCGAAACGCCGATGGCCGAGGACGGACCGTCGACGGCTCGTTGCCTCATTCTGGTGACACCCGACGCGCAGCGCACGATGAACACCTACCTGGGCGCGTGCACCACGCTGAGCCCCGACGACGTCGTCGCGGACGACGTCCGGAACGCCGCGGTCACCTACCTCGAGGGCTACCTCTGGGATCCGCCCGCGGCGAAGGATGCCTTCCGCAAGGCGACGACCATCGCGCACGAAGCGGGCCGCAAGGTCGCGCTCACCCTGTCCGACGCCTTCTGCGTGGAGCGGTACCGCGAGGAGTTCCAGGACCTGGTCGAGAACGGCGTCGACATTCTCTTCGCCAACGAGTCGGAGATCTGCTCGCTGTACGAAGTGCAGCGCTTCGACGACGCGCTCCAGCACGTACGCGGCAAATCGACGCTCGCCGCACTCACCCGCAGCGAGAAGGGGTCGGTCGTCGTGTCCGGCGACGAGGTCCACGTCATCGATCCCGACAGAGTCGACCGGCCGGTCGACACGACGGGAGCCGGCGACCAATACGCGGCCGGCTTCCTCTTCGGCTACACACGCGGCTTCGACCTCGCGCGCTGCGGCGCGCTCGGCGGCATGGCAGCCGCCGAGGTCATCTCGCACTACGGCGCGCGACCCGAGACGAAGCTGGCCGAGCTCGCGAAGACCAAGGGACTGGTCTGAAGACGCCGGCTAACCGGCGCGCCATGCGAGTCCGATAGGTGGTTCACGGGCGGACGCTGTGGGCACGGACGAACGCAATAGATGGTCACGCCGCATCCTCGAATGCCTCGAAGGGCCCGGGGGAGAGGTCTCGGCTCGCAACCGCGCAGCGGGGCTCGCCGCGGCGTACGCCGGTCTCGACCGGGAGGCTCGCCGCGCCTTCCTCGTCGTTCTCGCCGAAGACTTCGGTCCGACACGGGCGACGGTCGATGCCGCGATCGACCGCTACCGTGGTGCACGAGACACCGCGGATCGCGTCGCGAGCGAAGCCGCTCTCCGCGAGGCGCTGACCCCTCCGCGGCGGAGGCTTCTGACCCAGTTCAACGGAGTGGAGGGCGGCGTCAAGTTCCTCGTGGATCTGCGTGCCGACCTCCTGTCGATCGCCTCGCAGAGCCCCGAGCTCGGCGGGCTCGACGACGACCTCAAGGAGATCCTCGTCTCCTGGCTCGACTTCGGCTTCCTCGAGCTCACGCGCCTCACGTGGAGGTCACCCGCGATGCTCCTGGAGAAGCTGATCGAGTACGAAGCCGTGCACGCCATCCGCGATTGGGAGGATCTCCGCGACCGCCTCGATTCCGACCGCCGGTGCTACGGACTCTTTCATCCCTCGATGCCGGGCGAACCGTTGGCCTTCGTGGAGGTCGCGCTCTGCGTCGGCACCGCGCGACGCGTCCAGCCCCTTCTCGACGAGAACGCGCCGGCCGGCGACCCCGGACACGCCGACACCGCCGTCTTCTATTCGATCTCGAGCCCTCAGCACGGGCTGCGCGGCATCAGCTTCGGCGAGTATCTGATCAAGCGAACGGTCGACGCTCTCGCGCACGACCTCCCGCGCCTCAAGACGTTCGCGACTCTCTCTCCCATCCCGGGCTTCCGCGTGTGGCTGGATACCCGGCTCGCGAGGCGGCCCGAGGCCGTCCGCGTGGAGAGCGCGGAGATCCAGATCGCACCGGGTGCCGTGCGACGCATGCTCGACGATCGGAGCTGGACGAGCCCGAACGAGCCGCGCCCTCCCGAGTCGGAGACGCTACTCGCCCTGTGCGCCCGCTACTTCGCCGAGCGCCGGGCCGATGGACAGCCCATCGACCCGGTCGCCCGCTTCCACCTGCGAAACGGCGCTCGCCTCGACCGCATCAACTGGCTCGGCGACGTCTCCTCCAAGGGCATCCGCCAATCCCTCGGACTCATGGTCAACTACGCCTACGACCTCGAGCAGATCGCCGCGAACCACGAAGGCTACGCGAACGACCGCGTGCTCGCGGTCTCCCCTTCGGTTCGAAACCTCATGGGCCGCGCGGGCGCGTCCCTCGAACGCATCCGAAGCGTGGACGACCGCGCGGACTGACGTCACCCGGACCCGGGAACCGCCCGCGCGCACGCTCGCTCGGCCGCACGCAGCGCTCGCACCAACCCCGGTGCCGCCTGCCTGCCCGACCGCGCGGCGATCCTCGCGCGCAGCTGATCACGCGCCTCGCACGCCCGCCCCGACCGCAGCAGGGCGTTCGCCTCGACCATCGCGAGTGCCGGACTGGGCGGCCCCGAGCGAAGTGCCGCCTGCGCGGCCGCGAGTGCACGCTCGAGCTCGCCCTCGGCGAGAAGGCTCTGCGCGATGCCGATCCGCACCGCGTGCCCATCGGCGCCGTTCGCCCCGGCGCGGGCGTACGCCGCGGCGGCTCCCGGGGCCCCCGACACGAGCTGCGCGGCGCGCGCGTACGCGAGCCAGGCCTTCGCCGAGTCCGGATTCCGATTCGCGGTCTCCGCGAACCGCGCGAGCCGGGCCCGGGGAGACGGCGACGACGGCGGGAGCATCAGAAGGCCGACGACGACCACCAGAGCGATCCAGACGAACGCGACGGTACGCGGTCGCGGCCCCGGCGACGGCTCACGAGAGTCCCGCGCCCACAGAAGACCGTACGCCACCACGGCGAGGGTGGCCGGCAGCAGCATCTGCACGAGATCCATCGCCCCGTGGGCTCGCGCGATGAAGCTCCGCTCCGCCGCCGACAGAAGCGTCAGCCTCTCGCGCGCCGCGGCCCAGGTCACGGCGACGACCTGCACTTCGATCACGCCGATCGCGACCATCGCCACGAAGCACGCGAGGATCGTGCTGCCGACCAGCACGGCCCGCTCCGCAAGGCCGCGAACCGGCACCGCGAGAGAGAGCCCGAGTGAGGCGATGATGAAGATCGGCAGGTTGCCCGCCGCCCACCGGCCCATCCACTGCCCCGGGTGGTAGAGCAGCCCGCGGATGTCGATGGCCTCCCCGGAGACCTCGAGCCCCGTCACGAGCGGCGGCACGACGACCCAGGACAGCACCCCTTCCGCCGCACGCGCGACCACGACCAACGTCGGCTCCGCGAGCGGGATCCAGAGGAGGTAGACCGCCGTGACTCCGACGACGGCGCGCAGCAGGAAGCTAAGCGCTCGCTTCAACTCGCGCCGTCGGCCGAACGAAGCGCTCGGCCCAGAAGATCCAGATCCCCATCGAAAGCGCCACGACGAGCGTCTGCCAGACGTAGATGTGGACGTCCTCGAAGAGGCTCGGCCACTTCGCGCCGAGCACGACGAGGCTCACCACGCGAAGAAGGTTCAATCCGAAGATCGCGGGGATTCCGATCGCGGCTCCCCAGAGGCGGGCGCTCCATGTCGCGGGAAAGGCGAACACCGCGGACAGATAGATCGTGGTCGGCAGAACCCCATTGCACGCCTCGACGACCTGCACCCAGAACCCGTCGAACGCGAGCCGATTCCCCTGAACGACCACGGCGCCGAACGGCGTGAGGGCCCAGCCCGACACCCGGGCGATCGCGAGACAGAGCGGCTCGTGCACGAACCATGCGATCGGACCGAGGGTGACCAGCCACCGGAGGACGAACACCAACACGAGAAACGTCACCGCGAAGCGCAGCACGTCGCGTCGGGGATTCGTGCTCTCCGTCACCCTCTCAGGTCTACTCGGCCGCGCGCGCTCTGGCCAGCGGTCCGAGCGACGTCACGACCGACGCACGCGGGGCCCGAGGCGGTTGCGCATGTCGCTCTCGAGCGCGTGGATGTCCTCGCTGCAGTGCTCCTTCTTGAGAGCGGCGAGGCGCGGGTGCCCGGCGTCTCGCTCCTCGTCCCACTCGTCGGCGAAGCGACCGGAGGTGATGTCGTCGACCATCTCGCGCATCTTCGCCGCCACGTCGAGATGATCGAACGAGCCCCGGCGCGAGAGCTGGCCGTACTGGCTCGTCGGAGAGTGGAACTCCATCTGCTCGACGAAGCCGCGCTCGCGCAGAAGCCCGTACGTGCGCTCCACCTCGCCCGAGAGGACGAGCTCGGTCATGATCGCCTCGAGAGGGATTCCCTGCTCCAGCATGGATCCCACGAAGGCGGTGTTCACGTGCGTGAGTGCCGGCGAGAGCACCTGCTCGACGGCCAGGTCCAAGATCGCCTCCTGGCGCGCGTCCATCTCGATTGCTCCCTCGCGGAGGCCGCCGAGAGCCTTCGCGACCGCCAGCGTGCGGGCCAAGGCGGTTCCGGTCGCATCGTGGTGGACTCCCACGGCGGTGATGAAGCCCGCCCCCTCGACGTAGCACTGACGCACCTCGGGGCCGAGCATGCGGGGAGCGATCATCCCGATGTCTCCCGCGGGCTCGAACCGGTCGAAGGCGAGCGTATACCCACTCGCGACGATCGTGAGCGCCTGCTCACGCGGCGCGAGCGGAAGAAGGGGGATCACGTCGTCCGGGATCAGCACGCAGAGAATGTCGGCGTCGTTCGCGTCTTCGATCGCGCCCGCCTCGAAACCGTCGTCGCGCGCCTGGTCGCGAGACGCGTCTGCGCGCACGCAGACGCGAACGTCCAGTCCGGAATCGCGCAGATTCAGCGCCCAGGAGCGGCCCTGGTTGCCGTAGCCGACGACCGCGACGGACTGACCGGTCAGTGCGCCGAGATCGCCATCCGCCTCGTAGTAGATCTTCGCCATGGACCGAATCTCGCGGAGCGGACCCGCGACGTCAACCGTCGAGCGCCGCGCACGGCGCGTCAGCTCGTCAGGCGACGTCCGATCGCACCGCGCACCCACACGAACAGTCCGAACGACAGCCCGCAGACGTAGACGAGGTCCCAGAGCGATACCCAGCCGAGGTCTCCGGCGAAGCACGCTCGCGCAAGCCGCACCGGATGCAGCAGCGGCAGCGCCTCGGCCACGATCAGCCACGCTCCTCCGAGACGCTCTTCGATCGGGAAGAAGACGTCCGAGAACAGGAACAACGGCGTCAGGAACAGGGTGAAGTAGAAGCTGAAGAAATCCATGGTCGGCACACGAAGCGTGGACGCGACGCCGATCATCGCGAAGAGGAGGCCCGTGAGCGGCACCACGAAGAGCGCCAGCAGCGAGCCGGGCAGCGGCGCGAGCCCGTACAGCGCGACGACGAGATAGAAGGTCCCACCGTAGATCGTCGCGCGCGTGACCGCCCAGAGGATCTCACCGGCCAGGACATCGGTCGGCTGGCACGGCGTCGTCAGCATGGCGTCGTAGACGTTCTCGAACTCCATCCGGACGTAGATGTTGTACGTCACCTCGAAGCTGGCGCCGTTCATGGCCGCCACGCAGATCAGCCCGGGCGCGAGGAACTCGACGTAGGACATCCCGCCCATCTGATCGATGTACGCGCCGACGCCGACCCCGATCGCCATCAAGTAGAAAACCGGCTCGAAGAAGTTCGGGAGGAGATTCAGCTTCCAGGTCCTGGCGTACATCGAGGCGTTCCGCCGCCAGACCGCGAGAGCGTACGGCAGCGACACGGTCACTGGTCGGCCTCCTCGATGCGCGTGCCCGTGATCGCGAGGAAGACGTCCTCGAGGTTCGTGGGACGGACGATCGGCCGGGCACTTCCGATCCGGTGGGCGCGTTCGAGAAACGGTGCCGCGTCGTCGACGTAGACGATGAGCCGATTCCCGGCCCGCATGCGTCGGACCTCGTTCCCGTCCAACACCACGCGCTCCCCGGCGGCGTCGCACTCGACCTCGAGGGCCTCCGCGGCCAGATGCCGCTCGATCAGCTCGCGCGGGGCCCCCTGGCTCTCGACGCGCCCCTCCGCGAACACCGCGACCCGATCGCAGAGCCGCTCGGCCTCGTCCATGTAGTGTGTCGTGAGCAGGATCGTCGTACCATTCGACTGCAGCTCGCGAATCCGGGCCCAGAGCGCCTGGCGAACCGCCGGATCGAGACCGGTCGTCGGCTCGTCGAGGATCAGCAGCTCGGGACGGTTCATCAGCGACATCGCGATGGAAAGCCGACGCTGGTAGCCGCCCGAGAGGTTCCGAACCGGAACGCCGGCGTGGGACTCGAGCTCCAGGAAGCTCATGAGATCCTCGACGCGACGTCCGAGCTCCGGTTCGGCGAGCAGATGGTACCGACCGAAGATCCGGAGATTGTCCTCCGGCGACAGCGGCTCGATCAGGGCGTTCTCCTGCAGCGTGACCCCGAGCCGCGCACGGACGGTGCGCGGCTCGCGCGACACGTCGATGCCGAACACCTGCACCTCGCCACCCGTCGGCCTCGTCACGCCGTAGACCATCCGAAGGGTCGTCGTCTTCCCGGCCCCGTTCGGTCCGAGAAGCCCGAAGCACGAGCCCGCCGGGACGTCGAGATCCACCCCGTCGACCGCGAGCCTCTCCCCGAAGCGCTTGGTCACACCACGCAGGGTCACCACCGATCCCGCCACCCCAACCGTCTAGCCACGCCCCGACGGAACCGCCACTCGGCCCGACCCGAGCCGCCGGCCGGACCGACCCGAGTGCCGTCGTCGCGACGCGGGAGATCGACCTCGCGCCCGTCCTCGGTCCGGGCCCGGGCGTGCCCGAGCCCCCTTTTGCGAATCTGCCCCCGATGGCGACGACGTCACGATCGTCCGCGGGATCGCGCGCCTGCGACCGGGCTCAGGATCCGTCGCCGGCGACGCCGATGTGAAGCAGCGGCACGGCCTCGGCAGCCTGGGGCGCGACGACGACCGTCACACGATCGGCAGCCTGGAGCACGAAATCCGCCGTCGGCACCTCGGCCGTCACCCCACGCTGCACCGTGATGAGGATGCAGCCGGGCGGTAGCCCGAGCTCGCGCACCCTCTTCCCCTCGAACGGAGCGCCGGGAGCGATCGTCAATTCCAGAAGGAGCGTCTCGGCGAGCTGCGGCTTCTCCTGCCAGCGCTCGAGATCCCGACGGAGCAGCACCTCGTAGATGGGCTTGTCGTTGAGGTAGTCGGCGAGGCCTCCCGCCGTCAGCACCGCGACGAGCAGCGGCAGCACGAGAGAGTAGTCGCCCGTCATCTCGACCATGAGCACGATCGCGGTGAGCGGCGCACGCACCACCGCCGCGAAGATGGCCGCCATGCCGACGACGGCGAACGTGCGCGGATGCGAGACCGCCTCGGGGAAGCCGGCACTGGAGAGGTCACCCGTGATCATTCCGAGCGCCGCGCCGAGCACGAGCATCGGCGCGAAGATCCCGCCGGGCGCGCCCGTTCCGTAGCTCATCATCGTCAGCACGAAACGCAGCAAGAAGAAGCCGACGAGCATCTCGAGCGGCAGCGCGCCATCCAGCGTCTGCTCCACGAGGCGGTGACCGCCGGCGAGCGTGCCCGGGAAGAACCACCCGATGACCGCGAGACCGGCGCCCACGAGGCTCCCCGTGACCCAGAAGGGCCAATCCTTGATCTTCTTGAAGAGATCGAGACTGGCGACGAGCGTGCGGTTGAACGCGATTCCCACGAGCCCGGCGAGCCCGCCCAACAGAAAGAAGAACGGCAGCGAGGCGAGGGACGGGATGGGGTAGCTCCCGACGTGGAACACCGGGAGATGCCCGTAGAGCGATCGAGCGGTCACGTCGGCGGTCACCGAAGCGATGAGCGTCACGGTGAAGACCGCCGGCGCGAAGTCCTTCTGGACCTCTTCGAGCACGAATACGAGCCCGGCGAGTGGCGCGTTGAAGGCGGCCGACAGGCCGGCGCCGGAGCCCGCCGCGATCAGGGTCTGCCTCTCGCGCGGCGTACAGGGAAACCAGCGACTCACCATCTGGCCGATGGCCGCGCCCATCTGGATCGTGGGGCCCTCCCGACCGAGCGCGAGGCCCGCTCCGATGCCGGAGACGCCGCCGAAGAACTTCACCGGCAGGACGCTCGTCCACTTGAACGCACGCAAGTGGTAGAGAACCGCCTTGACGTGCGGGATGCCACTGCCGGCCGCGTCCGGCTCGACCTTCCGCACGAGAAACAGGGCCAGGGAGACGCCGACGGCGGAGAACGCCATCGCCGCGAAGATCCCGTACCAGCCGTATCCTCGCGCATGATCGAACACGAAGTGGCGTGCGTGGTTCGCCGCCTCGAGCGACCATTGGAAACCGACCGCGACGAGGCCGGCGAGCACGCCGACCAGGAGCGCGCGAGGGAGCTGCCGACGCCGCTGCTCGTGCGTCCGCAGGAAGTCCCGCATCTGGCGCCGAACCGCCCTCGACGACGGGCCGGCTTCCGTTTCGGCGTCCGGCTCGGGTCTGTCGGGGCTTTCGGCCATCGGGATCCTCTTGGTCTACCGACCGAAGAGGACGACCGAAAGGTCGGTCAGCCGATCACGGGGTCGCGCGCACGCCGGAGCAGTACGTAGAGAGCGCCGTCCCCGCCGTGTCGCGGGTCGGCCGGTCCGATGCCGATCAGTCGGTCTCGATGTGAGCCCTCGGTGATCCAGCGTGGGACGTCCGAACGCAAGACCCCGCCGCCGTCGCGGGCCGTTCCCTTCCCCGTGATGACGAGCAGGCAGCGGCGGCCTTCGAACCAGGCCTCGTCGAGGAACTTGTTCACGGTCGTGAAGGCCTCTTCCTGCGTACAGTTGTGCAGATCGACCTCGCCCTCGATCGCGATGTGGCCCTCTTTCAGTCGCTCGTAGGTCCGTCGGTCGAAGGCGAACGTCGTGTCGCCCGTGACCGTGGGAGTCGCGTCCTGCCGCTGGCGGAACCGCTCGGCGAGGCCTTCGCCCCCTCCGTCGGACTCGACCGGGGCGCCGCCATCATCGTCGAGAGGCTGGACGTCGGCCATGGCCTGGGCCCAGGCAGCCTCGTCGTCCATGGCGACCTCTTCTTCTTCCGGATCCCCGTCTACGCGACCTTCTGGGGCCATTCACACCTCCTCCCAACCACGTGGGAGCCTTTCTTCACTGATCCGTAACACATCCGCTCCGAGGAACCGACCCGGGCGAACGACCGTCCCGCAAAAAACCGGCCGTACGGGACGGCTGCGCAGATGCGATACCACCGCGCCGCCCGGCGAGGGCGACGCGCCCCCGGAACCGGGATCGGCGATGCGGAGCCCGGGGCCGAGGCGGGGCCTCAGGCGCCCTCGCCGTAGCGGGAGAACGTCTCCTCGTTCTCGAAGTACAAGACCTTCCCGTCCGAGCCGGCTCCGATCACCGCCGTGGCCTTGTCGACCTCCTTGCCACTCACGGGATCGACCGCCTTCCGGATG
>JAUIFY010000084.1 GCA_030430245.1 bacterium | reverse complement strand
GGGCGCTGCGGATCGCCTGTCCGAGAGCGCGGAGAGTGACGTCGCCGGCGGCATGGCCGTACCGGTCGTTCAGCTTCTTGAAATGGTCGACATCGATCATCATGACCGACAGCGGTCGGTACGTGCGCAGGGCGACGCGTCCCTCGAGACGGAGTCGGTGCTCGAAGTAGCGCCGGTTGAAGAGCCCGGTGAGAGGGTCCTCCATCGTGAGAGAGCAGAGTTCGTCGAGGAGCTCCTGAATGGTCGACGTCCGGATCGGGCCGTCGTCTTCCAGCGCGGATTCACGAGCCGGCGTCCCTCGCGAGGGACACGCGGCGAGTGCCGCGGAGAGGTCCAGGTCGCGGTAGAGGACCAGCCCCTCGCGAAGCACCTCGACGAACCCCTCTCGGGAGATGGGGCCATGGATTTCGCCATAGGCCTCGTGGAGCGCGTCGAGGCTCGTCGCGAACTGGTCCCAGGAATCGTAGTGAAGTGCAGCGTTCCGCATCGTCGACGCGTGGTACACTTGCCTAGACGGAGGAACGTGGCTCCGGCTTGAGTGGATTCGTGCCGGAACGCTCGCTGGCGACTCGTGGGCGACGTCGTCGCGGATCTCGGACGTCCGAGGATCGTTGCCAGCGTGCGGAGGAGCCCGTAGGTTCGAGCCGAGTGCGTGAGAGCTCATCCGGACCGTCGTGCCCAGCCCGAAAGCACGGATCGGGTCGCGATCCACGGCGATGGGTTTGGATCCTCGTCGCTTGCGTCGTGTGGTGCGCGGGATCGGCCTCGCGCGTTCGGGCGACCGAGCCGTCGCGGGTCGTTCCCCACCCGCCGGACCCGACGGCCGAGAGCGCGATGGGCTCGACGTCGTCTTCCGAGGATGCCGCGACCCATGCCCGCCTCGGCCTCGCCCTCCGCTCGCTCGGTGACCTCGCCGGAGCGGGGCGACACTTGAGCCGGTCGCTCGCGATCGAGCCGCGCTGCGAGGTCTACGCCGACTTCGGCCTGCTTCAGGACCTGCTGGGCCGCGAGGATCTCGCCCGCGAGAGCTACGAGAAGGGGATCGCCCTCGACGATGGGTGTCCCGACGCGAGGATGAATCTCGCGTCGATGCTGCTCGAGGACGGACGTTACGAAGAGGCCGCATTCCAGTACCGCAAGGTCGTCGAGCGGGAGCCGAGTGCCGAGGCGCACAGCGGGCTCGGCTTCGCCTTGAACCAGCTCGGGCGGCTCGAGGAGGCCGCCTCCGAGCATGACGCTGCCGTCGGGCTCGATGCGAGCCTGGCCGGCGTGCATCGCAACCGCGCGCTGACCCAGGCGCGGCTCGGCGACTACGAGGGGGCGATCCGCTCCTATCGGCGCGCCGTCGCGATCGAGCCGCGGGTCTCGACGTACTACTCGCTGGCCGGAGTCCTGCGCGCGGCGGGCCGCGGCGGCGAGGCCGAGGCCGAATACCGAAGAGGTCGCGAGCTCTCGCGCCGACGAGCGCCGCCCCGGTCGTCCGATGCGGCCTCCGACGGCTCCCGTCGTTCGGCGCGGAAGGGCGCGCGCCCCGAGCCCGGCGGCCTGGTGGCGACGCCGGAATGAGAGCTTGTCTGCGGGCCCGAAATCTGTAGAGAACCCCTCATGAAGCGTCTTCTGTCCGTGTTGGCCCTCCTTTCGATCGCGAGCGGCTGCGGCGATTCGAGCAGTCCCGCGACGAACACCATCACCGTCCGGCCCGGGGAGTCGATCCAGGCCGCCGTCGATGCCGCGGCTCCAGGCGGCCGGGTCGTGGTCATGCCCGGGGAGTACGTCGAGACCCATGGCGGCCAGGCGGCGGTTCTCGTGGAGAAGTCGCTGGAGCTGATCGGGAGTCGCGAGGGTGGGGGTGTCGTGAAGATCCTTCCCGGCCCGGGCAACACGGAAGGGATCCTCGTTCGCGGCACGGCCGACGCGTTCATCGAGGACGTCCTGATCGAGGGATTCACGATCGATGGCTTCTCGGAGAACGGCATCTGGACGTACTACGTGCGGGACTTCGAGATCCGCGACAACGACGTCGGCAACAGCGACCACGTCGGCATCTATCCACAGCTCTCGGCACGGGGACTCGTGCGCGACAACACGGCCTTTGGAGGCCTCGACAGCGCGATGTGGGTCTCGGGCTCCGAGGACATCCGCGTGATCGACAACATCCTGCACACGGCGCCGATCGGACTGCAGGTCAACGTCTCGAAGGGCATCGAGGTGGAGAGAGCGACGGCGTACAACAACGTCGTCGGGATCGCCCTCAATCATCACCTCACCTCCGGCCTCGGCGACGACGTCGATCTGGGCTTCGGCTATCTCGAGGAGTCGGTGCGGGTCGCCGACAGCGAGTCGTACGACAACAACCTCCCGAATCCGGTCTCGGGAGGCTTGATCGGCGGGCTTCCGACGGGCCTCGGCCTCATGATGGCGGGTGCGGACGGCTCCTATGTCGAGGACAACTCGCTGACCGACAACGACTACGCCGGAATGGTGTTGATCGATTACTGCATTGCGTCGGGGGACACCGATCCGGATTGTGCGCCGGACGACAACACGATGGTCCGGAACACGATCACCGGCAACGGTACGAATCCGCCCGACCATCCCTTCGCGGACCTGGCGAGCGACGTGATCGTCCTCGGCGCCGGCACCGGAAACTGCATGGCCAACAACACGTACGACACGGACGTCGGTGCGGACGAGATCCAAGCCGACGTCTGCCCGCCCTGGGGCGGCTGATCCAGACCGAGGGGCTCGCGCCGACGCTGGGGCAGTTCCTGCCCCTCGCGGCTGTGATCGGATTGGCCGCGGCTTTCCTCGCCGCGACCCGGGTCCTTCTGCGGATTCGCGACCGCCGTCGCGGCGTCACGTTTCCGTTCAGCAGCCAGGCGATCATGCTCGCGATCACCGCGGTCGCGATCCTCGCGGCCGTGTTCGTCATGCCCGTGAGCGAGACGACTCGCGAGCAGTTGCTCGGCCTCGTCGGCATCGTCATGACCGGCGTCGTCGCGTTCTCCTCGACGACCTTCGTTTCGAACGCGATGGCCGGGCTCATGCTTCGCGCCGTCGGGAACTTTCGAGCGGGCGACTGGGTACGGGTCGGTGAGGAGTTTGGTCGGGTGACGGAGCGTGGCGTCTTCCACACCGAGCTGCAGACGGAGGATCGCGACCTCGCGACGCTTCCGAATCTCTATCTCGTGACGAACCCCGTCGTCGTCGTGCGCGAGTCGGGGACGATCGTATCCGTGCGACTCTCGCTCGGCTACGATCACCACCACGCCGAGTTGGAGCCCCTTCTCGCGGATGCCGCACAGGCCGCCGGCCTCGAAGAACCCTTCGTCCAGGTCGTCGAGCTCGGCGACTTCTCGGTGACGTATCGGGTGGCGGGATTCCTGGCCGAGGTGAAGCAGCTACTCACCGCACGATCCCGGCTCCGGTCCGAGATCCTGGACGCGCTGCATGGGGCCGGCATCGAGATCGTGTCGCCGGCGTTCATGAATCAGAGACAGCTCGGAGCCGAGGCGCGAATCCTGCCCGCTCGCCCCGTACAACCCGCGCGAGAGACCGAAGCGCCCGAGGACATCATCTTCGACAAGGCCGAGGAGCAGGCATCGTTGGAGGATCTCGTCGCGGAGCAGCGCCGCATCGAGGACGAGATCGCGGCCTTGGAGGAGGGGATGAAAAGGGCGACGACCGAGGCGCGCACCGCCGCGGAACGAGAGCTCGCCCGACGCCGCGCCCGACTCGACACCATCGCCACCCTCCTGGAGAAATAGGGGACGTTCGTTACCTTTTCGCGATCCGTTACCTTTTCGAAGCCTCACCGAGCAGGGTCACCCGGGGAAGCTCTGCCAAAAGGTAACGGATCGCGAAAAGGTAACGAACGTCCCCGGGTAGGCGGTGGGGATGAGGCGGGGGGCCCAGGTTTCGAGGCCCAGTGCGGAGAGTGTGCCGATCGCGGCGATCGAGGGGAACAGCAGACGTCCTTGGGATCCGAGTAGTCCGCTCGTCCACAGGGCGACCGCGGCGACGTTCGCGACGTCGTTCGTGAGACGAGCGAGACAAGCCGAGACCTTCCCTCCGGAAGCGCGCGGCTTCCCCCGACTGCCCACCGAGCTCGTGCCCGGTGCCTTCACGGTCGGTGTATCAGGGACGGCGCCCGAACCGAACGGCGACGGGGTGGTCCCGTCGCTTCGCCGTACGGCAGCTCAGCGGCCGAGGGCCGTGCGCAGCTCCATCACGTGGTCCTGCGTCTGCTTCAGGAGCGGGGCCAGGGCGAGGGCGACGTCGGGGAGGTCGAGCTTGCGCGCCTCGTCGACGCGCTCGCGGTAGCGGTCGAGCTGCGCCTCCTCGAGGGCCAGGTCCTGCGTGAGCGCGAGGTTGGGCTCGTCTTGCGTCTCCACCTCCGGGACCCGGGTCGATGGTTCGCCGCCGAGGAAGTCGATCTGCGCCGCGAGCGCCAGGGCGTGGTCGAGCTCCTGGTGAACGTGCTTGCTCAGCTCGACCAGTGTCTGCTGGTACTCCGAGCCCTTGATCGTACTGATGTGGTGAACGTATTGGACCACGGATCGCAGCTCGAGCTGCAGATCTTCGTTCAGCCTTCGGACGAGTTCTTCTCGTTGCATGGCACGCATCGTCTGCAACGGGTGTGCCGCCCGGCACGTCGGGTACGTCGGGCGCGGCGCGCGCGGGTCGGTCGGCACGACGAGGTGCGACGCCACGGACGGTGCTTCGGGGGAGCCCCGGAAACGCTTCGCACCGCGTGGTCGTACGGCTCCCGGGGGCGGCGTAGTCGGGGCTCCGTCGGTCACGGCGGTGTGGTGAGAAGGGCGGGTGGGGCGGCACTCGACCCCCGGTTCGTGTGTGGCGGGATTGTACGCCGGAACGCAACTTCTTCCGTCGGCTTTGCCGTAAGACCGTCGCGCGATGTGGCGCTGGCGCTCGATTGCGGTCGAATGGTCGAGAGACGGTGCCGTGCCGCAACCATCTCCGCCTTCTCGCCTGCGGAACCAGATTTGCTGCTCTGGATTCTCCAGAGCGATGCCCGTCGAGAGATGTGCGAATCCGAGTTGTGACTGTCCTGCGAAGGACGAAGAGGTCTACTGCGCCAGCTACTGCGCCGCGGTCGATCACACCGAGCCCCTCGAGGGCTCGTGTGCGTGCGGGCACGAGGCTTGCGAAACGACGTTTGGCGACGAGCGGGAGGAAGATCGTGTGAGGGTCTCCATCGGACCTCGATCGTAATCGGATGATCGTCGCGCGCGATGTCGTGCGCTGCCGACACCGTCGTGTTCCCAGGCACGATGGCGGCCCCTGGGGGTGGGTTGCCCGATGTCACACCCGATTCGTTCGAGGTCGTCGGGGATCCGCCGCGGGAGCGGCGGATCCCCGACCGTGCTTCGATCGACTGCGCCGCGGTTCCTCGGAGCGGAGGGACGGGTCCCCGCAACACCGCGGAACGGACGACGGGATTCAGCGCCGCACGAACCGGACGTAGAGTCCCCGGTGGTCCGACGTGCCGGAGTCGATCACCGTGACGCTCGTCGGGTGAAGATCCTCGGAGCCCATGATCCAATCGATGGCGCGTCGCGGAGCGTGAGACGGATAGGTCGCCCAGTAGTCGTCCGGGGGACGCGAGAGGCGACTGGCGACCGCGCGCGACGATCGGAGTCCGGCGCGCGTCAAGACGCGGAGGGCGGGGTCCGATTCTCCGACGCGCAAGCCGCGCGGCGGCGCGAACAGATCGCCGTTCAGGTCGCCGATGAGGATCGTCGAGCGGGAGCCCTCGATCAGCGACTCCACGAGACACGCGGCCTGCGCGGCACGGACCGAGCGCGAGAGCGGGTCGAGATGGGTCACGATCGCGTCGACGATGCCGACCGGGGTCGAGACCGAAGCCCGGATCGCGCCACGCGTCTCCGAGGGCAGGCGAAGAAACCACGGCGGCATCGCCCGTGAGAACGCGGTCGGGCACGTCCGGGCAACCAGCTGAATGGCGTCGGACCGGATCACGTCGTTGCGCACGAGCAACGCGTTTCCGAACGTCGCCTCCAGCGGCCAGCGACGGCGTCGCCAGGTCTCGCCCCGAAGGAGCGTGTACGGGTCGCCGGTGAGGCGCGTCAACTCGTTCGCCACGTAGGCACCCTGGTCGATCCACGCCGACCGTCTCGCGTCGACGTCGACTTCGTTCAGGCCGACGATGTCCACGCCTCGAGTGGGATCGGCGGCGGCGATGGTGGCCGCGATCCCCCGCAGGTTCGCCTGCACCCGCTCGCGCGTTTGTCGCAAGCCCAGGGCGGGCCCGAGGCCGCTGTGGAGATTGTAGGTCACCACGCCGAGGGAGCGATCCTCGGCCGCGCTCGCCGCCGCGGCATCACTTCGTTGGGAGATCCCGACGGCGATGAGGACCACCGCGCAGGTGAGCCAGGTCGCAGCCGCGAGACGTCGATCGGGGGAAGGCGGAGCCACGCCTCCACCGGGAGCGAAATGAGTGCCAACGCTTCGCGCCGGCCACGATCTCGATCGACGGACGGCTCGGGGGATCGGCCGGGCGGATCGACGCGTCGGGGAAGGTGTCGTACCCTCCCGCCGTGGACGCGCGCGACCCCGTTCAAGAAGCGATCCAGCGGCGCTTTCTCGTCGCCATCGTGATCTTCGTCTCCGTGCTCTTCCTTTGGATGATCCGGGGGTTCCTCACGTCGCTCCTGATGGCGGCGATCCTCGCGGGCCTTCTGTACCCCATCCATCGGTGGGTGGTGGCCAAGGTCGCCGGACGCGAAGGCCTCGCGGCCGCGCTCGTGGTGATGGCGGTCTTCTTCGGCCTGGTCGGTCCGTTCTCGACGTTTCTCGCGGTCGTCACGACGCAGGCGCTCGAGCTGTCCGAGACGATTCGAGACTTCCTGCAGCGAGAGGCCGCGAACCCCGATGCCCTCCGCGAGAGCGTTCGCGGTTGGATCGGCGCCTTGCCGTTCGGCGAGAGGCTGCTCGCGCTGGAGGCGTCGCTGCCCAGCCGCGAAGAGGTCGTGAAGCGCGCCGGTCAGACCGTCTCGACGGTCGGCTCGATGATCGTCAGCGGGGCTGCGACCGCGACGAAGAACACGGCGACGTTCCTGCTCAACCTGTTCGTCTTCCTCTACGCGCTCTTCTTCTTCCTCCTTCGCGGCCGGGAGACCCTCGACCTCATCCTCTACTACGCGCCCCTGGATCCCGAGGCGGAGCACGAGGTCGTCGAGCGATTCCTCTCGGTCACGCGCGCGACGCTCAAAGGATCGATCGTGATCGGGCTCGTCCAGGGCGCGCTGGCGGGGGCTGCGCTCTGGGTGGCCGGGATTCCGGGCGCTCTCTTCTGGACGACGATCATGGCGATCCTGTCGGTGATTCCCGGCGTCGGAGTCGCCCTCGTCTGGGTGCCGGCCGCGATCTGGCTCGCGTTGCAGGGAGAGCTCGTCGGTGCGGGCGCACTCTCGCTCTGGTGTGCGCTGGTGGTCGGCACCGTCGACAACGTGCTTCGCCCTCGTCTCGTCGGTGCCGACGCACAGATGACCGATCTCATGATCCTCCTCGGCACTCTCGGGGGCATCTCCCTCTTCGGCGTCGCCGGCTTTCTCGTCGGCCCGATCGTCGCCGCGGTCTTCGTGACCGTTTGGGAGCTCTACGGCCGCGAGTTTTCCGACGTGCTGCCCGCGGTTCACTCCGCCGAGCGAAGCCCGGAGCCGACCGACAGCGACTCCTGACGCGGCGCCTTCGCGGGCGACGACCCGAGCCGGCCCCGGACGGCCGGCGCACGGATTGATCGGGCGCGTTCCCTCGTGGCCGAGAAGCGGTCGCGCGTGCCGTACGAACTTCTCACGCGATCGCTCGACGTCTGTAGATTCTACGGAGCGACGTGCCCTCGCGGTGGCGGCTTGGGGCGCGAGCGCGGCACCACGGGCGCTCTTTCCGAGTGCGGCCCGTGGCGAGGAGGCAGCGGGAGCGCTGGCATGCGCCTTGCGGCCGAGAGGAAGCGAGGTCACCGTCGCCCCTGTGGTCGGGCGCGCGGTGGGAGCCGGAATCCTCGAAAGGAGGGATGTCCTTGCGGGAAACACCGCGACACGAATCGACGACATCATGGTGGATGGCGGCCGTGATGGTCCTGGCGAGTCTGTTCGCCGCATCGAGTGCGCCCCTGGCGTGCGAGCCGTTCCACCTGAAGCGAGTGCGCGGACCGTTGGGTACGCCGGTCGTGCCGCCACCTCCTGGACCTCAGCTTTGCTGGACGGGATGTCCCCTGAAGATCCAGGGGGAGCAGGATCCAGGGAAGGCGCGCTGGATCATCCGCAAGCAGGACGGCGACAACTCGATTCAGGGCGTCTGGACGATCGAGAGGAATCTTCGCACCGGCGAGATCTTCGTCCTGGCGAGCGAGAGAAGCGACCGGTCCTGTCCGGCGCCGATCGAGGTGACCGCCGCGTTGGCGGGTGGCGCGATCGACGTCGGGGCGACCATCGGTTGCTCGACGCCGGACTACAAGGTCAAGGGGACGAAACCGCGGGTGTGCGTCGATCAGACGCTCAACTGCTCGAGCCGAAACCAGCGCAGCCTCAAGGTCTTCCACGACTTCGACGCCGTCGACGATCTGGGCCGAGGGGTGAACGTGGTGCGGGACGGTGTGACGTTCTCCCACTCGCGTGGACGCAAGTTTTCGATCTACTTCGAGAAGTGCTGCGGCACCGTAGAGGACTTCGGGCAACCGAGAGATCCGTTCGAGCTCGAGAGCTACGTCGTGCTCCAGACACCGGCGGGGCAATGTTTCACGCGGAAGCTGCGCGAGGGCAAGCGAAGCTCGGGCGACCCGCTCCCCGATCCCAATGGCGTGCACCCCGAGTGTCAGTGAGCGCCCTCTGAGATGGATCGCCCGTGGGCGGTGGGCGAGATGTCCCGGGTGACCGTGTCGACATCATGCCGAGCGCGCGTCCACCGCCTGCCGGGTCGCGCGGGGCGGCCGGTCTTCCAGCTCGGCCAGAATGCGCTCGCATTGCGCGTCGAGCGTGTCGCGTTCCCGCTTCAGGCTCGCGCCGTCCAGCGAGTCTCGAATCTCGTGGACGTGGCGCGCGAGCGCCCGCCCATCCTCCTGCCGTCGGACGAGTGGCGCGAGAAGCGCCAGCGAGCCGAGCATGCGTCTCACGACCGGAACCGTGCCGCGGGCATTGCGTCGGATCTCGTCGAAACTCGCGTCGAGGAGGTCGCCGAACGACGCGGGCATGGTCACGAGGCGCAGCCTCTGGTCCTCGTCGTGATGGTTCGGCGATGGGAACTTGCGGCCCAGGAGCTTGCCGAGTGCGCTCGCCAGGCGGTCGACGCACGCCATGGCCGTGAACGGATCGTTGATGCCGGGCGAGAGAGCACGGACGGCTACCTCCACGAGCTGACCGATGACGAACTCCGCGTCTTCGTCCGGAGTCGCCCTCTCGCCCAAGCCGATCGCCTCGTTGATCTTCGCATTCACGGCGTCGGTCGCGCGCTCCGCGGGCCAGACGGTCGCGATGCGGGCGTCTTGGATCACGAAGGCGCCGGGCCGGACCCGGAGGGAGATCAAGAGATCCTCCGACGTCGCGAGATCGACCAGCGCTCGCGTGTCGATGCATTGCACGTATCCCTCGTGCGCCGCGGTGGCGGCGCCGGAGGGAGGCGAATCCGACGGCGAGTCCGGCTCGATCGCGGCGGCGAGATCGACGGGATACTCGTCGAGGGGATCGGGATAGATCGACTCGATGGTATCTTCCAGCTCGCTCGCGACCGATCGGATCACCGTGTCCGCCTGAATGTAGAGTGCGACGTGGTGGATGTAGAAGACGAGGATGCAAAGGCACGCGATGGCGAGGAGGACGGCGAAGCTGACCGAGGCGTGCGGAGTGAAGCCGCCTTCCTCGGCGACCTGGAGACGAACCAGGAGCAACAGGCAGAACAGAAACGTCGCGGTGAAGGCGCCGAGCGAATACTGCGTCGTTCGGAGCCGCATGAAGCTGCGCAGGAGCCGTGGCCCGAGCTGCCCCGATGCGACGGAGAGAACGACGACGGTGATCGAGAAGACGACGCCGGCGACCGAGATGATCGAGCTCGCGATCGAGGAGAGGAGCACGCGAGCGCCGTCGAGGTCCGTGGCGATCAGGTAGCCGAAGAGTCCGACACGCTGAGGGTCGATGGTCTCGTCGACCCAGACGAGCAGATAGGCCGCGCCGGCCGCTCCCAGCATCATCAATCCGGGCACGAACCAGAAGCCACTTCCCACGGCCTCGCGGATGTCCCCCAAAGACGTCTTCATCTTCGATGTCGACTTCATATCCGCGGAGCTGGCTCGAGTGAAGCCGCGAGATTCCGAGGCCGTGGCCGGGTGGGCGGAAGAAGGCGTGCAGCCGCTCTCATCGCCGTCGGCTCGTCCCCCGATCCCGATGCTCGAGCGGCATCGGTCGATCGGGCGGGGTGTAGGGAGTCCCCTCGGACGACGCCCGGAGCGGCTCCTGTGTGGTCGTCGGCTCTTCGCTCAACGCCTCCGGCAGCTCCTCGGGGTCGTCGGGAAGCTCCCGGCCGAGACCCGGGGCGCGATCGCGGCGCTCCCAAGCGACGCGCTCGATCTCGAGCCGGTCGACGATTCGCTCGATGCCCGCTTCGTCGCGGAGCAGAGCGATGACGATGTCGCGCTCGTGCTCGCTCGGTAGAGCGCCTTCGAGCGTGACCTCTCCGTCCCGGCACGAGATCCGGAGCTCCTCCCGGTCGACGCGCCCATCGTCTCGCACCAACTCGTCGAGCACCCGGACGACTTCGTCATCGTTCAACAGGCCAATGGTCTCCGATGGACTGCTCATGCTCCCCCCACGAAGCAACTCCGGTGCCTCACGCGCGACCCGGGGAATCGCTGCAGCTTGTTCGCTCCTTGCCGACTCGACCCACTCCGTGGCGCTCGCGGGCAGTCGTCGGCGGAGATCGATGGGGCGCTCCTCGATGGGCAGCGAACCTTGTGCCAGCCGAGGACGACGCCACGCGCCGCCCGACGGCTCGTCTTCGTAATTCTGACCGTAGAACCCACACTCGAAACGACCGAGAGCCACGATCGGGCACGGTCGGAGGGGCCGGCATACGCCTTGCGACCTGGGAGGGGCGTGAACTCACGCAAGAAGGACACTGGAGTTGCGCGGGTCGAGGGGATGGGTGTCCGGTCCCCCGAGACCACGGACGTTCCGGGCGTGATTCTCCCGGAGCAATGGTTCGAGAGTGCGTCGCGCCAGAGCAGTCGCCTGCTGCGACTCTCGCCCGTTCAGTCGTTGATGCTGGCCGTTCTCGAGGATGCGATCAGCTGCTACGCGGATCTCGAGGACACGCGTCCCTCGAGGCAACGTGCCGCGCGACAGGCGGGTGACTGGCTTCGCTCGCACGACAACCGATGGCTCTTCGCCTTCGAGAGCGTGTGCGAGCACCTGGATCTCGAGCCCGCCAGCGTCCGACGCCGGGTGTTCGCGGCGGAGATCGGGGCCACGACCGAGCGTCGACGGAGCACGCGTCGCGTGCTGGCGCGACGCGGGGGGCCGGGGACACAGCGTGCGGCGCCGGCGGGGCGAGTGGAAGCCGGCGTTGGCGCGCACGGGTCGGAGTCGATCCGCAAGCTCGAGGGTGCCGTCTGACGTCGTGGCGTGAGCAGCACTCTGCCGGCGGCGCGACGGGCCCCGAGGTCCGACCGGAAGAGTCCGGCGCCTCGGGGCCGCCTCCTCAGCCGGCGAGGTCGACGGGACGGAGGATCGTCTGCTCGAACGTCGGAGCGACGGTGTTGCCGTATGTTCCTCCGACGTTTCCGTTGAAGAACTCCTGCAGTACGAGACCGGCCGTGGGCAGTCCTTCATAGCCGGCGAGGAACATGCCCAGATGGTTCACCGTCGCCGGCGCCGCGATCTCCCCGTGGATCAGATCGTTGTCGGCGTCGCGCGCGAGATCGAGGTCGAGCCAGCCGGACTCACCGGCGGGAAGGTCGCTCGTCGCGAACAGGAGGTCGGCGCGCGCGTCCGCGTCCGCCGCCGTCTTCACGATCTGGAGGATGTTGACGGCGCGGTCGAGCGAACAGATGCCCGTCTGGGGGGGCGGCGTGACGAAGTTCTCTCGTACGAAGTTCTCGAGGCGGTCGAAGAGAGTGCAGGAGATCTCCTCGCGGGGGCCACAATCGAACGGACCGTTGGCGGTCGTCGGCTCCGCCCACCCGTCCGGGGAGATCGAGCAGTTTTCGTATTTGGTCGGAAGCGTCACGACGACCAGCGTTCGCCCGCTGGTCCCGTCCTCCACGTCGTACTGCGCGAGGAGGCGACTCTTGGAGAGGGAGAAGTTTGCCGCCTGGACGCACTGATTCGCCCCGAGGAACGCCCGCGATTGATCGAGCGCCAGGCAATCCGTGTACTTCGGCTCGTTGGCGTCGAGGAGGTTCGCCGGCGTCACGGGGCCGTTGGGATACGGGGCGAAGTTCGCGATGGCCGGCATCTCGTAGGAGTGGGAGACGCCCGCGGCGGCGCGGACCAGGAACACCGTCCCCGCGAGAGCATTGGAAGGGGTCTCCCCGATCCGCGTCCAGGTGTTTCCCTCGAGGTCGAGGGCGCCCGATTGCGGCTCGCACGGAAGCGCTTCCAGTGCGATCACCTCGAAGTGGCCGCGCTGGAGATCGGCGACCTCGAGACCGGAGGGGAGGCCCGGGGCCGCGACGCCGAGCGGCGTCTCGGCCAGGAGGGGAGCCGTCGTCACCGACCCTTCGTCGATCTCGGCCGCGATCGGGAACGACGACGAGACCTGGGGCAAGCCGGTCGTCGCATTCCTGGTGATCCGTCCCGCCCAGACCTCCCCGCACGAGAGTGCGACGACGAAGTCGAGGATCGCCTGCGACGTCTTCGACTCGCGCAGGCGCACCTTGGCGAGGATGCCGCCGGCCGGGTCGTAGCAGGAGCCGCCTCCCGCGATGCCGTCCGCGCGGTCGAGCTCGGTGCACGGAGGCAGCCCCGGATTGTTCGTGTTCGTGTTCAAGATCTGGATGTTGTTGATCTGCGCATCGCCGGCGATCGGCCGGACGTCGTAGTAGGTCCCCACGAGGAGCTGCCCGGCGCCGAAAGGATTCAGATTCAGGCCGGCCGCGGCGAGCGCGGCGTTCGAGGCCTGGGAAAGACCGTCGTTGCTCTTGTGAACGTTGCTCGCGGCCCACGCGGCCGTCGCTGCGACCGTCAGTGCGACGACCAGTGCACCGCCGAGCAGAAGGCTCGACGTCGATGCGAACGGCGAAGGCAACGCGCGCGCCGCGGACGAGAAGAAGCGGACGGGAACGATCTGCATGAGATGAATCTCCTTTTTCGTGCGCACGAGCCGTGCGCCCCTCGCGCGGGAAGCGAAGCGTGTGCCAGTCGAAAACCCGCGACGTTCGTCCGCGGGCGTGTCGAATGGGCAGACGGTCTGTAATCCTTACGCGCGGCTCGGGTGGGCGCGGCGCGAGCGAGCGCGGGGCTACGCGTCGCGCGCGCCGTCGGCGGCGGTCGGCGATCGGCCCTCGGCTCTCGAGTCGCCGCGGCCCGCGCTCGCGATGGGAAGCGGCTCCTTGAACGTGAGCGTTCGGTACGGGAAGGGGATCTCGATGCCGGCGTCGTCGAGGGCCTTCTTGATGGCCGTGACGATCTCGCCGCGGGAACGCCGGACGTCGACGGGCTCGGGGCCGGTCCACCAGGCGACCTCGATGTCGATGCTGCTGGATCCGAACGCCTCGGGGAAGACCTGGATCGGCCGGTCGCGGTCCACGGAGTCGCAGCTCCGGACCGCCTCTTCGATCACGCGGGTCGCCTCGGCGACGTCTTCGCCGTACGCGACGCCCGCGACGATCGTCACGCGGCGGCGGGGCTGATCGGTCAACACGCGGACGGGGTTCTTGAAGAGGAACGAGTTGGGAACGACGACGAGCTCACCGGTCGTCAGTCGGATCTGCGTCATGCGGATCGTGACCTCCTGCACGCTTCCCATGATGCCCTCGCACTCGACGAAGTCGCCGGTCTCGAACGGGAAGCGCCAGAGCAGGAGGATCCCCGCGAAGAAGTTCTCGAAGATGTCCTTGAACGCGAAGCCGACCGCGATCGAAACCAGGCCGAGAGCACCGAACGCGCGCGCCGGGGTGAGGCCGGGAAAGACGATCACCATGGCGACGGTCAGCCCGGCCGTCCAGATCGCGATCGTCCCGAGTCGGGTGAAGAGATCTCGAAGGGAGCCTCGCATCCGCCGAGCGGCCGGGATCCGCCCCACCAGTCGCTTGAACGCGAGGGTGACGAGCCACGTGAGCAGGAGAACGACGAGCCCGGTTAGCAGGAAGGGAATCCGGACGACGAAGTCGCCCCACAGAGCACCCACCGTCTGGGTCACGGTGTCGAGGACCTCGCCGAGGTCGTCGGGGGGATCGAAGGAGGCTCCCTCCGCCTCCGGGGCGTTCGGTCGGTCGAGTTCCTCGGCGAGAGCGGGGTTCATTCGGCGACTCCTCCTGGTCGGTGCGCCGCGGCGTGGACTCCGGTCGGCCGAGCGGAAGACCGCGAGAATCGTGCCAGGGGCAACGGCGGCGAGTCCGAGCGGCGCCGGAGCGATTCGCACGTTGCCCTCGGGGAGGCCTGGCATATTGTAGAAATTGCCGAACTTTGCGGGTGTTCGGCGCCTTGCCCGACGTTCGGGTGCATCGTCGAGATCGATCGTCGTAGAGTGACGGGCAGGGCACGGCCCGGGGTTCCCCTGGCACGTGCCTTGGTTCGTTTCTTCGAGAGGAAGCGCGCGATACGAATGATCCGCCTCTTCACAATGGCCGACGCCATCACTCTGGCGAACGGCGTCGCCGGCACGGCTTCGATCCTCGCGACCCTGCAGTACATGGATACGCGGGACGGCAGGATCCTCTGGCTGGCGTTCTGCCTACTCCCGCTGTCGCTGATCTTCGACGTGGCGGATGGTCGGGTGGCGCGCCGACGGCAGGCCGGCTCGAGCGACCTCGGCCGGGAGTTGGACTCTCTCGCCGACCTGATCTCCTTCGGGGTGGCGCCGGCCGTGCTCGGATTCGCGGTCGGGTTGCGAGGCGCGTGGGATGCCGTGGTTCTGGTCTTCTTCGTGAGTTGCGGACTGGCGCGGCTCGCGCGTTACAACGTTTCGGCGGACGCGCTCTCGGACGACATGGGGAAGGTCCGCTACTTCGAGGGGACGCCCATCCCGACCTCGCTCCTCCTGGTGGCGGTCCTGATGGTGCTCGCCTGGAGCGGCCGCATCGACGACGCGATCCCCCTCGGGTGGACGCGAGTCCTGGGCGGGAAGGTGCACCCTCTCGTCGGCATGTACTTCCTGAGCGGCTGCGCCATGATCAGTCGCGTTCGGATCCCCAAGCTCTGACGCCCCACATCCGTGGGCCCGCGTTCTCGATTCGAACGACGACCCCTCGGTCTGGGCACGCGGCTTGCTGCCCATCGTTCTCGCGGGGCAATCGGGCCCCGAAGACGTCCGGGGCGGTCTCTCGATCCCCGGCGAAGGGAGTCGTGTCATGCTCAGTGGGGCCGTCGTATTCTTGGTGATCGCCATCATCGCGGGTGTTCTGGGGTTCGGAGGAATCGCGGGCACGTCCGCCGGCATCGCCAAGGTCCTGTTCGTGGTGTTCCTCGTGGTGTTCCTCGTGTCGCTCCTGACCGGCGGCGCGATCGGAGCCGAGATTCCCGCCCTCGACTTCATCGCGGCGGGTGCGCCGCTCGCGTCCGAATGAGCCGGACCGTGGAGGCGACGATCGTGAAGTGGAACCGAGGCGTGGGGACGCTGCCGCTCGCGGCGGCGGCCGTCCTCGCGAGCCTTCTGCTGACCGCCTGCCCCGAGAAGGGGCCGGCGGAAAAGGCGGGGGAGAAGATCGACGAAGCCGCCGAGGAGGTGGGTGACGCCCTGAAGTAGGAGCGCGATGATGGATCGCGCATTCAGGGCGTCGGGTGGTGATCGGGGTCGGGTGGGAGACGCTCCGGCACGACGGATTCGTCGGGCGGGTCCCACCGGCGGACCCGGCTCGTCGACGCCAGGATCGCGTCGGGAGGGTGGAGGCGGGTCGTCGACCTGCGGATCGCGTCGCGGGCGCGGAGGCGCGCCCGCGACGACGCCGGAACGAGCGAGCTTCCACGTCTCACTTCGAGTCGACGGTTGGAGAGACGCGGCGGGAGCGCAACGGAGACCGCGCGCCACGTCCGCGGGTGTGGACGTCGATCCACACCCGCGGAGAGTCGGGCACGATCGGCCGGCGGTAGCCGCTCCGATCGCGATTCGGTCAGGCACGGAGCGCCGCGATCAGCTCGTCCTTCGTCATGTCGGAGCGGCCCTCGACGTCGCGCTCGGCGGCGAGCTCGTAGAGCTCGTCCTTCGTGCGCTCCTCGTATGGACGCGTGTCCGACCCGGCGCGGATGCTGGCCGCAGCTTGCTTGCCGACGGTCTTGGCCTGCTTCGCCGCCGAACGCGCCGCGGACTTGCCTTCATCGGCGGCCTCGTCGGCCGTCTTCAGAATCTCCTCGCCCACGGCCTTCGCCGCGTTGGTGCCGCGTTCGATTACTTCGTCGGCGAGCTCGGCCGCCTTGTCGGCCGCCAGGAGCGTCCCACCGACGGTCAGGTCGAAGGCCGTGCCGACCGGACCACGTTCTCTCTTCTCTTTGCTCTCATTGGACATACCGTTCTCCTCTTTGCAGTTGGGTTGTCGGAATTGTCGCAGCGCGCCAGCGCGCCGCGTCACTCGACTCGTGGGGTTGCGAGCGGCGTGCCAAACCCGTCTCGGACCGCGCGTTCGCCGAAAAGCGGCGGAACGACGAGGCAAAGCGCCGCGTCCCGCCGCGCGGGCGCGCGCTCGACGCGACGGCCGTCGCCGCACCCTTTCAGGCGTCGCGTGTGTAGGAGTTACACCGCGCGATCAGCCGGCGACCGTCGCTTCGATGCGCCGTCCGAGATCGTCGTCGACGTTGCGCCAGTACGCGAAGGCTCGCTCGAGCACCGCGTCGGAGACGCCGTTGCCCAGGTGGCCGGCCGCATTCGAGACGAGACGCTCTCTGGCTTCGTCGTCCATCACGTCACGGACGAGCGCTCTCGCCTGGCTCCAGTCGTCGTCATCCGACCGGAGGGTGTAGGCGGCGCGCACGAACTCTCCATCGGCGTTCCACGTGTCGGCGAGCGGGTGCGCCGACGGGTCCGCGGCCGGGCCCCCCTTGGAGTTGGGTGCGTAGACGGGGTCCGAGACCGCATCGACGCGCATCGCGCCGTCCTTGCTGTAGGCGTGGACGGGGCACTGAGGGCGGTTGACCGGGATCTGCTTGTAGTTCACGCCGAGTCTCGCCCGGTGTGCGTCGGAGTACGCGAAGAGCCTCGCGAGCAGCATCTTGTCGGGACTGGCGCCGATCCCGGGGATCAGGTTGTTGGGCTCGAACGCCGCCTGCTCGATCTGCGTGTGGAAGTCGGTCGGGTTGCGATCGAGGGTCAGGCGACCCACCTCGTGCAGCGGATGATCCGCGTGCGGCCACACCTTCGTAAGGTCGAACGGGTTGAGGCGGTACGTCTTGGCTTCCTCGAACGGCATGACCTGCACGTGGAGTGTCCAGCTGGGTGCGTCGCCGCGCGCCACCGCTTCGAATAGATCGCGGCGGTGATAGTCGGCGTCGCTCCCGGCCAGTCGATCCGCTTCGTCCTGCGTCAGGTGCTCGACACCCTGGTCGCTCTTGAAATGGTATTTCACCCAGAAGCGTTCCCCATCCCCGTTCACCCACATGTACGTGTGGCTCGAGTAGCCGTTCATGTGCCTCCACGACCGTGGGATGCCCCGATCTCCCATGAGCCAGGTGACCTGGTGCGCGGACTCGGGAGAAAGAGTCCAGAAGTCCCACTGCATGTCGTGGTCGCGGAGTCCGCTGTCGGCACGACGCTTCTGCGACCGGATGAAATGCTGGAACTTCATCGGATCCCGCAAGAAGAAGACGGGGGTGTTGTTGCCCACCATGTCGTAGTTCCCGGCGTCGGTATAGAACTTCACGGCGAAACCGCGTGGATCGCGCCACGTGTCCGGGCTTCCACTCTCCCCCGCGACGGTCGAGAACCTCGCGAGGGTGTCACTGCGCGCACCCGGCTGGAACACGACCGCTTTCGTGTACGCGCGGACGTCGCCCGTGACCTCGAACCGTCCGAACGCGCCGCCCCCCTTCGCGTGTGGTTGGCGTTCGGCGATCCGCTCGCGGTTGAAGTTGGCCATCTGCTCGATGAGATAGTGATCGTGCAGGACGATCGGACCGTCGGGCCCGACCGTGAGCGAGTGCTCGTCACTCGTGACGGGGATCCCGGCGTCGTTGGTCGTGTGCTTTCGGTGTTGGCTCATGGAGTCGTTTCCTCTTCGGACGGGCCAGGGAGAGCCGTGGGCTCTCAGCGGCGGTAGTTGCGCACGGCCATCGTGACGAACCCCAGTGTGAGAAGGAGGAGCGCGGCGTGGCCGAGGTGAGACGTGGTCGCCGATTCCGCGGTCATCGCGGCAAAGGCGAGGCCGACGGCTGCGACGAGCGCGACGGCGGCCGGGATCATCGGTTGGGCTCCGGCGCGTCGTCCTGCCAATACGGCGTCGCCTTCCATTGGCCGTAGAGTTTCGCGAGGTCGGCGTAGCGGACCCGACGCGGCGTTCGGCTCGCGTCGAGGGCCTTTCTCTGCTCGAGACCACTCTTGGAGCCGGTGAGCACGAACCGCTTCGCCTCGGGTTCCCAACGCAGAGCGGAGAGGGGCACCGGGAGCCATCGAGTGCCGATTCCGAGGAAGCCGCCCTGTGCGATCACGACGTACGCGACGCGTCCGTGTTCCCAGTCGAGGACGACCTCGTCGATCTCGCCGATCGTGTCGTCGTTCGACGTCGAGACCTCGGCGCCGCTCACTTGATCGGCGAAGCGGAACTCCGGGCCGTCGAGGATCTGCACCACCGTGCGACCGACGAGGAGCTGCGTTCGTGGCTTCGACGCTTCGTCCTCTGCAGCTTTCCGGGAGGTCTTCTTCGCCCGGCCGGCGTTCTTCGAAGAAGTTGCCGACGCGTCGCCGTTCTTCGCGCCGGCGGCGCTGCGGGGGTCCGTGATGGCCGGAACGTCGAGCCAGTATTGCGTGACCGACTCCCACAGCAGCGGCTTCGTCAGCTCGGCGAGCCGGTCGCGTGGCAGGCGAGCCGCGCCCGAGAGCTCGCTCGTTCGCTTGGACAGAACGAGGCCGTGATCCGATGCCACGATGTCGACGGACTGCCACGGGACGACGAGGAGCCCCTGAGACGTGTCGTCCGGTTCGACCGCGACACCGAGGAGGACGCCGAGGTCGACGTCGATCAAGACGTAGCGGGCCTCGCCGACGCGGGCCCCGGCCGCGTCGTGGACTCTGCGGCCGACGAGATCGCGCGCGGCGATGACTTGCAGGGTCGACGTCTCGGTCATCCCGTGGACGGGTTTCGGCGGGGCGGAAGCGAGGATCGCTACCGCGATGATCAGAGAGAGCGCCGCGAGCGCCGGACGGAACCCGAGGCGATGATCGTCATTCTCGTTTGCGTGCATGTCGTGATGGTTTCCGGGCGCTCGGCGGAAGGACGCGTTCCCCTCCGGCCACCGGGCGGCCGGCGACGGACCGGTTCTGCAGCAAATTCTACCAACGGTCCCGATCGCGGGGGGTGTGGGACTCGCCGCCGTGTCCGTGGCCGCAGGAACGGCGACGTCCCAGCGGCGTCGGGAGAAAGCCAATGGCTTCCACCTCGTCACGGTGCATCCAGACACGCTCGAGATGGTTCGAATCCATTTCATCGGAGGGCGGTTCGCGCCGGCCGGTGCGGCGCAACGGTTCCGGTGCCAGGGGGTGGGCCGGGCTCGGTCGTGTCTCTAGCTGGCCTTGCGACCCGCCTCGCGCGATCGCAGCCGCTGTGCGACGCAGTCCCAATTGAGCAGGGAGTCGATGACGGCGCGGACGTAGGCTCCTCGATCGTTCTGGTAGTCGAGGTAGTAGGCGTGCTCCCAGACGTCGATCGTCAGGAGTGGGTTCGCCCCCGACGTGAGCGGGTTCTCGGCATCGCTGCTCGAGATCACCGCGAGCTCGCCGGAGTCGCGCTGGATGAGCCAGGCCCATCCCGACCCGAACTCCCCGGTCGCCGCCTCGGCAAGCTCTTTTCGGAACTGGGACACGTCGCCGAAGTCTCGCGACAGCGCGTCGGCGATCTCCGCGGGGGGCTCGCCGCCGCCGTCGGGACGGAGGCTCATCCAGTAGAACGTGTGGTTCCAGACCTGCGCGGCGAGGTTGAACTCCTGCCCGTCGGTCTTGCGGAGGATGTCCTCGAGCTCCTCGTTCGCGAGGGGCTTGCCGCCGATCGCCTTCTCGAGCTTCTCCATGTACCCGCGGTGGTGCTTTTCGAAGTGGATGTCCACGGTCCGGGGCGAGATCGCGGGCGCGAGAGCCTCTTTCGGATACGGCAGTGGTGGCAGTTCGAACTTCATTCGCTTCTCCTGGTCTGGGCCGACTCGCGTCGGCGCGTCATCTCCCTGTTCGGTGCCTTGCGTGGGCGGCGCGCGATGCAGGTCTCGTGCCGCCCCGGATCCGGCGCGTCACACCACGAGGCGCAGCGCGGCCGGCACGACCGTGAGACTCGATGGCCCGGGTCGCGAGCGGGGAACGTCGTGTCGAGGTCGATCGCGCATCTGTCGTGCCGCAGTGTCCATGAGCCTGGCGGTCGAGCCCCCGGCGGGCGGCGGGAGTGTCCCGCCGCCCGGATGGATCAGGCGGGGAGATCCTCCTTGGACGGGATCGATCGGCGCCAGCCCGCAGTGTCGCCGAGCCGCTCGACGCGCTCCCTGAACCGCTCGAGGTCCTTCCGGACCCGGTGATCCAGGACGCCGAGGTAGCTGCCGATCTTCTCCGGCACTCCTTCGGGCTCGTAGTCCGTCTGGAGCATCACGCGCGTCACGCCGTCCGCGATCCGGTGGAACGTGATCACACCGCCGCTCGTCGGCCCCGAGCGGTTCCGCCACGCGATTCGCTTGTCCGGGATCTGCTCGGTGATCTCGGCGTCCCACTCGAGATCCTCGCCGCCGACGTTCGCCTTCCAGTGGAGGTGGCGGTCGTCGAGCTGCTGCACCTCCTTCACGCCGTCCATGAACTCCGGGAAGTCCTCGAACCGGGTGTAGTGGTTGTATGTCGTCGAAACGGGAGCCTCGACCTGCACGGACTCTTCGATCGTCTGTCTCATCTTCGCTCCTTTCGCTTGGTGACCAGCCACACTGGTGAGGCAAGAACCGAACCACCCCCGGTCGGACACGTGATCGAGTCGGGAGGAGGGGGCGGGGAGCGCGTTTCCGAGGGCGCGGCCGCCCGCGCGGCGCCGGGC
>JAUIFY010000083.1 GCA_030430245.1 bacterium | reverse complement strand
CGGATCGCCTTCCTCGACGAGAGGAACGTCGGCGGTCCGACACGGCTCGGCCGTGCGATCGATCTTCTCCAGAACCTGATCCACCACCCGCTCGGCCATCTGCCGGTAGGTCGTGAGCTTTCCGCCGCCGATCGAGATCAGCCCGTTCGGCTCGACCAGAATCTCGTCGCGACGCGAGATCTCGGATGGCGACTTCCCCTCCTGTGCCACGAGGGGCCGAACGCCGGCCCAGGCCCCGCGCACGTCGTCGTCACCGATGTGTGCCCCGGGCCAGTTCGCATTGATCGTGTCCAGGAGGTAGTCGACGTCTTGCCGAGCGATCGTCGGGCGCTCCTCCGGGTTCGGGTAGAACGTGTCGGTCGTCCCGATCCAAAGGATGTCCTCGTGCGGGACCACGAACGCCATGCGACGATCCGCCGCGCGAGCCACCACGATGTCGTCGACCGGCAACCGTTCGCGCGGGATCACGAGATGGATCCCCTTCGTGAGCTGAATGCGCGGCTTCGCGTCGCCGCCGAGATTGCGGACCCGATCCACCCAGGGGCCGGCGGCGTTCACCACGACGGCCGCTTCGATCGCGAGCTCACCCCCCGTCACCTCGTCGCGCGCGAAGACCCGCAAGCCCGTCCGGTTCGAGCCGCCGCCGTGGCCCGAAGCGGCGCGCGAGATCTCTTCGAGTCGAACCGCAGGGGCGTAGTTGGCCAACGCGGCCCCGTAGCGCTTCGCCGACTTGAGGGTCTCGAGCGTGAGACGCGCATCGTCCGTGATGTACTCCGTGTAGACGGCGGCGCCCTGGAGACGCTTCGGTTCGAGCCCCGCCACGCGCGCGAGGAGCTGATCCGTCCCCCACGTCTCGTGGCGATCCTCGGGCTCGATCTTCGCCATCTTCTCGAAGCTCCACATGCCGGCGCGAAGCTTCACGATCCCGGCGGAGGTGCGTCCGTGCACGGGGACGACCATGCGCGCGCCGAGGGCGAGATGAGGTGCGATCCGCGTCAGACGCCGTCGCTCCCGCGCCGCCTCCATGACGAGGGGAATGTCCCCCTGCGCGAGATACCGAAGACCCCCGTGGATGAGCTTCGACGAGCGACTGGACGTGCCGGACGCGAAGTCACCGCGCTCGAGCAACCCGACGCGCAGACCGCGCATGGCCGCGTCGCGCGCGATCCCCGCACCGGTGATCCCACCGCCCACGATCAGGAGATCGACCGGCTCCCTCGCGAGACGCGCGAGGTCGTCGGCCCGTGTATCGATCGAGAAGCTCAGTAGCCCATCTCTCCCAGACGCTCGTCGTCGAAGCCGAAGAAGTGGCCGACCTCGTGAACGACGGTGCGTCGGATCTCGCGGCGAAGGTGGTAGTCGTCCGTGAAATCCTCGGACAAGGGGAGATAGTAGATCACGATCCGATCGGGCAAGGCCGCGTGCAGAGCGTCCCGTTCGCCCAGTGGAGTCCCCTGGTAGAGCCCATAGAGCGAGTCGATCTCCGGATCGAGACCCAGGTCGAGAAGGGTCTCCTCGTCCGGCTCGTCCTCGATCACCACGGCCACGTTCTCGAGATGTTCGGCAAGCTCGGGCGGAATCGCATCCAGAGCCTCTGCGACGATCCCCTGAAAGCGCTGACGCGTGACCCACGGCCGAGGATGGGGAGAGCGCGCCATGGCGAAGGCTTAGCACATCGGCGAGATCTCGCCGGAACTCGCGAAGGGCTATGCCACCTGGGGGGTCGTGCAGCCCGCGATCTCGGGCCCTCCCTGGCACCGGAGTTGCAAACTCGCACGCGAGCCTCCCGAGGAGGGTCGTGTGGTCGTGTTGTGGGGGACAACTCGGGAAGCCGTCCGGGCGGCCGGCAGAGAGATTGCTGCAGCTGCGAGGCAATGGGTGAGTGGGGTGTGGGGTGGGTGTCTCTCTGCCGCCGTCCCCGGACGATGACGTCGGGTCGTGCGCGGCCGCAGCGCCGCGTGCGCCCCCCCGAGGCGTGCGCGGCCAAAGCGCGGCTTGCGCGCCCGGGGGGCGTTCGCGAGAGTATGCGCATGTCGGAACGACCCTTCTCCATTCTCGGACTCCAGCAGATCGCCGTCGGCAGCACCGACAAGAACAATCTTCGCAAGCTGTGGATCGACATGCTCGGTCTCGAGCTGCACGGGAACTTCCGCAGCGAGAAGGAGAACGTCGACGAGGACATCGCCGTCACCGGGGCGGGCGCCTTCAAGGTCGAGGTCGACCTCATGCAGCCCGTCGACCCGGACAAACGCCCCAAGGTGCACGATCCGGCCCTGAACCACATCGGGCTGTGGGTCGACGACCTCGCGAAGGCCGTCGAGTGGCTCGAAGGGCAGGGGGTGCGATTCACGCCCGGCGGCATCCGGAAGGGCGCCGCGGGCCACGACGTGTGCTTCATCCATCCGAAGGGCAACGAGCAGTCGCCGATCGGGGGGGAGGGGGTCCTGATCGAGCTCGTCCAGGCCCCCGCCGACGTCATCGCCGCCCACCGCGGCTGAGTGTGCCCTCGCGTGCGCTTCTGCCGCGGTCGCCGTCCGCGCCGCGGCTCCGGTTGAAAAGCCCGCGCCGAATGCCTTGATTGGTCCTGGTTGGACCGACATGCAGGGGCTCCTCGTGACCGGGCTCGCCGGCGCGATCACCTTCGGCGGCGGGCTCCTGGCTCTCCGCACCGACGTGCATCGTGGCGCGGTGTACGCGTTCTGCGCCGGTGCGTTGATCGGAACGGCGCTTCTGGCGCTGATCCCCGAAGCGCTCGAGCTCGCCGCCGCCGGAGGACACGACGCACACGCGCTCTTCCTCTTCACCGTCGTCGGATTCTTCGTCTTCTACGTGTTCGAGAACCTCCCGCACCGCGAGACGTCGCACCCGGACGTCCTGCACCATCACCACGGCCACTCGACGGGCCTGTGGGCGGCCGCGGGTCTCGCCCTCCACAGCTTCATCGACGGTGTCGCGATCGGCGAGGCCTTCGACGCGAACACCGGCCTCGGCTGGACGGTCGCGATGGGGATCACCCTCCACAAGTTCGCCGACGGCGTGAGCGTCGCCGGCGTCATGCAGGGGACCCATCAGAGCCACCGCGCCACGATGGGAATGCTCCTGTTCGCCGCGATCGCTCCTCTCGCCGGGGTACTCGCGGCACCGTCGCTGTCGATCTCTCTGGAGGTGCAGGTTCTGCTGCTCGGATGGTTCGCCGGCGTGTTCCTCTACCTCGGCGCGACGAGCCTCCTTCCCGCGGCGCACGAAGCGGGCGGCTCGCGGTGGCTCATCGCGTTCGCGATCAGCGGCGCCGCGCTCGTCTACGGCGCGCAGATCCTGATCGGGCACATCGACTGAGTCCGCGGCGGCGCGTCTCCCCGCGAGCGCGACGACGGTGCAGGCGATCGAAGGAGCTCACGCGGAGCGTGCGGGTGGAAACGTCTCGCAGGCGACCGCGCCGATCGGAGGTGCGCTCGCGGCGTCCACCCGGCGCGCCTCGGCCGCCTCCATGTCGACGACCTCCGGGCCGTAGGCCCGGACCGCGGATGCACCCGCGGTGACCCAGGCTTCCGACGCTGCCGCGAGGCGATTCAGACGCAGCTCGACGTCCGACCGGATCGCGTCGAGCTCCTCCGGCGTCGCGTTCGCCGGAACCCGGATCGGTCCGTCGCTCAGGAACACCGCCCGCCCCCAGGGCCAGGGGAAGCCCAGCTTCATCCACGTCTTCTCGAGCACCGAGAGGTTCGTGCCCCAGGCGCGTGCGAGGATGATCGGATGTCCCGTATCGCGCGCGAGCTGGATCGCCCCCCACCGCGCCTGGCGGGCCGGTCCCTGCGAGCCATCCACCGTGCAGAAGATCGCGCGACCCTCGTCGCGCGCGTCCTGCGTCAGCTGACGGAGCGCCTCTCGTCCTCCACCCGAGTTCGACCCGCGCGCGAACCGGAAGTGCCACGGGGCCAGAAGATTGGCCGAGAAGTCCCCGATGCGGCCCCGGCTCAGCATGGCCGAGCACGGGTAGCCACGCGTGTAGCGAATCAGCTCGAACAACAGCGGCATCGAGTCCTGATGCCAATACGCGATGATGCACGGTTGCTCGCGCTGGATGTACTCGAAGAGCGGCCCCCGCCGCTCGGAGCGAACGAAGTGGTGCATCGAGAAGCACCACGCGCGCGCGAGCACGCGCGCGAACGGATAGTACAAGACCTGGAGGTCCGACAGACGATGGCCGAGGACCCGAAGAAACGACTCCTTGCGCGGGCTCTTCTTGTGCTTCTCCCTGGTCACACGCTCGTTCCCGGTGGTTTCGCGGAACGCCTCTGCGTGTAACCCACCCAGCCCGTCCCTCGCTGGATCGTGGAGGACGGCACACCACGAGTCAAACCGCCGTTGCCGGCCGACGCGGGCCTGAATCGACGCCGAACCAGGACGGTGCCTGCGGTTCGGTACGGTCCGTCTCCACCCGCATCTCCGTCGCCGCACGCGGACGGCCGGGCCCGCGTCGGACCCGGCCGCTCGCCCTCAGGTCGGACAGCTCTCGTTCGCGACGCCGTCGTCGAGCGCGTCGCACGTTGCGCCGAGCGCGCCGGCCCGGTCCACGGCGCGGCACGCACGACACCCGAGACGGGACGTCAAGCAAGCATGGGCCGATTCGACGTCGACCGCCCCCGGGCACTCCGCGAGAACCGAGCTCGGCGCGACCTCCGCTCCGAGGCAGAGCTTCGCGAGCGCCTTCCGGACGGTGTCGACCTTCTTCTCCCCCGCGGTCCCGAGGTCGCAGGCGGTCGCGATCTTCCCCTTGGGGTCGGCGCCGATGCAGGCCACGAGTCCTCCGACGCTCGTGATCGAGCCGTCTTTCAGACCCGCCTTGACGCACTTGGCGTACTCCTTCAGACGCGCGTCCATGCACTTCGCCGCCGAGCCCACGATCGCGAGCTGGCACTTGGACGCCTTCGGATCGTCCCGGCGCGGGACGAGCGTACCGTCGAACGCCACACCCACGACGTCCGTGAAGAGCCCGACGCTCTCGCCCGCGGCCGCGTCGGCGAGAAGCGCGGGGCCCGCGAAGCCGAAGTCCGGTTGCTCCGCGCACTTCCTCTCGTGCAGACTCGCCACCTTCGCGCGGGCCTTCGCGACCTTGCCGGCGGAGTCCGTGGCGATGCAGCTCTCGGCGGAGTCGGTCTTGCCCCGGGCGAACAGCTTCGCGCACTTGCCGGCCTCGCTGCCCTGAATCCTCGAGACCACGGCCAGGCGGCCGAGCATGAGGTTCACGCACTTCTGCTGCCCGGCGGTCTGCGGCATCGCGGCTGGAGGATCCACCGTGATCGTGATCCGGGAGCATGGACCGGGCACCACGCAACCCCCTTCGCCGCGCACGAAGACGTCGACGGTGTCCGACGGACTCAGGGGCAGCGACGCGCCCGTGCCGACGTGGGTCGCACCGCAGCCGTCCACGTACCAGTGCCAGTCCCCCGCGTCCCCGAGGGCGCCTCCCTCGACGGTCAGCAGCGTGTCTTCGCCCGCGGTGATCTCGATGTCGCCGCCGAGGGTCGGCAGATCGGGGTCGACGCACCCGCCCGCGCACGTGAACCCGCAGGCGGAAGAGAGATCGAAGGGCGTCGCATCGTCGACGAGCCACGCCGACGCGTCGTGGATCACCGCCGCCAGAACGCCGGGCTCGGCCGAGACGACCGAGCAATCGTACCGCGCGTTGTTCTGCTCGGGTGCGATCGCGACCGCGTGGACGCCCTCGGCGAGGCTCGCCGGCCGGGCGGACGTGTTGGTGCTCGTCGCGTCCGCGTCCCAGCCGCCGTTCATCTGGATCGCGGCGAGAAGCCCGCTCTCGCTCCCCGCGGTCGGCTCGGCCCCCTGATACGCGAACACCTGGTCCCCGGAGGTCGACAGCTGCAGCCCACCCCCCACCGTCGTTCCGACGATCCCGCCGGCCGTGTCGCGCACCTCGAGGGGCGACATGGTCGCGACGAGCTCCGTCCCGCATGGCAGATCCACGTCGAGCGTGAGCTCGAACGCGCCCTCCCCCGATCGGAACCCGCCGGCGGCGAGCCAGCCCCGGTCCGTGAACGTCACGGTCGTCCCCGCGGCGACGTCGCGTGCGAGAACGAACGACAGCTGATCCGTCCCGCTCGAATCGTAGCCCGTGAACGCAAGATCTCCCGCCGAGAGCACCGTCTGCGCCTGCGCCCGCGGGCCGTCGAAGCCGGCGAGCGCACCGACCGCGCACGCCAGAACCACCACCTGCTTCATCCTTCGCTCCTTTCGCTCGACGACTTCGGGCACATCCCGACGTCGGAGCGAGGCACTCTTGCCAGAGTCGTGCCGGCAGAGCGGGCGCGAACGCGCGATGGTTTCTCGCGGACCGGACGCAACGCCGAAGCGAAGCGCTTCGCCGCGGCGTAGCGAACCGCTTCAGCTCGCCTGGCGTGCGAGCTTCTTCTTCTTCGCGGCAGGCCGGGCCGGCTTCGCCTTCGTCTTGCGCGACGAGGGCGGCTTCGGTCTCTCGACCCCGAACCGCCGGCGCAGCGCATCGACGATGCGGTTGCGCTCCCCGGACGTGAGCTCGCCGTCGTACCAGAGCGCGACGTTGATCCGCGCGCGCCCGCGCTCCGGGCTCACCGGCGCGAACTCGAGAAGCAGCACGTCGGGATCGACGTCGGCCTCCTCGGCGACCTCGTCGTACATCCGATCCACGTCCTCGGCGGCCGGCCGATCCGACTCGAAGATGGTTCCGACCGCCGAGTCGTCCCGCAGAAAGCCCGCACTCTCGAGAAGCTCTTCGAAGCTACCCATCGCTCCATCAGAATCCGCACGAATGGCGAGACGAGTCCACTCCGGACTCCGAGCCCCGACCCTGGTCTCAGCCGCGCGCCCATGTCTCGCTCGCCGTCAGGCGCACCGTGTCGCCGCGACGGCCCAGGAAAGGTCCGAGAAGCGCTGCGTCTCGACCGCGAACCCGAGCGCCCCGAGCTCTTCGCGGGCGCGCGCGAGATCCCAGAAGAACTCCTCCTGGATGCCCTCGGCGACGTGAGCGCGACCGAGATCCCGGTACTTCTCCAGCATCCAGCCTCGATCGGCGGCCGTCTCGAACATGAGGTCGCCGAGCGCGAGCCGCCCCCCGGGCACGACGCGCGCGTGCATCCGCCCGAAGAGGTCCGCCTTCTCGTCGTCCGTCAGGTGGTGGATCGCGTACGAGCTCACGATCGCGTCGACCGGCGCGGAATCGCGATCGAACCACTCCAGAAGGTCGCACGCTTCGAAACGCACGTCCGGCCGCCGGCCGAGCTTCGCTCGTGCGATCGCCGTCATCTCGGTCGAGACGTCGACGCAGACGATCTCCCGCGCGCGCGGCAGGCGGGCGGTGAGGTTCCCGGTTCCCGACCCGAGCTCGACGACCCGCGAGGTCCGGTCGATCCTCGCGTGCTCGACGAGCCAGTCGAGAAGCGCGGCATAGCCCGCCCGGATCGGGTCGTCCTCGTTCTCGACGTCGCGGTCGTACCCCGCGGCCTCCTCGTCGTGGTTGAACGCGTCGACGTGCCGGCTCCGGGGCATGCCGCCACGTGATCACAGGTGTGGGGAGGATGCGAGGCGCGGTGTGGCTTCGGGTGTTGCCTCGGACGCCCCTTCGGACGTCGCCCCGGGTGTTGCCTCGGACGCCCCTTCGGACGTCGCCCCGGGTGTTGCCTCGGACGCCCCTTCGGACGTCGCCCCGGGTGTTGCTCTGGGTGTGGCTCCGGCCGCTGCTCCGGTGTTGCTCGGGGTGACACTCCGGGCTGACGGCCACCCGCCGTGCTGATAGCGTCGCCGCGCCATGCGCCGCGAGCTCCCCGGAGGCTACGTCCTCGACGACGACCCTGCCCGGATCGACGTCGAGGCCGCCCACGCCTACCTCGCGAACGAGTCGTACTGGGCAAAGGACCGCCCGCTCGAGGTCGTCGCAGCCTCGATCGCAGGCAGCGCCCGCGTGATCGGTCTCTACCACGACGGCGCCCAGGTCGGCCTGGCCCGCGTCGTCTCGGACGACGCCACCCAGGCGTATCTCGCGGACGTCTACGTCCTCGAGCCCCACCGCGGCCACGGTCTCGGCAGAGCCCTCGTGGAGGAGGCGGTCGAGCGCGGCGCGCACGCGAATCTCAAGTGGCTCCTCCACACCGCGGACGCACACGCGCTGTACCGCGAGCTCGGCTTCGACAGGCCGTCCGAGCGAGTGATGGAGCGCTCGAGGCGCTGAGCATGCGAGGAGGGGGAGGAGCGAGGACGCCCGGCACGGGGCACGGTCGCTCGCCCTCCGGCGACGGGAGACGGGGAAGGTCGTCGAGCGGGGTTGGCCCGATCGACGTCCTTGTCGGTCCGCCACGGGATGGATTAGGTAGAGGCGACAGGCAGATGGAGGAGGATCGGGGCCGGTGTCCCGCACGGTCTTCAAAACCGCTTGGGCGCCTCTTGTAGGGGCCGGATGGTTCGACTCCATCCCTCCTCCGCCAATTGCTTCCGAAAGTGGATTCGTCCGTCTCGATCTCGGCTGGCGGTGTCATGGAGCGTCTTCCCGTGGCCGCGCCACTCGTGGTCCAGGAGCTCCTCTCCGTGGTCGCTCGTCGCGACGACCATCGTGTCGTCGAAGACTCCGAGGTGCCGGAGCCGTTCGGGGATGCGGGCGCGGTTCGCGTCCGCCCAGCGGATCTCACCATCGTAGAGAGCCAGGCGATCCCTCCCCGACCTCGGCGCAGGTGGGCATGGCGGACGACCTCTCGCGGATCACCGTCGAACCGAGCGAGGCCGGGGAACCGCCCGCGGCTGGCGCGCAACCATCGTGCGCTCGGCCGCCTACCAGCCATGCATGCACTCCCGGTATTGCCCACGATCGGCGGGGCCGAATACAGTTCAGGGATGATCCGCCTCGGGAAGCCGTTCCGCCGCTTGGGGCTTGCCGCCCTGTTCGCATCCGTCTGGCCCGCAGCAGCGCTCGCGTGGATCGTGGAGATCGGCCCCACGTCGGCCGTCACGGTCGGCCCGTCGGGGGACGTCTTCGTCGCGGGCGTCCCGTACTTCTCGGTGGCGCGCCTCGATGCGGCCGCGGGAGCCACGACCTGGCAGGCGACCCTCATGGGAACCGGGACCGGGACGCAGGAGGCCGCGAAGCTCGTTCTCGACGCCGCGGGCGACGTGGTCGCGGTCGGAAGGCTCGCGAACGCGGGCACGGGAGACGACTTCGCGATCGCGAAGCTCGATGGCACGACCGGGGCCGAGCTGTGGCGGTCGTCGCTCGACGGTACGGGCGCGAGCGGGGGAATCGATCGCGGCGTCGATCTCGCCATCGATGCCGCGGGCGACGTCCTCGCAGTGGGCGCGCTGGACGAGCCAGGAGGCAACGGATTCACCGTCGCCAAGGTCGACGGCACGACCGGCGTCGAAGTGTGGCGAACGAGTCTCGCCAGCGCGTTCGACCCTCGAGCGATCGCCGTGGACGCGAGCGGCGACGTCTTCGCCGTGGGTCGGTCGGAGGTTGGAACCGAAGACGTGCTCTTCTGCGTGAAACTCGACGGCGCCCTGGGCTCCGAGCTCTGGCGCGTGGAGCTCGACCCGGGCCTCCATGGGCGGGGCAACGACGTCGCCGTGGACACGGCGGGCGACGTCGTCGTCGCAGGCTACACCGAGCTGCCCTTCACCGGCTTCAAGTGGCTCGAAGTGCTCAAGCTCGACGGCACCCTGGGCACCGAGCTGTGGCGCCATCAGATCTTCCCGATCGGCGAGGCGTACGCGCTTCGACTGGACGGCAACGACGACGTCGTCGTCGCCGGCTCTGCGGGAGAGCTGGTCGGCATCATCGGCGCGCGGCCGAACGTCCTCAAGCTCGACGGCGCGTCCGGGACCGTGCTCTGGCGCGTGGCCCTCGAACGACTGGGAGGCCTGACCGATGTCGGCCTGAACGCCGCCGGCGACACCTTCGCGTCCGGCGTGATTCGAGACGACGTCACCAACGACGACATCCTGCTCCTGCGCATCGACGGCACGACCGGAGCAGAGGAGTGGCGACACGTTCAGGATGGAACGGAGCCGGCCACCGAGTTCTTCATGAGTACCGATCGGCTGAACGCGGTCGGGGTCGGCGCTGCGGGCGACGTCGCGGCCGTCGGCCACCGAGACGACGTGTCGGGCTCGGTCTTGTTCGCGATGAAGGTCGACGAAGACGACGGCAGCGCGATCGGCTTCGAGGGAAGCAAGCTCCTCGTGAAGGACCCGGGCGATCCGAGCAAGAGATCCATCAAGCTCGTCCTGAAGGACGATCGGATCCAGGCTCCCGGCGTGGACTCGGCTCACGATCCACGCACCGCCGGCGGATCCGTGCGGATCTGGAACCCCACCACCCTCGAGGAAGCCATCTTCCCGCTGCCCGCCGGGTCGGGATGGAAGGCCTTGGGGACACCCGCCGGATCGAAGGGGTTCCGCTACCGAGACAAGACGGGGTTCGGCCCTTGCATGAAAGTCGTGGTGAACCCCGGCAAGAAGATCGTCGCCGCGTGTAAAGCGAAAAACGGCGGCATCCCCTTCACGCTGGACGAACCGACGCAGGGCTCGCTCGCGGTCTCGGTTCGCCTCGGCTCCGAAGCGCCGCAATGCGCGACCTTCGGCGGCCTGGTGATTCGCGACGAGCCGGGCCAGTTCAAGGCGAAGAGCTCCCCGCAGACGTCGTCCTGCCCATAGGCGCACCCCGCGTTTCGTGCGAATCGACGACTACGTCGGATCACCCGCGGAGCCGGGTATCGCTCCATCCATGTGGTCGTCCGTAGAGACGACCAACTTGTGGAAGTTCAACTGCGAACCCGACTGCAGCACCGATGGGCGGCAATTGTAGAACGGATGGAGGAGTCCACAGGCGCTCGGCTTCGCGATGGCAAGGGACCGAGTGAAGTCCTGCGCAGGATTCATGCCCTGGCCGAGGCGTTCGATCACGTCGAGCGTGGCGGGCGCGAAATGCCTTCGTGGATCAAGCAGTTGTTTCCATACCTCTGGAGGCGCGACGAGGATCCAGCCAGCAGCCTGGAGCATCTCGAGTAGGCGCTCCGCGACGCGCCATTCTCGCCTCGTTGGTCAGTTCGTCGGTCGATCCGCATCGTGACGCGATGCCTCCATCGCACGCGCGCGTCACGGCGAGTGGTCCGAGGCCGCGCCGCGGCGTAGGCTGCGCTCGTGGAGCTCGTCATCTTCGACTGCGACGGGGTGCTCGTCGATTCCGAGGCGCTCGCGCTCGACGTCGAGTCGGCCATGCTGACGGCGGCCGGGTTTCCGATCTCCGCGGACGAGATCGCGGGGCGGTTCACGGGACTCAGCTACGGGTCGATGTTGGCCGAGATCGGGCGTGACGCGGGCAGGCCCGTGCCGGAGGTGCTCTCGCAGGAAATCCAGCGCGCGGTGCTCGATCTGTTCCCGGCGAAGCTCCAGGCCGTGCCGGGAATCGTCGACGTCCTGGCCGGGCTCGAGCTCCCGCGGTGCGTGGCGTCGTCGAGCGACCTCGACCGGATTCGACTGTCCTTGCGGGTGTGCGAGATCGAGCATCACTTCCCGCGCGAGGCGATCTTTTCGGCGCAGATGGTGCGCAACGGCAAGCCGGCGCCGGACCTCCTTCTTCTCGCGGCCGAGAGGATGGGGGCCCGGCCGACGGACTGCGTCGTCGTCGAGGACAGCCCTCCGGGCGTCGCGGCGGCCCGTGCGGCCGGCATGATCGTCGTGGGCTTCGTCGCCGGGGGACACACGCGCCCGGGCCTCGACGATCGGCTCACCGAGGCGGGTGCCTCGGCCGTCTTCGCGACGAGCCGGGAGCTCGGCGCCTACCTGAAGAAGATCCCGGCGAGCGACTCCTGAGGCCGCGCTCCCGGAGCCCTCGCACGCCGCGCCGCGCCGCGTCGCGTCGCGTCGGCACGGAGCGAACACGCGCCGCGCAGAACGTCCGGGACCGATCGACACGCCGGATCTCCGACGGCGCGGAGGGAGGTCGGCTGGTCGGCGTGCTTCTGGATGGGAGCGTCCTTCGCGACGCGGACTCCGCGGCGGTCGCCTCCCAGAGCACGTCGATCTCCGACCCAGCCGTCAGAACGCCCCGCGGTGCTGTACACCGTCGACCTCCAGGCAGACGCCGGAGATCCACGACGCGCGGGCCGATGCGAGATACACGATCGCGTCCGCGACCTCCTCCGGGCGCCCGAACCGCCCGCTCGGGATGCTCGCGAGGGTCGCCGCGTAGTGCTCGGGCATGCCGGTGCGGATCCGGTCCCAGATGCCACCGGGGAAATCGATCGATCCCGGTGCGACCGTGTTCACCCGAATGCCCTTGGGTGCGAGTTCGAGGGCCGCGTTCTTCCCCTGGCTGATGACGGCCGCCTTCGCGGCCGAGTACGCGGGCGGCATGCCGGCGGTGAGCGCGGCGATCGACGCGACGTTCACGATGGCCCCGCCGCCCGCGGCCTCCATCCACGGTACGACGGTCTGCGTCGCCCGGACGGTCGTCATCACGTCGACCGCCCAGCCCGCCTCCCAGCTCGCCTCGTCGTTCCCCGGGCTGAAGCCGGAAGCGCCGTTCACCAGAACGTCGACGGAGCCCAATGCCGCTCGGCTCGCCTCGAGGAAGCCGACGAGCGCCCGTGGGTCCTTCACGTCGCAGACCGCGGCGTGAACGCGAACGCCACTCGCGCCGATCTCCGCGGCCGCCGCGTCCAGAGCCTCGGCCCCGCGCGCGCAAATCGAAACGTTCGCACCTTCGGCTGCGAACGCCAGAGCGGCGGCCTTGCCGATGCCACGGCTCGCCCCGGTGAGGACGACGGCCTTGCCTCCGAGCCCTAGATCCATCTCGCAATCGTCCAGCTTTCGCCCCCGGATGCAATCCGGCGTCGGCGACGCCAGCCGCGCCCTTTACAAGGAGGACGAAGGGGCCTAACCGTAGCCGCATGGAAAAGATTCGCGTCGACGTGGAACAGGTGGACGAAGAGCTGGTACGCGAGCGGGAGCAGGCCCTGGAGCACGCCCGCGACGGCGAGAACAACGAGGCGGCGGCCTACCGCGCGAACGGCGCGAAGCACGGCGGCGTCGTCGCGCCGCGCTAGACGGCGACCGTCCCATCACGCCGGTGTCGTCCCGGGGCTGGATCTGGGAAGGTCCGCGGCCCTTCCTCCACTGCGCCCGCCGACAGGCGGCGGACTACGTCGCGTTCGTCCGGACACTCGACCGGGAGCGGCCCGTGCGCGGAGGCGAGCGCGAGTTTCTCGCCCTGCACGAGTTCGTCCGATCGTGCGGGGAGGACGGCGTCGCGATCCACGGGGATCCCTACGCCCGGCTGTGGACCCGCATCGCGTTCGCGCTGCTGCGTGCGGTTCGCCTCGGGGAGGGCGTCCCGCCCGAGGCGGCCGTCTTCGCACGCACGGTCGGTGAGACCGACCCCCGAGCGCTCCTGCGGTGCCACCTCGACGAGTTCAAGCGGCTCGCCCTCGGCGCGGCAGTCCGCTCGAACCGCCGTCTCGTTCTCGAAGCACCTCTGCGGTTGGGGCTTCCCGCCGCCCTGCCCGGAGCGGACGCGGCCGTCGTCGGGTCCGGCGACGTCTCCGTGTGCGCGTACGCCAACGGCCGACTCGACACGGCCGACGGGGGGATCGAGCCGACGCCGTGCCCCCGCGTGCGCGTGAAGGGGCTCGACCTCCCCCTCCAGCCGCACGGCTACGCGGTCCCCGCGCTCGACTGGATGCCCTCGGCCGGGCGAACGGACCTGGTGTACCAGGCCGCGCAGACTCCGCTGGTCGAAGCGGGCCTGCGGCTCGTCGCACGCCACGTGCCTCGCGTCTTCGACCAGATGCGTGCGGTCCTGCGCTGGATCGCGCTGAACCCGATGTCCGAGTACACGGGCACGAACTACGTGAGCTACTCCGACCTCCCCGGAGCCTTCGCGTTTCGCGCCGTGCCGAATCCGTACAGCGCGGCCGAGGCCTGCATCCACGAGTTCCACCACAACCGCCTCTTCGCGCTCGAAGCGGAGGAGCCGCTGCTCGCGACGGCGCCCGGCGCGAGGGACGCGGACGCCGTCTACTACTCGCCGTGGCGCGACGAACCCCGCCCGATCCGCGGTCTGCTCCACGCCGTGTACGTCACGCTCGCCCAGACCGAGCTCTGGCTGTCCGTCTACGCGGACGAGGCGACGGACGAGTCGGTTCGGAGGTTCGCGACCGACCAGCTCGTGCGACACCCCTTGATGATCGATCTCGGCATGCGGCAGCTCGAACGCTTCGCTCCCTTCACGCCGCGCGGACGACGGCTCCTCTCGGCGTTGCACGAGACGCGCCGCGCGCACGACGACGCCACCCGTCGCCTCGGCATCCCGGAGGACGCGCCGCTGCACTTCTTCCACGACGACGGATCGATCCATCCCGCCACCGATCGCGACGGCGAGCGCCGGAGCGTACGCGCGCTCGTGGCCAGCCACGTGCGCGAGTTCGACACGCGGGGACAGCTCGCCGCCGCACCGACCTGAGCCCGCTCCCCGAGCCGCGCTCCTCCCGCGCCGCTGCGCGCGCGCCACGCACCGGAGCCGCGACGAATCGCGGAGCGCAACATGCGAGGAGCCCGCCGCGAGCCATCAGACCCGGTCAGGCCCGTCCGCCGGCGGCGGCCCTCGCCCGCGGCGTCGCCGCGCCCAGAGCGGCCACGTAGTCTCGCGCGAACCGCATCTGATCGTGGAGGTGCGAGTAGAAGAACGTGCCGACCCGTCCGAGCGTGTCGACGTTCTCGAGCGCGGCGAGCCCGCCCGCGACCGCCGCCACGTGCTCGGGGTAGTCGAGGTCGTACACCGGGTACGCGTTGCGGAGCAGGTGGTGGCGGGTCTCGATCACGCGCGCGGGGCGGAGCAACCCCAACGTGGCGAGCTCCTCGACCACGCGCGCCGCGAGTGCGGCGTCCGGGAGCGAGAACGTCTCCGAACCCTCGAAGCATGGGACCTCGGCGACCAGAGCGGTCTCGTCCGGAGGCGCCATCGCTTCGGAACGGTTCTTGGGCTCGGTGACGCGAGCGACGAGCCGCGTCGGGTCCGGCACGTAGATCGACGCGTTGAAGCCGACTCGCTCCTGACCGAGACGCAGGAAGACGAGTCGCACCTGGCGGAATCGCAAGCGGCGCGCGGCCGCGATCGCCTCGGGCCGGAGCCGTGCCGCCGCCATGCGCGCGAGCCGTGTGAGCGGGATCGTCGACACGACGCGCCCTCGCACCGGCGCGCCCCGCTCGCCGAGATCGAGCCCGACCACGCGACCGCCGTCCAGCTCGAGCCCTCGCACCTCGACACCACACGAGACCGATCCCTCGGGCAGACGTCGCCCGAGCGCGTCGGCGATCGCGCCGTAGCCATCGCGGGGGTAGAGGAAGTCGCCATCGATGTGCCGCGCCTTCTCGGACGGTCGGAAGAGCTCGGTCACGAGACTGCGGACGCTCATGCCGTCGAGCCGCCGGGTCGCGACATCGGGCGAGAGGCGATCCGCGGGCAGGCCCCAGAGCTTCTCGGAGTAGTCCAGGAGGTAGCGGCGCGCGACGAAACGGCCGAACCGGCGCTCCGCGTGTTCGGCGAAGCTCCGCGGCGGTCCCCCGGGACGGATCTTCGCGGCGGCGAGCTCGCACGCGATCCGGCAGGCGCGCACGGCGCCCGACGCGCGTAGCAGCCCGAGCGGAGTCGGAGGGAACTCGATGAAGCGCTCGCCGTCCACGATCTGGCTGGGCGCGGTGACCGGTCGCAACGAGTCGCCGAGGAGCTCGCGGACATCGCGCGTGACCTCCTCGTCACGGTCGTGAAAGCGATGGGCCCCGGAGTCGTAGCGATGGGGACCGCACTGGAACGTCCGGCACAGCCCTCCGAGCGCGGCACTGCGCTCGTAGAGGTGAAACGGAATGCCCGCGCGCGTCGCGTAGAACGCGACCGCGAGGCCGGCCGGTCCGCCCCCGAGGATGGTGAGAGGCGCGGTCACCCGCCACCCCCCATGCGGCTCAACGAGTCGAACAAGAAGACCGGCCGGGAATCCGGCAGGAGCGCGTAGAACACGACGGTGCAAAAGCACAGTGCCAGAAAGAAACGAAGCGCCCGCTGCGGCCGCACGAAGAGGCGCTCGAGCCCGAGCGATCCGGCGATCGCCAGGGCGGGAAACGCGGGCAGGAAGTAGCGGTTGTCGGGCAACGTGAGGAGGAGGGGAATGCCGATCCCCCCGATCCAGAGCAGCAGTGTCCACGCCGCCCCGTCCCGGCGACGAACCGCCTCGAGAAGTCCGAGCGCGACCACCGGCACGGCGTAGAGGCCGAGGGCGGAGGGGAGCTTCGTCGCGAGCAACTCGCCGGCGGAGAACCGCCCGAAGAGGCCCTGCGACGAGACGGCCGCCGCGCGGCCGATCCACCCCGTCTGGGCCTCGAGCGTTCCCCACGACCAGGCGGCCAGGAGCCACGCCAATCCGACGGCACCGACGAACAGGGCGGCGACGAAGATCTCGACGCGTCGCCGCCCCAGCGCGCGGTGGACCGCGTAGATCCCGAGGAGGACGGGAACGACGAGGACCGCGGTGTACTTCGTGAGGCACGCGGCGGTGACGAGCAGGCCGAGAAGGACGCCCGCGTTGCCTCCGCCGCCCCTGGCCCGCGAGACGGCCACGGCGATCGCCGCCGTCACCAGAAACGTCACGATCCCGTCGGCCATGACGACGCCGCCGAGGCGAGCGAAGAGAGGGAACGCGAGGAGGAGCCCTCCGGCCCGCCGACCCACGCGATCTCCGTACAGGGAGCAGCCGGTGTGCGCGCACGCCACGACGGCGCCCGTCGCGAACGCCGCGGACACCACACGCAAGGCGAGCACCTCGCCGCCGGCGACGGCGTACGCGACCGCGAACACGACCGTACCGAAAGGGGGGTGCCGCGTCGCGAGCCAGGCGTTCTCCTCGTAGCTCTCGCGCAACCCCGCGAACCCGCCCGACGCGATGCGAGACGCCGCGTCGAGCACGAACCATTCGTCCCAGCCGAGCCCCGGCTCTACGAGCGCGACCGCTACCTCGAACGCGAACACACAAGAGACCAGCAGAGCCATCCGCGGCGGGCCACCTCGGTCGACCTCGGGGCCATCCCGCGTCGCCCCCGGCCAGAGCACGACGAATGCCGCCGCGGTCCACGTGATGCCGATCAAACCCACCAGCGAGGCGTCGAACGGATTCCCACCGAGAGTCCAGCGAACGACGAACCAGACGCTCTGGACGCAGAGCAGGAGTGTGCACCACGCGCGATCCGCGTCCGTCCCGAGCTTCCCGGAGAGCGTCATCCCGCCGAGTTATCACGAAGCAGGGAGCGCACGGCAAAGGGCACGCGCATGTGCCCTGCTTTGCCACGACGTCGCGTGTCTGCCGCGGAATCGTCATCGAATGGCCATCGAGCCGGCCTTGCGAGAATCCCGATCGAGCCCACAATGAGGGGTGATGAAACGTTCTCTCGCAGCACAGCTCGCACGTCAGCGACGCGCTCTGCGTCGTCTCGCGCGCAGGCGGGCGCAAATGCGACTGGCCCGGCCCAACGCCGAAGCCACGCATGAGCAAGCGTCCGCGGCGCCGCCGCGGCTTCGTACGGCCTGACCGGCCGGCGGCCGTCGCGGCGAAGGGCGGTGCACTGTCATCGCCCGTGCACACTCAGGCGCCGAGCGGCGACGAACGGACGTCGGTTCCGTCCCCAGCGGCCGGATCTCGGGACGTCGCATCTGGCATCGCGCTTGCGATCTCATGCGCCGACCCGCGGCCTCCCCAGGGGAGAGGCGCGGGACTTCCCGCCACGACGGGCACGGCACTCTCAACCAAACGCACAGACGACGGGGGCGCCGACCGTACCTGCTACCGGTTCCTACGAGGTCGGCGTCCCCGCCCGATCACCCCGCGGTTCGAGGGGTAGCGTCAAGCGAAAGCGCGAGCCCCGGCCCGGGTTGGAGTCGAGAAGCACGAGGTCACCGCCGTGCGCCCGTGCGATGCGGCGACCGATCGCGAGCCCGAGGCCCGTGCCCTTCGGCTTGCTCGTGTGGAACGGCTCGAAGATGGTCGCGTGCCGCTCCGGCGGAATCCCGGGCCCGTCGTCGCGCACCTCCACCCACGCCGTGTCGTCCTTCACACCGCAGGCGAAGTCCAGGTGCGAGCCCGTGCCTTCGTCGATCGCCTCGAGCGCGTTTCGCCCGAGGTTCGCCAGAAGCTGCACCAAGCGGTCGAGGTCGGCTCGAACGGAGACCGACGTGAGGTGGGTCCGCACGCGAACCGCGGCGGCCTCGCACTGCGGGGTCAGCTGCGCGACCGCCTGACGACAGGCGTCGGCGAGATCGACGTCCGACGTCTCGATCTTCTCCTCGCGTCGTGCGAACGCGAGGAGGTCCCCGACGAGCCGCCCGATTCGGTCGATCTCGTCGAGCGCGGGCTCGGTGACCTCGCGGCTCGCGACGTCCGTACCGGCGAGCTGCACCAGACTCCGCGCCGCGGCGAGCGGGTTCCGGATCTCGTGCGCGATGCGCGCCGCCGCCTCGCCGAGCGCCGCCAGCTTCTCGCCGTGCGCGCGCGCCCGCGCGAGAGCGAGGTTGTCGAACGCGAAGCGGGCCTGCCGTCCGAGCGTCTGCAAGGCGCGAACCGTCGAGCGATCGTACAGCCAACCCCGCCGGGGGCCGACGAGTATCGCTCCCTTCTCGCCCGCGCCCAACGGGCACGCCAGCACGAATCCGCCGAGCAGCATCTTTACGCGATCGTTCCCGTCGAGTGTCTGATACCAGCGCGGCTCGGGTCCCGGTGCGACCCGGGCCACCCACCGGACGGCCTCGCCCTCGTTCCCGATCGGATGGATCCGCACGTCGCCGATCGAGGCGACGATCGCCGCCTCCGCACCGTCCGCCGGAAGTACGACGGCGCCGCCTTCGGCATCGAGCGCGTCGACGGTTCGGCCGAGGAGCTCCTCCGCGACACGCCGACGATCCATGTCCGTGAACGGCTCGGAGAGCAGCCCAGCGAGACGCGCCCGGCTCGCCTCGGCCGCGGGGAACAGCCAGCCGCGTAGCCGCGACTCGACCCACGGTGGCAACGCCATCGCGACGACCGCGAGAACCACGAGCGTCGCGGCCCATCGGTAGAGGACGGTCCCGCCGAGCGCCTCGATCCACCCCGGCACGAAGACGAAGATCGCGGCGGCCGCGGCGAGGACGACGTGCCCCGTGAGGATGCGGGTCAGCACCGCGTCGTAGCTCCACGCGATCTCGTTCAAGCCGGGGGCCAGCGCGATCAAGAGCAGCGACAGGAGCCCGAGCTGCCCCGCCGTGCCGTAGGGTCCCCAGAGGTAGAAGACGAGGCCGAGAGCCGGTGCGAGCAGGGCCCCGATGCCGTTCATGCGATGGAACCGGGCCGACGTCCGGAGAAGGGGCATGCGTTCGAGATCGCGGAAGATCTGCGCGCCGAGGTAGAACGCGATCGCGAAGTAGCCGCCGACCATCACCATCACGACCGCCCACACCCTTCCGACGGCCGCATTCAGGGCGACGAGATCGCCCCGTAGCGGGAGGACGTCGTTGATCCCGATCCAGCCGGCCCACAGGAACACGACGAGGGCCGGCAGGCCGATCAGCAACCGCTGCCCCCACGGAACCGGCGCCTCGGAAGGCGGCAGGGTGTACTCCCGCTTGCGCCAGACGAAACGGTAGAGAATGTCCGGGCCCACGAGGACGCCGGTGACGAGCACCACGACGCTCTGGACGACCCACAATCCCGAGCCGATCGGCGTCGGGAAGAAGGCTCCGTAGTAGATCAAGAGGGGCCATCCGGACGCGTCCGCGTACCGTCCCGAGACGGACACGACGCCGCCGTAGAGGACCAGCCCGAGGTAGCAGACGACAGCCATCGCCGGGACGAACCAGGGGCTGGCGAGGGGCTCCGTCACGAGGGGTCCCCACCGCCCGGGGCCGACGGACCGGTCGTTCGGGTCATCGGATCGGATCTCTCACGGGTCACGGGGAAGCGAAAGCACAGCAGGCGGGATGCCAGGCCGCCGCGGCCCCCACGGCCCCGAAAGGGCCCCGGAGTGGCGGGCGCGACCGCGATTCCGCCCGCGACCCCAGCGACGTCCGAAAAGGCTTTACTGCACGCGGGTGCATACGCGATTAGGCACCAGGGCCCTTCCGCGCGGCAGGGAGCTCGGATTTCGCCGAGAACTCGGACTCGGGCGGGACCGGCAACGTCGCCGCGCGTGGCAGGGCGTTTGCGGAGCGAGAGACGACCCCTTCGATGACTGGAATCACGACAGACGCGGTGCACCTCGCCTGGACCTCGGCCGGTCTCTACCTCTTGCCGGCCCTGGTGTGGGCGATCCTGGCCGAGCGCACCTGGTGGGTCCGACGAACGCGCCGGCCGGGGAGCCGTCTCTACGACCTCCTGCCGGTCGTCGCGGGATGCCTGGCGCTGCACTACCTGCTCTCGGGACTCGCGGCCCTGTACCCGACGCCGCCGGACGAGGCGGCACCGCTGCTCCTGTGCGGGCTCGGAATCGCGCGCGACGCGTCGGTCGTCTTCGCGGCGGCGAGCGCGCGCCATCTCCTGCGCTACTTCCCCGACGAGGAGGACCCGCCGTCGACCGGATGGCTCCTCGCGGTGTACGGCTCGGCGGCCGGGGTCGGCGTCGTGGCCCTGCTGTCGAGCGGCACCTCCTGGGTCGTCTACCAGCTGACGTATCAGGTCTTCCTGCTCGCGAACCTGGCTCTCGCGGTCCTCTACTGCTGGCGCGTCTCGCGCCGCAGTGGGTTCGGACACGCGGGGCTCACCTCGATCCGCACGAGCGACGTCGCGACGTTCACCGCCGGCCTCTTCATCGCGGGCGCCATGGTGCACGGCAGCACGTTCGGCGAGACCTGCCCCTGGACACAGGCCGTGTGGGTCGTGGTCGGCAACGCGTCCCTCGGCCTCCTCCTCGCCGTCCCGTTCGCGATGCGCATGCTGGGCGAGGTCCTCCGCTCGTTCCTTCTCGCGGCGACGCTCATCGCGGCCACGTTCGCGATCTACCTCCTCGGGGAGCGCGCCCTGGCCGCGGCCAACGCGGAGGCACGTCGCATCGGCACGGCTTCGATCCTCCTCGTTCTGCTCGTGGTGCTCGGACCGGGGCAACGATGGCTTCGCGCGCGGGTCGACGCGCTCGGCTTCCGGCGCAGCCGTCGGCGCGAGGCCCAGCTCCACTCCGTGCTGCACACGCTCTCCCCGGAGCTGGGAGCGGTCGAGTGCATGCGCCGGGCGCTGAACGAGTTCGTCGTGGTGATGGAGGCACGTGGCGCGGGCTTGTTGCTCTCGCCGGAAGGAACCGCGATCAAGGTCGGCGACATCGACATCGAGACGATTCGACGGGCCTGGCC
>JAUIFY010000082.1 GCA_030430245.1 bacterium | reverse complement strand
CTGCCCGGGTGGCGCGGCACCGAGAATGAGAACATCACCTTGCGCGACGTCCTCTCGATGGCCTCCGGTCTCCGCTGGGAGGAGAGCTACAACCCGGCAGACGGCGGGACGTCCGACATCATTCAAATGATCGTCTCCGAGAGCGACCACCTCGCGTACGCGGCGTCCCGCCCCGTCGAGGTTGCGCCCGGGACCCGCTGGCTCTACTCGAGCGGCGACACGATGCTGCTCTCGGGCGTGCTCGAAGCGGTCACCGGAGGGAGCGCGACGGATTACGCGCGAGAGAAGATTTTCGAGCCGATCGGAATGTCGCCCGTCGACTGGTGGCTCGACGCGACCGGCCAGACGGCGACCTACTGCTGCCTCGACACGCCTTCGCGCCAGTTCGCGAAGTTCGGCCTGCTCTTCCTGCGCGGTGGTGATTGGAACGGCGTGCAGGTCGTGCCTTCGGACTGGGTCGAGGTCTCGACGTCTCCGAGCGTCGCTGCCCACTACGGATACCAGTGGTGGCTCGACGTCACGCCGGGGGGCAACGAGATGTTCAGCGCACGCGGCTTCGACGGTCAGTACATCTACGTGATCCCCGCTCTCGACCTGGTCGTCGTCCGCAACGGGCACTACGACAAGTACGACGGACCGGCCCAGGCCGACCCGTCGCTCTGGGCCCGGATCCCGAGCTCGGGCCTCATCCCCGGCCAGGGAAGCGTGCCGCCGGATCGGTGGAGCGACGACGAGTTCCTCGGCCACATCGAGGCCTCGATCGTCGAGTAGGAGCTCGCGAGAGCACCGACGTACGCGAGATCAATCCTCCCGCGCGGCGTGGCGCAGCACCTTCGGCCCCACGTATCCGAGCCAGATCGCGCTGCCCAGGATCCAGGCGCCGGCCGCCCAACCGAGGTGGACGAAGTAGCTCTCGCTCCCATCGGCGGCGACCCGCGCGGCCATCGCGAGCACGAGCCCCACGGCCACCGCCACGACCGCCGGAGGACGCCCCGTCGCAGCCTCGACGAGATCGAGATGCGACAGGGCCACGTGCGTCGCCACCGCGAAGGTCAGAAGCCCGAACCCGCCGATGAAAGCGACGTGAAGCGCGGGGACGCGGTAGTCCGGCCAGATCGCCGAGACGGCGAGGCCTGCGGGCAGACACCACAGCGAGACGAGGGCCAGTCGCCGGTGAAACCCGGGCTTGCCCGGCGGGCGCCAGGGGCGCGCGGTGAGGCCGAGTGCGACGGCGACCACGAGCGCGCGGAGGAGAGGCCCGGCGCTCTCGGCTCCGCGCGCTTCGGCGACCAGGCTCGCGACGAGGAGGAGGCCGGCCCCCAGGTACGCGGCCGCCCGCAACGTCTCCCGGGGAGAAGACCCGAGATCGGCCGGTGGTGCCTCACCCGACATGAGCGGCAACACGAGACTCCCGATGCCGATCACCAGGGCGAGAAAGACGCCCTGCTCGATCAAGAGCTGCGCGAGCAACGCGCTCCAGGTCGGCAGACCGCTCGCGAAGTACACGATGAGAACCACCGCTCCGAACGCGCCCTGCAGCACCGCGATCGGGATCATGACGAACGCCGCGGGCGGCCGTCGACGAGCCGCGCCCGAGAGAAACCGTCGAGCGCCGAACTGCACGAGGAGCAGGAGGAGGCCGAGGTAGCCCACTTGCGCCAGGATCCAACGGTCGTCGACGAGCGCGGCGGTCGTGAGAACCAGGCAGAGCGCGCCGAAGCCGAGCTCCCCACTCGAAGCGGCCGGCGCCGACGTCCGCCGCGGCAGCGCCGTGAGGAGAAAACCGAGCGCGAAGGCCATCATGAAGGTCTGCATCTGCAAGAGCCCGTGGCGGACGCACGAGTAGGACTGGCTCAGCCCCGTCGAGTAGAGAAGCCACTGACCGACGCCGACCCAACCGAGCACCACGCCGAGCGGGAAGAAGACCCGGAACGGCTCCGTGCGCCAGACCGACCCGGGCGGCGCGGAGAACGACGCTTCGGTTTCCATCTCGCCCGAGAAGCTACGGCACGCTCGGCGCATCGACAAGGATCCACGAGTCGCTCTCGACGGGTCCGCGGCCGGCTCCACGGACCGGCGGCGCGCCCCGAGGTCGGGGGCGGTTGCGATCGAACCGTCCTCCTACGCCGGCGCGCCGGCCTCCCGAGGCACGTTCGTGGAAACGACGGCGTTGCGTGCTCCCGCTCACGCGGGCACTCTCTGCGCCGGAATGCGGTTGCGACGGAGCGTCTAGGCGATCCCTCTCGGGTCGAATCGCCCCCTTCGGGGTGGCGACTCCCGAGGTGCGTCGATCCCACGCCCGTCCCTGCGCCCGGCTGCCGCGCTCCCTCCGTCGCCATTCGACGTCGCGCCCGCTCCCCGGTCGCCGCCCGGTCGTGGCTCGAAGCGAACGATTGGAGGTGGCCCGTGCCACGACACGAAGTTCTGACATTCAGACAGGTGACGTTCTCACACGACGGCGGCGAGGCCCTGTTCACGGACCTCGATCTCGATCTACATCCAGGCTTCACCGGCTGCATCGGCGCGAACGGTGCCGGCAAGACCACGCTCCTGCGACTCGCCGTGGGGGAGCTTCTTCCCTTGCGGGGCCGGGCGAGCGGAGCAGGTCTCGCCTGCTACTGCCCGCAGCGCACGGACGACCCGCCGCCGGCCTTCGCGGAGTTCCTCGCGGCGACGGACGCCGAGTCGTGCACCCTTCGCGGGCGCCTTCGCATCGAGCACGCGTGGGGATCCCGATGGTCGACGCTGAGCCACGGCGAGCGGAAGCGATGCCAGATCGGCGCCGCGCTCTGGCGCGCGCCCGACGTCCTCGCCATCGACGAGCCGACGAACCACATCGACGCGGCGGCGCGTGCGCTCCTCGTGGATGCCCTCCGACGCTATCGGGGCGTGGGCCTGCTGGTGAGCCATGACCGCGAGCTTCTGGATGCCGTGTGCTCCCACTGCCTCTGGATCGAGCCGCCGACCGTCGAGATCCACCGCGGTGGGTACAGCAAGGCCGCGGCGCGGCGTCGGGAAGCCGGCGAGCGGAACCGCGCCGCGTACGAGCGCGCTCGAAACGAGAGAGACCGGCTCGAACGGGAGGTCGTCGAGCGCAAGGCGGTCGCGGCTCGCTCCCACCGGGACCGATCGAAGCGCGGGCTCGCGATCAAGGACCACGATGGGCGGGGCCGGAAGAATCACGCCCGCATGTCCGGCAAAGACGGACGGGCCGGCCGACTCTACAAGCAGCTGCTCGGTCGCTCCGACCAGGCGGAGAAGCGACTCCGGTCGATTCCGACCCACAAGGAGTACGCGCACGGCGTCCGGCTCCCCGCGGTTCGCTCTCGCCGGGATCTCCTCGTCGACCTGCCCCCGAGCACCCTCGCGATGGGAGAGCGCATGCTCCGGGTCGACGCGCTGCGCGTCCTCTCTGCGGCCAGGATCGCGATCACCGGCGCGAACGGGGCCGGGAAGTCGACGCTCGTCCGCCATCTCCTCGCAGCCCAGCGCCTCCCCGCGAGCGACGTCCTCTACCTGCCTCAGGAGGTCGCGGCCCCGGAAGCCGCGGAGCTCCTCGCCGACGTCAAGACGCTTCCGGGGCCGGCGCTCGGTGCGATGATGTCGTTCATCCGTCGACTCGGCTCCGATCCCGGCCGGCTCCTCGAGAGTGTCTGCCCGAGCCCGGGCGAGCTCCGAAAGCTGCTGCTCGCGACGGGCATCACCCGGAATCCGCAGCTTCTTCTTCTCGACGAGCCCACGAACCACCTCGATCTCCCCTCCATCGAGTGCCTCGAATCCGCGCTCGCCGAGTGTCGTTGTGCGCTCGTGCTCGTCAGCCACGACGAACGCTTCCTCGCGCGCCTCACGACCGAGCGTTGGCACGTGGTCGTCGAGCCAGGGGGCGACTCGTGTCTCCGGGTCCCGGGTTGACGGCGAAAGAATCCCCTCCGCGCGTCGTCGGTTGGGCCGAACCCGGGCGCCCGCGGCTCGCGAGCCGTGGACGCCGCACGAGGAGCTCACGAGGGCATGCGCATGGATCGACTTCGAACGCTGGCCGCCATCGCCGGCGTGTTCCTGGCGGGATACGCGTGCGGAGGCGGCGGGGGGGCGACCGCGATCGCCGAGGAGATGCAGACGCTCTTCGAGTTCGGAGGAGCCCGTCTCGACGCGCTCCTCGAGCAGGCCGGACCTCCACGGATCACCACGCCGGTCGGCGTGGCGGAGACCGTCCCCGAAGACGGGACGAGGCACTTCACGCTCGCCGTCGTGACCGAGAATCGCGAAGCCCAGAGCGACGTGGCCGCGCTCTATGCCGAAGTCGACGGGTACGGCGACATCGGGGAGATCTGGGGCGGGAACCTTCTCGCCTTCGCCCATAGCGACATGCGGAGCGGCTCGGCCACCGGGCTCGAGGTGGACGTCGGCAACCTCGGCACCGAGGAGCCCGTGCCCGTCGCGGGGATCAACGTGTTCGCGATCGGACCGCGGCCGTCCGACGTCGCGCTCGGCATCCTCAACTCGACCGTGGCCGGCCCCGGGGGCTTTCGGGTCGGGATCGCGTTTCGCTCGAACCCGGGCGGCACGGCCGTCACCGATGCCCTCATGCGCGTCGACGAGGACTTCGGCCGCGTCGAGACCGGGATCGATCTCACGGAGGCCGTATTCGACGGGCCCGCCATCGCGACGCCGGGATTCCGCGTGGGCCCGAACGGCTCGATCACCTCCGAGCGTCTCGCGACGGGCTCGACGTCGTACGCCTGTCTCGACGCGGAGGGCCGCCTCTTCGCGAGCGTCGCTCGCTGCGTGCCCTGACTCTCGCGGATCGAGAGCGCGCGCTACTCGTGCGCGCGGAAGCGCTTGCTGCTCGACGCGTCGACGTGGCTCAGCCGCGCCGACAGACACAGCGGCTCGTCGCTCACGTGCAGCTGCATCGTGGCACGCTTCGATCCCCGAAGCGCGCTCGCCACTCCCGTCGGAAGATCCCGCCGCCCGAGTCTCGCGTTGTTCACGCCGCGCACCACCGCGCGCGAGCTTCCGGCCGCCCCGGCCTTCAACCGCAGGTAGCGGATTCCGTCGCGCCGGGAACGACGATCGAGGTAGCTGTATCCCTTGTGCGCCGGATCCTTCGGGGTCTTGCCGAGACGCTTCCAGCACGACGCCCCCGAGCACCGCTCTCCCGCGGCCGCGACCCGGTACTCGGCGGCCAGCTGGTCGCGGTCATCGTACACGCAAATCGCGTACTCGCTTCCACCGCGCTTGCGGGGATTGCCGTAGTGATCGCCGCGAATCGACGGCCCACCCAACCACTTGGCGACCATCCTCTCGTTCCCGCGCACCGTCTCGTCGATCGACAACGAGGCTTCGTCGAACGCCGATCGGCAGGAACGCGCCGGGCGGGCGGGACACGGGAGCGCAGAGCAGCTCCGCGGAGCACTGGCCGGATCCGCTTCCTGCCCGAACCAGAGAAAGTACGTCTTGTGGACGGGGTCGACGCCGACCCCCATCGCCTCGAACGGGAGACCCGCCCAGGCGTTGCGGTTGAGAATGACGTCCTCGTGCGCCGGACTCGTCTTGAACGCCTCGAGCGCGGCCCGAGGGGACGAGTAGCCGTAGGCAGCGTTCTCGAAGCCCGCCGCCGCGTAGCGCCCCCCGGAGAGCTCCGCCGGCTTCTCCCACATGCATTGCGCCCGCGCGTGGTCGGGCGTGTAGCAGCACCGTCCGAACTTCGTGCCGGGAACGCCGTACCAGGAGTGAAGGTTGCAGTCCGGATCGCTTCCCCACTGTCCCGAGACGTCTTGCGCGTACGCGGCATCGACGGTGTGCCACTGAGCAACGTTCGTGAGCGCGCGAGAGAGCGGAAGCCGCTTGCGACCATGATCGCTGCGGTATTCGTTCACCAACTCGGCGAACTCGACCTCCTCCGTGCTCAGGCACCCATCGGGCTCGTAGCCCGCCCCGGCCGAGGACGGTGCGGAGACGCAGAACGCGAGCACGGCCACGAGGACCCAAGACGCAGGTCGCCTGGAGTGGAGCATCTCGGGTGGTATCGGCGACCACACGGCGAGACCTTAGCCAGGCCGACCGATGCTCGAATCGACGCACCGGGCCCCGCTCCCTCCCGTACGGGACCCGGCCGCGAAATCGTCTCTCCTACTTGGCCGCCGCGTAGAACTGCGAGCCCGCGTACGGCGAGCGCACACACCAGCGGCCGAGCTGATCGTTCTTGTGGGCCGATTCGATCGGCATGTAGCCCTTGAACTCGACCGCGTAGGCCAGGACGGCGTAGTCGGGTACGCCGGTCTGGGTCCAGTACTTCACGCCGGTGTCGACGTCGAAGGGGTGGTTCCACGGAAGACGGTTGTAGTTGTTCGTGTCGAGGAGCGAGGAGAGCTCCTCGACCGTCGGGAGACGCCAGCCGTAGTGACCACCGCTCTGGCGTGTCATGCAGAAGTCTACGGCGATGTACCAGTAGTACGTGTCCTCGGAGGGCGTCCGCTCCCAGATCAGGCCCGTGCGCGTGTCGAGAACGGCCTCGTCGTCGAACTCCTCGAGGACCTGAAAGCGACCCGGCGCCTTCTGCAGATCGAGCTGCAACCCTGGCTCGGGCGTGAATCCGTGCGCCCCCTGGCCGAGGGCCAGAGCAGCGAGCATCGCGAGGATCGTCGTCTTGGGGACTCGGAGGGTCTTCATCGTCAGTTTCTCCTTGGTCGTTGGGACACCCGACCGGGCGCCGCGTTGGATGGTTCGCAGTCAAGCGCGTCCGGACGCCCGAGTCCGGGCGAGTTCATGAGCATCTCGGGAGCAATTCGGGAGCAGCGCAAACCCTCGACACATCTGATCTTTTCCGGATTCGCCGACTCCGGATCCGGCCTTCGGTGCGGTACTCCTCGCACCGACGGGCCATTTGCCTGGAGGTGGACCCTCGGGCATCGTCGCGACGAGCGATGGCCCTGCGTTTCGGTGAGTTCGAGTTCGACGAGCCTCGGCGAGAGCTCCGCAGGCAGGGCCGGCCCGTCCCCCTTCAGCCGAGAGCGTTCGACGTCCTGGCCGTCCTCCTCCGAGAGCGAGACCGAGTCGTCGCCCGTCAGGAGCTCCTCGCGGAGGTCTGGCCCGGAGAGACGGTCACCGAATCGGCGCTCGCCTTCTCGATCCGCTCGGTCCGAAAGGCGGTTGGCGACACCGGCAAGACCCAGCGGGTCATCAAGACGCTCCATGGACGAGGCTTTCGCTTCGTGGCCCCCGTCGAGTCGTCGAAGGAAGCGATCACGTCGCCGACCTCCGCGACCTCATCCGACCGTGCGGACGAGCGCTCCGACTCCGGTCGTACGTCGCGGCGCGTGTGGCGGAGCGTCGTCGCACCGAAACGCACCGGTCCGTTCATCGGTCGCGCCGAGGAGCTGGATCGCATCGACGCCGAGATCCAGCGCGCGCTGGACGGCGAAACGCGCGCGCTTCTTCTGATCGGCGAGCCCGGCATCGGGAAGACGCGCCTCGCCGTCGAAGCCGCCGCGCGAGCCGAAGAGCGCGGCTTCGTCGTTCATGCCGGGCGCTGCGACGAGGAGACCCCTCCGGTGTTCTGGCCGTGGGTCCAGGTCGTACGAGCGGCTCTCGCGGGCCTGCCCACCGACGAGGCTCGTGATCTTCTCGGCGCTGGAGGCCCCGAGATCGCCCGCATCGTGCCAGCCGCGCGGCAGCTGGTCGCTCCGGCAGCCGCGCGAGCGGTCGACGCCGAAGCCGCCCGCCTCCGATTGTTCGACAGCATGACCTCCTTCCTCTTCAGACTCGCGACACGCGTGCCGGCGGTCGTTCTCCTCGACGACCTGCAATGGGCGGACAGCTCGACCGTGCTCCTTCTGCGCAACGTTCTCGCCGAGGTTCCGCGTGCGCCACTGCTGGTCCTCGCGACGGCACGCACCTCGGAGCCCGATGCAAAGCATGCGGCAGCGGAGCTGATCGCCTCCGCGGACCGCTTCCCCGGCCTCCTGCCACTTCACGTCGACGGCCTCGCGCTCGACGAAGCCGAGGCTCTGCTCGACGCGCGGTCGGAGCGCGGGCTCGCCGACGGCGTTGCCTCGGATCTCTACGAGCTCACGCATGGCAATCCGTTCTTCCTCGAAGAGACGCTGCACCACCTGATGTCGTCGACCGCCTCGAGTGACGCACCGGACGAGATCCGGGCGGCGACACTCGCCGAGGTCGGGATCTCCCACGAGGTGCGGGAGGCCGTGCATCACCGCATCGGTCGCGCTTCCGACGACGCTCGCGAGGTCCTCACGGCCGCCGCGGTCCTCGGCACCGAGTTCCGCGCCGGGCTACTCGAATCGGTGTGCACACGGCCTCCCGCGACGGTGCTCGACGCACTCGAGGAAGCGACCGATCGCGGACTGGTAGAGGAATCCGGTTCCGGCGTCGATCAATACCGATTCTCCCATGCCCTGGTCCGCGAGGCGTTGCTCGCGGATGCGGGACCTCTCACTCGCGCCACACTCCACGAACGAGCAGGTCTCGCCCTCGAGCGACTCGCGCCCGGCGACGGCGAGCGGCTCCCCGAGCTCGCCCACCACTTCTTCGAAGCCACGCCACTCGGGAAGCCGGAGCGCGCCGTCGACTACGTCGCGCGTGCGGGACGGCAGGCCGACGCGCACCTCGCCTTCGACGATGCCGTCGCGTGCTTCGCTCGCGCGCTCGAAGCCGAGGCCGCGATCGATCCGCCCGATCCGCTTCGTCGGGGCGATCTCCTCGCCGAGCTGGGCTCGGTGTCGGCGAAGACCGGCCGAGGCGATGCGACGCGGAGGGCCTATCGCGAGGCCGCGCGCCTCGCTCTCGAAGCGCGGTCTCCGGAGCTGCTCGCGCGCGCCGCCATCGGCCTCGCACTCCGCTGGACCCAAGCCGACGAGAAGATCGTCTCCATGCACGAACAGGCCCTCGCAGAGCTCCCGTCCGGCGCCCCCGTGGATCTGCGCGCCCGTATCCGCAGCAGCCTGGGCTCTTCCCTGGCGCTGGTTCCGGGGACGCGACCCCGTCGCGAGGAGCTTCTCGACGAGGCGCTCATGATGGCACGTGACAGCGGGAACCGACGGCTCCTCTGCGAGGTCCTCGAAGACGGCTGCTACGCGCTTTGCCACGACGACGCCCTCGAGACGCGCACCGCGATGTCCTCCGAGCTCCAGGATCTCGGCTCGGTCGACGACGATCTGGAGATGAACAGCACCGCAATGGCGTGGTGCATCACGAACCATCTTCAAGCCGGCGACCTCGCAGCGGTCGATCGCTGGCACCGAGCGCTTCTCGGTCTGCAAGACGTCTCGCGATGGCCGGTTCTGCGATTCATGGGCGCCTTCGTCTCGGCCAGCCGCGCCCTACTGGCGGGTCGACTGGTCGAGGCGGAGCAACACGCCCTCGAAGCCCTCGAAGTGGGAACTCCGTTGAACGCGATGACCGCACAGCTGATCTTCAGCAGCCAGATCTTCCGCATCCGCGCCGAAGAGGGGCGCGCGGCCGAGATGGCCGAGACGATCGAGGCGTTCCTCGGTGGCGAGGTCTCGGTCTGGTCCTGGCAGCTCGCCTCCTTCTACGAGTGGACGAACCAGCCCGACCGGGCACGGGAGACGTTCGAGCAGGTGGCGGCCAACCAGTTCGCCTGCCTCCCGCTCGATCTCTCCTACAACGCCCGTCTCCCGGCCCTCTTCGCAGCGAGCGAGGTGTGCGGCTATCTCGAAGACCGCGACCGAGCCGAGTTCCTTCATGCCGAGCTTGCGCCCTATGCCGATCACTGGGCGGTCCAAGGGCTCGCCAGCGCGTGCGCCGGCCAAATCCGCCTTCCGCTCGGGATCCTGTGCCGCGTACTCGAGAGATGGGAAGAGTGTTTCGCGCATCTGGATCGCGCTCTCGCGGCACACGACGTAGACGCGGCCCGTGTGCCGGCAATTTCCACCCGAATCGAGTACGCACGCGCGCGGCGGGCCCGCGGAGGAGAGGGAGATCGATCCGAGGCCGAGAGACTGCTGAACGAGGCGGAAACGCTCGCCCGAGAGCGCGGCCTGACCGGCCAACTGACGCGAGTTGCCCACGCTCGGCGCTCCTGAGATCCTCGGGGGCGGGTGCAAGTCTTCGGGGAGTTCGAACTCGACCGGCCTCGACGCGAGTTGCGACGAAAGGGCGGCCTCGTCGCGATCCGGGCGCAGGTCTTCGATCTCCTCTGCCTTCTGATCGACGAGCGGGAGCGCGTTCTCACGAAGCGCGAGCTTCTCGACCGCCTCTGGCCGGACGAGATCGTGAGCGAGTACGCTCTCACGTCGGCGATCAAGGCGGCGCGCCGCGCGCTCGGCGACGACGGCAAGGCGCAGGCCTGGATCCGCACCGCCCACGGCACGGGCTACCGCTTCGTCGGCGCCGTCCGGTATCGAAGCGACCGCGAGTCCGACCTCCGAAACGAGACGCCGGAGACTTCCCCGGGCGACACCGAAGCGACACTGGCGACGCTTCGCAGCGGGCGGTCGGACGGCGTCCTGGTCGGGCGCACCCACGAGATGGACGAGATCGCTTCGACGTTCGACATCGTCTGCGGCGGGTCGACGCAGATCACCTTGCTCACCGGCGAGCCGGGGATCGGCAAGACGCGGCTCGCACGCGAAGCCGCCACGGCGGCCGCGCGCCGCGGGGCACGCGTCCTCGTGGGGCGCTGCGAACCGGGCGCGCCGCTACCCCTCTGGCCATGGGCACAGGTCGTACGCGGCTTCCTGGCGACCGCCGACGACGCCGTGCTCGCGAAGACGACGGCGCCATTCGCGGTCGACATCGCCCAGATCGTACCGACGTTGCGCGATCGGTTTCGGGACCTCCCCCAGGGGCCGGAGTTCCTCGACGAGGACGAGGCTCGCCTTTGCCTGTTCGAGAGCATCACGGCGTGGCTCGATGCGATCGCCCGCGAGGCGCCCCTCGTCGTGGTGATGGACGACCTGCACCATGCGGACTCCAGCACCGTGCTCCTCCTCCGGCACGTCGTCCGGGAGCTCGCCGACGCCCGCCTGCTCGTTCTCGGCACCTACGACGAGGACGCAGCCTCCCCCGGGTCGCCCCTGGCCCGGCTCCTTCAGTTCCTCTCCCGCAGCGGCCACGGCGACGCCGTCCGCCTCCAGGCGCTGGAGAGCGACGACGCTTCTCGGCTCGTCGTCGCCCTGCTCGAGCGGGCAAGCGAGGATCTCGTCGGGCGCGTGGTCACGGCGGGTGGCGGCAACCCGTTCTTTCTTCAGGAGCTGAGCATGCAGCTCGAGCCGGCCAACGAGGAGGAGCGGGCGGTCGCCGCCGTGCCCGAGCGAGTTCGCGACGCCGTCCTCGGGCGACTCGGGCGCCTATCGGACCAGGCTCGATCCGTATTGTCCGTCGCCTCCGTCATCGGCCATCGATTCGACGTCGGCCTCCTCGCCGCGGTGGCCGACCTCCCGATGCCGGAGCTCGCACAGATCCTCGACGAGGCCACTCGAGCGGGGCTCCTCGCCGAGCCCGAGAGAGTGAGCGGCGCATGCCGCTTCGCCCACGCCCTGATCGCCGAAACACTCTACGAGTCGCTTGGCCGACTCCGACGCGCACGAACGCACGAGCGCATCGCCCATGCACTCGAGGCCGTAGCGGGCGGGGACGCAAGGCATCGTCTGGCCCTGGCGAGACACTTCGCCTCCACCGGCTCGGCGGAGTGCGCCGAGAAGGCGATCGCGTACCTGCGAGACGCCGCCGCCGCGGACGAGGGCCGCTTCGCCCACCGAGAAGCGGCCCAGGCGATCGACAAGGCGCTCGAACTCTCGGTCGAGTTCACTCCGGAGAACGTCGAGAGGCGTTTCGACCTGCAGATCCTCCTCGGACGGTTCGTTTTCGAGGCAGGGGACGGACCGCGCGCACGGGAGATCTTCTTCGATGCCGTCGCATCCGCGCGCGAACTCGATCGGCAAGACCTCCTGCTGCGAGCGGCGGCTCAGATGCCCGGATCCTGGACCTACACGGACGCGCCGGTCATCGACCTCCTGAACGAGGCCGTCGCAGCGAGCACCGACGGCTCCGTGCCTCCCGCGTTGCGCGCACGCGTCCTTTCCAAGCTCGCCGGCGCACTCGTCGGCAGCGATGACCTGAAGCGTCGCCACGACCTCTGCCAGGAGGCACTCGACCTCGCCCGGAGGGCCGACGAGCCGCTCGTTCGATTGCAGGTGCTCAGTGCCGCGCAACCGGCTCTATGGTGGCCGGATCGGCATCGAGAGCGGCGCGGGCTCGCGACCGAGCAGATCGAGCTCGCGGCCGCGATCGGCGAGCTGCGAATGCAGCTCGATGGCCTTGGCTGGCGCATCGTCGCTGCCGCCGAGACGGGCGACCTGAGGACCGTGCGCGAAGACGTGGACCGACACGAGAGCCTCGCCGCGCAGGTGGGCTCACCGATGTTCCGGGCGTCGACCAAGAACTTCCGCGCGATGCTCGCGCTGGTCGAGTGTCGATTCGAGGATGCCGAACGACTCGCGCAGGAGGCATTCGAGATCGGCAGTCCAGTCAATCCGACGACGGCGATCATGAGCAACGCAGCCACGATGTACTACCTCCGGTTCGAGCAGGATCGAATCGACGAGGTCGCGTCGTTGATCGAGACGTTCACCAGCCAGGTCGACGAGCTTCGCTGGGACTGGCTGCGAGCCTACGTGTGCCAGGCCCGGGGCGACGTCGACGGCTGTCGGGCGATCTACGCGAAGCTCGCCGCCGATCGCTTCCGCGACACCGTGCCGCCCCGCGGACACGGCACCTGGCTGGCCGCGATGATGGGCCTCGTGCACATGTGCTGGTGGCTCGGAGATGCGAGCAGCGCGGACGATCTCGACCGACTTCTCGAGCCGCACTCGGACCGGTGGGTCAGCGTCGGACAAGCGAGCGTGTGCCTCGGATCCGTCCTCCTCGGCCGCGCCCGTCTCGCGAGCACCCGCGACCGCACCGACCAGGCGATCGAGTTCTACGAAGAAGCGACTCGTTCCCACGAAGAGGCCGGAGCGCTGATGCCGCTCCTCCAGTGCAGAGTCGAGCTGGCCGGACTCCTCGCGCGCCGCGGAGACGAAACGCGCGCACGGCATCTCGCCTCTGATGTGGCCGATCGTGCCGAAGGACTCGGCTACGATCGCATGACCAACGCCGCGCGTTCGGTCTAGTCTACCGTCGTCACGAGGACACGCGATTCCGGGTCGATGGCGCCGCCGCGTTGCGACCCCGGAAGGCACGCGAGGTCGCGGCACCCACGACGCCCGGGGACGGGCCAAGGCGGCCGGGAGCTCCCGAACCGAGGCGACTCGTCGCGGTAGGGATCAGCGACTGGCCGGGCGCAACCACCACGTCCAGCGGTGGGTGCCGGCCCCGATGCGGTACGGCGGCAGGGTGTCGGGACCGCACGCGCCGGTCCCCAGACCGCGTTGGGCCAAGTCGACGTGGACGAACACCTCCCGCCGACGCTCGAGCTCGGCCGTGTTCCGCGCGGCCGTGAGGTCTTCGACGGAGAAGTGCGAGGCCGAGAAGGAGAACGGCCGCTCCGCGCCGAAGCGAAGTCCCGTGCCGGCGTCCGTCGTGAGCGAGAACCAGCGCGTATCGACGTGACTCCCGTGCTCCTGGGGCACGACGTAGGGGACGTATGTGTCGGCGACTCGCATCGACCATCGACCGAAGGGGGCTCCGACGTGCCGGTCGGCGTAGCTCTCCTGCGGGCCACGACCGAACCACTCGAGATTCGTCGCGTCGGGGTCGAGGACGAGACTCACGCCCACACGAGGAAGGTCGTCGAACGCGCGCGGAATCCGGATCTCTTCGTCGAAGCGCGCACTTCCGCGACCGTCGACCGTGACCGTCTGGGTGTGACGCACGCGGGCGCGCCCCCGACCTCGCAGGACCCGCTCGATCACGAAGCGCACCGAGCCGTCGCGAAGCCGGCGGCTTCGCACGGGAGCGACCTCCGTCGTCAGGTCGTCCAGCCCCCACGCGAGCCATCGCCGACGAACGCCGGCGACCTCGCTCATCCACCCCTGCTTCGGACCGTCGTTGTCGGTCGGCGCGCGCCAAAGCGACGGGTCGGCGCCACGACGCACGATCTCGACGCCATCGACGGCGACGTGCACCCGCCCCGTCGCGCGGTCGACCCGATACGTCGTCCGCCCCACGGAGACCTCGCTCCGTCCGTGCGCCGTGCGCAAGGAAACCGTCCGTGCCCGCGTCCTCTCGCCCGCCGCTCGGAGAGCCGTCGGAAGCACGAATTGCGCCCAGGCCACCTCGAACCCCCGCGGCGCCCAGGCCGTCTTCTTCTTCGTGAGGAACCGGATCGTGAGTCGGCATTCCTTCTCGAACGCGATGGTCCGGCCCCGAAGCCGCAGCCGGATCTCCGCCTCTTCGCCCGCCGCAACGGAAGGCAGGGAAAGACGGCCTCGCTGCACGACGTCGCCATCCACGTCCACCGCGAAGGTCGCGGCAAGGTCCGCCAGCGACTGGAAGTCGCGCTCGTTCTTGACGACGAAGACCCCACGCTCGGGGTCGATCGCGCGCACCGAGACCGGCTCGCCGATCTTCTTCAGCTCCCAGAGAGCCGGATGGGGTCGACGGTCGGGGCCGAGCAACCCGTTGATGCAGAAGTTCGCGTCGTTGGGCTCGTCGCCGAACGCGCCACCGAAACCGAAGTACTCCGTGCCCTCCTCCGTACGCGTCCGCAATCCTTGATCGATCCAATCCCACACGAAGCCGCCCTGCAGGCCGTGGTGCGCGTCGATCGCCGCCCAGTAGTCCGCGAGGCTGCCGTTGCTGTTCCCCATGGCGTGCGAATACTCGCAAAGGAGGAGCGGGCGGTCCTCGCTCGTGGTCTCGGCCCACCGGACGATGTCCTCGATCGCGGGATACATCGGACAGATGACGTCCGTCTCGAGCCGGCTCACGCGCTCCGGCGCGTCGAGCCAGTGGTGCATCACTCCGCCGCCCTCGTAGTGGAGAAAGCGCCCCGGATCCCGGGCGCGGATCCACGCCGCCGCCGCGGCGTGCCCCGCCCCATAGCCGGACTCGTTCCCGAGCGACCAGCCAATCACCGAGGGGTGATTCTCGTCGCGCAGCACCATGCGCCGACAGCGATCCACGATGGCCGGGTGATATCGCACGTCGTGACAGAGGCTGCTCTGACGCGCGTGACTCTCGACGTTCGCCTCGTCGATCACGTAGAGGCCATACGCGTCGCAGAGATCGAGAAAGTAGGGATCGTTCGGATAGTGCGCCGTGCGCACCGCGTTGATGTTGAACTGCTTCATCAACTCGACGTCCCGGCGCATCGATTCGCGGGTCACGGCCTTCCCGCGGTCGGCGTCGTGGTCATGGCGGTTCACGCCCCGGATCGGCACCGCTCGGCCATTCACCAGGAGGGCGCGATCGCGCACTTCCACCGAACGGAAGCCGATCCTCTGCGAACCGACCTCGCGCACCCGCCCCTCCGGGTCCACGAGCGAGATCAGCACTCGGTAGAGCGCCGGACGTTCCGCCGACCACGGCTCGACGGCCGGCAGAGCGGCGTGGAGCCTGGCCGTCGCACCGTGGAAGGACATTCCCGCGAGAAGCTCGTCGAGCGGGGCCCCGCGTCGGAACACGGGCACCTCCCCGCCACAACGCGCGAGGCGCTCCCCCTGCGCATCTTCGACCGCGGCCTCCACCCGCCAACCTCGCTCGGGAGCACCGGAGAAGCCGACGTCGATCGCGGCATCGAGGGTCCCGCCCCCGTCGCCCCAGCTCGTGTCGAGCTTGGCATCGGCGATCCACGTTCGATCGGTCGAGTAGAGAAAGACGCTCCGATGGAGCCCCGCCATCCACCAGTGGTCCTGATCCTCGAGCCAGCTCCCGTCGGACCAACGGACGACCATGGCCGCCAACACGTTCGCGCCCGGCTCGAGGTGTGCCGTCACATCGAACTCGGCCGGAAGCCGGGAGTCCTTGTGGAGTCCGACGAACCGCCCATTGAGCCACACGGCCAGCGCACTCTCCGCTCCTCCGAAGTGGAGAACGGTGCGGCGCCGACGCCACGCCGCGGGCACCCGGAACGATCTTCGGTACAACCCCGTCGGGTTGCTCGCGGGAACCCGCGGCGGCTCGGTGGCGAACGGCATGATCACGTTGATGTAGTGCGGTCGGTCGAATCCCTGACGCGTCCAATTCCCCGGCACGTCGACCCGTGCCCACGCGCGGTCCACGGGCCGCGGAGACGCGAAGTCCCGGGGCGCGGCCTCGGGCCGATCCACCAGCGCGAAACGCCAGCGGCCGTCGAGACATCGGAACCACGGCGAGGCAAGCGCGTCTCCCGCCCGCGCCGACGCCTCGTCGGGAAAGGGAACGAGCGGGCTGCGGGCCGGCAATCGACCGATCGACGTGCACTCCGGCTCTTCCCAGAACCGCAGCGGCAGAAGGGGGGTCGCGTCGGATCTCCGCATGGACGACGAGGCTCTCGCCGGGCTGTTTCGCAGGGTCACGTTCGGGTCGGGGCCGCGCGGGAGGCGAACGACGATCCGGCGCCTCCGCGCGCGTGGGTCAGGCGCTCTCGTCCTTGATCAGGAAGGCCGGCGTTCCGGAGAAGTGCATCGCGGCGGAGATCGACGTGCACCTGCCGGTCTCGGGGTCCGGATGTCCGTCCGCCATCCGCTGGATCGCGTGGTAGATGCCCGCACACATGTAGCCTCGGGTCTCTGCGGCCACCCGACCCGTGTGATTCTCGCCGATGTAGTGATCGTTGTTCGTCGTGTAGAAGTTGTCCGCGTCCCAATAGAAGCCGAGGATCCCGTCGATCGTTCCGTCGGATCGCATGTCGGCGCGCACCTGGACGTCGCGGTAGTAGAACTCGCCGTCGATCACCTGCTGCTTGAAGCGCAACCGCACGTCGATCGGGTCCGTCGTGAGAACTCCGTTCTCGATACGCCCCTTCGCCGCGTCGCTCCAGTACTTCCGCTCGGGGTGGACCTTGAGGCTCAGGTCTCGCATGACCTCACCCGAGGCGTCGAGCGTGACCGAATCCTCGCTGGAGTAGATGCGCATCTCGACCTCGTCGTCGTTCTGCGTGTCATCCACGCCGCTCAGCTCGATCAGGATCGGGAAGCCCTCCTTGATCATGTTTCCGCTGCGATACAGCCGGTCGATCTGCCCGTCGGGCTGGTAGCCCTTCGTACAGCCCATGAGACGCCAGTGCTGTGCGTCGATGCCAGTCGTGCCGTCGGGGCTCGTGAAGTCGTCGTGAGCACACGCGCTTCCGTCGTCCCGCTTCGAGTCGACACCGTCGAGGTCGAGGCCGACGACCTCGGCGGCGCCGTCGAAGGTCTTGAAGCCGGGATCCTTCTGGGCGGTGGGGTCACGGCACGCGTCGGGCGGAAAGAACTTCTCCTGCGCGTCCTTGTAGCTGGTCTCCTTGATGGCCTTGCGGAAGGCCTCCATGTCGACCTCGTAGTATTGGGACTCGGTGAGGTTCATGCCGTCCGGGCAACCCGAAGGATCCACCTCCGGCAGGTCGTCGTACCAGGTGGAGACGACGAAGCCGCGAGCCTCGGGTGCAGCCGCGACCGGAGCCGGCGCGGGCGCGTCCGCCTCGTCCACCGATTCGGGCGCCGAAGCGGCCCGTTCCGCCGGAGCCGCGAGCTCGCCTCCGCCCGGATCGGTCTTCGATTCGCACGCGAGGAGCGCGAGCGCAGCCAGACCCGAGATCGCGATCGAGATGGTCGTCTTCATGCCAGCACCTCCGAGACGGGTCGGGACGTCTCGTTCTGCTTCGTCCCGAAGCGCGCGACGCGCATTCCCATCGCCTGTTGAACGGTCAGACTCGCTCGCGACGACGAATCGCCGACGGCGCGCACGTGCACCCCGGGTCGAAGCCGACCTCCCCCCCGCCCGGCGAGCATGATCGGGAGCCCGGTCACGCTGTGCGTGTTCGCGTCCGAGCTCTCCGAGTGAGCGAGAACGACGCAGTGGTCGAGCAGAGTTCCCGCGCCTTCCGGCACGGACGCGAGCGTCTCGACGAACGTCTTGAACGCCTCCATCGAGATCAGCACGAACTCGGTCGCCTCCTTCTGATACCCGAGCTCGGGATCGCGCGACTCTTCGTGCGTCAACGTGTGATGGGTGTCGGTGCTGCCCGGCTTGTGAAGACTCGATGCGCGGTTGGAGAAAACCATGTTGAAGACGCGCGTCTGGTCGCAGGCGAGGGCGAGGGCCAGCAGCTTCGCGAAGAGCCGGTGACTCTCGACCACGTTCCCGACTTCGAGACTCGCAGAAAGCTCCTCGGGAGCGTCGGGCACCGAGCAGGCCTCGAGCGGAGGCGGCTTGGTGAGCTGGATCTCGAGCTGTCGCTCGAGCTGGCGCAGCGACGTGAAGTACTCGTCGAGACGCGCACGGTCGGCCCTGCCGAGGTCGGCCTCCAGCCGCTTGCGGTCGTCACGAACGATCGACAGCGCGCTCTGACGCACCAGGATCCGCGGATCCGGCGCCCAGTCGGCCGCGTTGGGATCGGCGAAGCCCGGCCCGAAGACCCGATGATAGAGGGCGAGCGGCGAGATCTCGCTCGGGTTCAGCAGACTCGCGTTTCGCTGGCTGTAGCTGTCCTTGGGGCGAGCGGTGGCCGCCATCTCGAGCGACTTGAAGCGCGTCGCGTTGCCGATGTGATCGGCGATGAGAACGTCTACGGTTGGCAGAGGGGTGAGCTTCGATTGGGTCGGCGCCTCGCCCGTGAGCGTGGTCATGATGCCCGTGTAGTGGACGTGATTCGTCTCGCCGTTCAGCAGTGCGCTGGTACCGCTGATCACGCTCACGTGCTCGCGGACCGGGGCGATCGGCTCGAGCTCGGGCGTCATCGCCCAGTCGACCCCCTCGGTCTCGGGATCCCAACGCGACGGATTCATGCCGCAACCCCAGAACCACGTACCGAAGCGCAGCGGCAGTGGGCCCCCGGAGGCCAGCGCGTCGCCGTGGTCGTTCAGGAAGATCTCGAGCAAGGGAACTCCGACCGTCACGGCCGCGCCGGCCAGCGCACCGCGGAGAAAGCGCCTTCTCGTCGTAGGCGAGCTCATGCGTCGTCGTCCTCCGATCGCTTCATCCGGCCCATCGCCCGAGTCGACCTCGCGTCTTCTTCTACCACGGGCTCGACGGCGGACGACAGAGGAGCCGTCCGAAAGGCCTCGCTCAGCGCGATCGCTCGCAGAAGTGCCGGCACGCGGTAGCCCGCGGCGCGGAAGTCCTCGACGAGGCGCCTCGTCAGGCCCCGCTCGGTCTCCGCGATCTCCCGACCTACCGCGTAGCGGTAGAGGTTCTCGACGAGACACGGCGCCAGACGGGGATGGTTCCGGAACGCTCGACCCAGCTCGGACGCGTTCCGGAAGGTGTCCCCGTCGAGATCACCACTCGCGTCGATCGGCGCACCGTTCTCGGTCGTGCGGAACTTCCCGATGCCGTCGAAGTGCTCCAGTCCGAGGCCGATCGGATCGGTCAACTGGTGACAGCTCCTGCAGCTCCCGGCCGATGAGTGGACCTCCAGGCGGTCGCGCGCGGTCTTGTGCTCCGGATTCTGGTCGTCGTTGAAGAGCGCGAACTCGACGTCGGCCGGCGCCGGCGGCACGGTCTGGCACAGGATCGACTCCCGCAGGAATTGACCACGCAACGTGGGCGAGCTGCGCCCCGGATGCGCATGAAGCATGTTGAGACTCGCGTGGGTGAGGAGCCCCGCGCGCACGTGCCCTTCGGGGAACTCGATCTCCTCCCACCCGTCCGCGGCGCGCACCGGGACCCCATAGAGCGGGCCGAGCCGTCGGGTGACGAACGAGCGCCGGGTCGTGAAGAGATCACGGTAGTCCTCGTTCCGCGTGACCAGATGATCCACGATGACCTTGAGCGACTGCTCGCGCGCATCCAGCGCCACTCGCGAGCTGTAGATCGGATAGCGCCCGATGTCCTTGCTCATCATGTCGATCTCGTCGAAGCGCAGGACGTCGGCGAAGAAGGCCCGCACGCCGTCCTCCGCCCGCGGCGACGCGAGCAGTCGATCCACCTGCCGAGCCAGCTCGTCGGGCCCCAGCAGCCCACCCCGGTCCGCCGCTTCGCGAAGCTCGTCGTCGGGCGCCGCGTTCCACACGAGGTAGCTCAAGCGCGAGGCGACCGTGTCGGGGCTGAGGCGCAGCCGGTCGGCGCGCGCGGGGTCGGGCTCGACCCGCTCGATGCGAAAGAGGAACTCCGGAGCCGCGAGAAGCGTCGTCGCGGCGAGCTCGAGACCGACGTAGAAATCGCCCGCCGACGCAGCCGCCGCGCTCGCCGCCTCGACGCGGGAACGGATCTCGTCGGTGGTGAGCTCCCGGCGAAACAGACGCGCCCCGGCCGAACGGACGAATTCTTCGGTGCAGGCTGCATCCGCGCCGTCGGCGGACAGCGGCCGGCACGGGAGACGATCCCGGCGGGCCGGCGCGACGAGCTGACCGGCGATGCTCGTGGCCATCGCCTCGTACTGCTCGAGGCCCGACGGGGTGATGGTCATCTGCGCGCTCCCGACGGCGAGAAGCCCATCTCGCCTCGCCTCCGGCTCGAACCGTCCGACCACCTCGACGTCGTCGCCGAACGCGTCGGCGATCGCGCGGCGATATTGCTCCGCGCTCAGCCGACGCATCGCCACGGGACCGCCGACGGCGTCCTCCCCTGCCCCCGCGCCGGCATGCGCGTTGCGGAACTCGGGGTGCCGGATCTTGCCACCGGCATCGGCGATCCACACGGCGGCGACGAGACTCCCGAGCGCCGAGATCAGGGCTGCCCACGACGCGGCTCCGGCGAATCGACGGTTCGTGACGGCCGCCGCGAGCGCGAGCACCGCGAGGCCGGCGGCGAGGTAGAGCGTGAGCCCCCATTTCGCCGCGAGATCGGCGTGCGCGTCGAGTCGCTCCTTGCTCGCGCCGTCGAGTGCCTCGTAGACGGTCGGGTACGCGTCCTCGCCGGCCGGCATCACGACGACCGCCGAACCGGCCATCACGCCCACCAGCGCGAGCCCGAGAACCACCGTCGGCCGCTGCCGGGACACGACGCCGACGAGGAGGACGAGCCAGGCGACGAAGAGGCCCGTCACCGGCAGGTGGTTCGACAACACGTGTCGGTAGGCGGGATCCTGAAGCGCTGCGAAGAGCTCGGTCATCCTCCGAATCGATCCTTGCGCGTGGGGCGTCGAGCGTCTAGCCGGCCGAGAAGCGGTAGCTGAGCTCGCCGCCAAACGCGCGCGGCGGGCCGAAATACTGGGTCGAGTAGCCGAACGTCCCGGTCGTCCCGCCGCTCGTATTGAAGTACTCGGCGCTCGCGAGGTTCCGGCCCCAGAGGGCGACCTGCGCGCGATCGCCGAGGAAGTCGTAGGACAAGCGTGCGTTGACGAGGTGATACGGCGGGACGTGCCCCGAGGGATCTTCGGGCTGCACGTTGTGAA
>JAUIFY010000405.1 GCA_030430245.1 bacterium | reverse complement strand
GACCCACGCGGTGCTGGATCCGGAACTGGTCGTTCCGAGCGTCGAGATCGACCTGACGGGGTGCGAGCGATGACCGACGGCATCCCGCATCGATCCGCGGTGCAGTCGACGGTGCCGATCTGATTCAGGAACGCCCGATTCTCGAGGTCGACGAGCTCGTGCTTCAGGGTGCCGGCCCGACCGTTGGCGTCGTTCCGCGCCTCGGTCTGGGCGATGTAGACCCGGCCTTCGGAATCCACCGCGATCCCGTAGAGGAGCGTGCCGATCGACGGGACCGTGTCGACGACCGACTCGTCGGTCGTATCGAAGACGAAGAGGTCGCGATCGGGCACGCTCGGGTCGCGCACGATGTCGGCGTCGTAGAACAGCGAGAGGACGTTGTTGTTGATCACCACGTGGGTGAGCAGATCGAACGTGCACTGGTCGCCGTCGATCGCGTCCTCGCCGAGGCAACCCGCGAGCTCCGTCTGATTCCCGGACTCGAACGCCGTGACGTAGAGGCGCCCGCCGCGGACCGTGATGGCCCGGGGATCCTGCGCGCCGATCTCGAGCCGCTTCGTGACGCTGCGCGAGGCGACGTCGACGACGGCGATCTGATTCTCGGACGAGAGCGCGACGTAGGCCTTCGCGTCGCTCGCGAACGCGATGCCGACGGGCTCGTCGAAGCGCGTCGAGCGCGTCGTCGTGTCGTAGGCCGAAACGGTGCCAATCACCTGGTGGTACGTCGGGCTGCTCGGGTCCGCGTCGACGACGCTCACCGAGTCCGAGACGTGGTTCGCGACCCAGACCTCCCGGCCGTCGGGCCGCACCGCGACGGTGAACGGGTCGATGCCCACGTCGATGCGCTCCACCACCCGGGCGGTCGCGGTGTCGATCACGTCGAGCGTGTCCGCGGGCGTGTTCGCGACGTACGCGAGTGCGCCGTCGTTCGACAAGGCGATCGGCTCGGAGTGCGGACTCGAGAAGAACGGGTGTCCGACGCGGCTCGGGTCGCCCACGTCGGGTCGCTCGGAGCGGTCGCCGCCCACGCCCCGGATCGCGCGGAGCCCGGGTAGGTCGTTCGGCGCGGTGTTCCGCACGACGGGTCGCGGAATCGCGATCCGCTGCGCCGCGGCGGGCAGGCTCGCCCCCCCGAGCAGACCGAGCGTGAGAAGGGCGGTCGAGATCCACGCGAATCGGGCGTTCATGACCTCGAATTCTGGCGCATTTCGCCTCGCGGGAACAGCCGCTTCAGCCCCAACCGCCGCTCGGTCCGCCGAGCGGGCGCCCCGCCAATTGAACTGCGTCCCATACGAGCCTCCCGGAGCGAAAGGCGGGTGCTCGGTACCGCCGGCAGGGCCACTCTCGGAGCACGTGCCGCCCCGGTCCGCTTAACGGGAGGCACGAAGCAGCCGAGAGTTCTCGGTGGCGACCCGCCCCGCGCGGGTCGAGATTCCGTATACAGAGAGGTTCCTCATGCAGTCGCGCACCGTTTGCTCGCTCCCCGTCCTCGTCGCGCTCGCCCTCGCCGCGAGCGTCCGCCTCGCCGGCGCCACGTGCGCGCCACCCGACGCGGTTCCGCTGTCCGACTGCGTCGGCGGGCCGGGCGAAGACGTGACGATCGGCGGAAGCGCCCCCGGCTGCGAGCGGGTCTACGTCGACCGCTCGTTCACGTCGTCGTCGGGGGGCGCGCTCGGGCGCGTGACGATCGAGCCCGATGGCTCGCTCGTCCTGGCCGACGCGACGGTCGCCGCGCTCGACGGCGTCGCGCTCGAGACGACCGGAGTCGAGGTGAGCGGCACACTGGAGATGGGCAACGCGACGTGCCCGATCGGCACGACCGATCCCACGGCCACCGCGACGATCACCTTCACCGGCGCCCGGCCCTGCCCGAGCCCGGAAGAGTGCCCGGGGCGCCACAAGGGGATCGAGGTGCGGACGGGCGGCTCGCTTCGACTCTTCGGCGCGAAGGGCGTGCCGCCCCAGGGCGTCACCTGGACGCACCTCCGCCAGCCCTCGGGCCCCGAGACGTACTCGGCCGCCCGCGGCGTGAAGGCGCCCGTCCCGAACGGAGGCGCGACGACGCTGTGGCTGGCCGACGACGTGCAAGCGGGGCCGAGCCCGTGGCGCGCCGGGGACTGGATCGCCGTCGCGACCACGAGCTTCAGCCCCTTCGAGACCGAGATGGTGCAGATCAAGGGCATCACGCCCCACCCCGAAGGGAGCCGCGTCCTCCTCGAGCAGAGGCTGCGCTTCTATCACTTCGGCAGCGACGACCCGGGGGTTCCGTCGGCCGCGAACTTCGAGGCCGGCCCCGAGACGAACTACGGCGTCGACGAACGCGCCGAGGTCGCGCTCCTGAGCCGCAACCTGAAGCTCACGTCGACCTCGCCGGCGGGAGACGCGGGGAGCCGTCACTGGGGTGGCGAGCTCCGCTTCGTGAAGGGCTTCGCCGAAGTCTCGGTGCAGGGCGTCGAGCTCGAGAAGTTCGGAAAGGATCAGCTCGGAAGCTACCCGATCCACTTCCACATGGCCGAGAGCGTCGCGAACGCGCCGCTCGTGAACGCGAACAGCGTGCACCACAGCTTCAACAAGTGCGTCACCGTGCATGACACGAACGACCTCACCGTCACCAACACCGTGTGCGCCCGGATCGTCGGCCACATCTTCTACCAGGAGATCGGCACCGAGACCGGGATCCGGTTCGAGCGAAACCTCGGCATGGGCGCGATGAGCAACAACTTCGACGTGAACGCGGCCGACGACGCGAAGCGCCGCGCGCTGATCGACACGTACTGGTGGCCCGGCGACCATCTGACGAACGACCCCGCCTCGCCCGACTTCATCGGCTACGACGGACTCCGCGTCCCGAACACCGACGCGCAATCGAACCCCACCCACGGCTCGTGCTGGACCACGAGCCCGGACGGCGGCCTGACCTACGCGAGCGAGGTCCCGTGCGCCGCGGGCCAGCTCTACACCGAGCCCGCGAGCGGCTTCTGGATCATCCACCCGGGAACGGAGCTCGTCGGGAACTCGATCGCCGGCTGCCAGGGCGTCGGACGCGGCTACTGGTACGTCCCGCCCCAGGGCGGCGGGCTCGAGACGCTCAAGTTCGAGCCCATCGGGGAGTTCCGGAACAACCGCGTGCACGGCTGCTACGCGGGTCTCTATAACGAGCCCGAGTACTCGGTCCGCTCCGAGCAGCTCTTCCCGCACGAGAACGCGACATTCGAGGGCCGGCCGATCATCGGACGCTTCGAGGGGCTCACCGCGACGCGCAACCGCTTCCGGGGAATCTGGATGCGCCCCGTCTGGTTCGTGGTGAAGCACGCGCGCCTCGCGACGAACCGCGAGAACGTGACGCTCGTGAGCTCGGGCGGACTCGACGGCAACGCGCCCGGCGTGTGGGCGCTCATCGAGGACACTGTGGTCGTCGGCCTCAGCGAAAACAACGTCGACCGCTTCGGTCCGTGCCCCTATCCCGGAACACCCGTCGCAGGCACCGGAGGGTTCGTCGGCTGCATCGATCGCACGCCGGGCCCGGCCGGTCGCGTGGGAGGCGGCGACGAGATCGGTCAGGGCTACCCCGATCCCCACTGGAACATCTCCGGCGTGATGATCTACGACGGCCCGGTCCTGATCTTCGACGACCGGTTCGTGAACTTCCACATCGACCTCGGCCGCCACCTGACCGACGACGATCGGGAGCGACTCGACGCCTACCGCTACCCGAATGGGACGACCGTGTACGAGGGAGACGCCGCGCTCGGCTGGTTCCAGTCGAACCAGAGCAGCTACCCGACCGCGACCGCCTCACGCGGACTGACGTGGGACGACGTCGACCTGCGCCATCAGATCTACACCGAGGGCGTGAACCTCGGCCCGTTCAAGGATGGCGACAAG
>JAUIFY010000081.1 GCA_030430245.1 bacterium | reverse complement strand
GGCTGCCCGCAGCCGTTCGTCTGCTACGTGACCAAGAGATCGATGGATGGGCCGAAGTTCGAACCGGTTCCGGGGATCGAGCTCGCGGACGCCATCGAGTCGGGCACCTTCGATCTGAGGAAGACTTCCGAGCTTTGCGTTCCCGCCGACGTCGAGTCCGTCGAGGTCGCGGATGGCGAGGAGAGGCAGGTCTCGTACAAGATCAAGGCATCCCCGGGGCAAGCCAAACATCGCAAGCGTCGCGTCGTCGTGGAGGATGCGCTCGGAACGCATTGGCTGGACACGAAGAAACCCGCGGCGCTCTTCGCGGCGGCGGACCTCGAGCTGGGAGGCCCCGCGACGCCACCCGCTCCCGGCGCGTCTCCGCACTACAAGTGCTACACGACGGCCCAGTCCAAGGGCTTTCCGAAGTTCGGTTCGGCGCTCGTTTCCGCGGCCGACGAGTTCGAAGACCGTTCGTATCAGATCTTCGCGCCGAAGCGCCTCTGCTTTGCCGCCGACGTGAGCGGCGAGGGGATCATCGAAGCCGGCGCCGTGCTCACGTGCTACCGCGCGCGACGCGGACCCGGCGAGCCGCGACACGAGAGAATCGAAGACCTGGTGCACACGGCCGATCAGTTCGGCTCACTCCAGGTGGATACCAAGAGGGTCTCGACCATTTGCCTGCCGGCGCGCGAGATTCCGTGAGGGCGGCGATCGGCTTCCGGGCGGCGCACGTGGTGTCGGGGGCCGGGGTGGCCTTCCCGCGAATCCAGGATCGCGGGGCTCGTGTTCCCGTCGGGTGCCTCAACCCGCGCCGGCGACGCAGCGGTTCACGATCGTCCCGACGCCTTCGATGGTGCTCGTGATCACGTCGTCCGGTGCGAGGTAGCGGCGCGGGTCACGGACCGATCCGACGCCGGCCGGCGTTCCGGTGAAGATGAGATCGCCGGGCGCGAGCGTGCAGTACCGCGACAGCCAGCGGACGAGCTCCGGCACCGAGAACACCATGAGGCTCGTCCGCGCATCCTGTCTGGTTTCGCCCGAGACGTCGCACGAGATCGCCAGGTCGTTGGGGTGCGCGACCTCGTCGATCGGAACGATGCCGGGTCCGATCGGGCCGAAGGTGTCGACCGATTTCCCCATCGAGAACTGGGGAGGCTTCCCCGCGAACTGCATGCGGCGGTCCGAGATGTCCTGGCCGACGCAGTAGCCGGCGATGCGGGAGAGAGCGTCGGCCTCGGCGATGTCTCGCCCGCCTTCTCCGATGACCACCACCAACTCGACCTCGTAGTCGACGCGATCCGAGGTGAGGACGACGTCCGCGCGCGGGCCCACGAGGCAGCTCGGGAACTTCGTGAAGATGAGCGGCTCCTTCGGGAGCTCGAGTCCGGCCTCCTCGGCGTGGTCGGTGTAGTTCAGTCCGACCCCGAAGACCTTCTGCGGCAGCGGTACGGGCGGTCCGAGCCGCGCCTCGTCCACCGCCTCGGCCGTCGCGTCGTCCGACAGGCCGGTGGCCCACGTGCGGAAGTCGTTCCAGCGGCGGACGACCGCCATCGGATCCGAGGGGAGCTGGCCGTCGCTCGCGGTCTGGACGTCCACGACGCGGTCGCCGCGGCGAAGGCCGGCACGACCGTCGAGATTCACCAGTGAAGTCGTCATCAACCTACTCCTGTTCGCCGCCGAGCACCGCGAGAAGGCGGCGCGCAGCCTCCGTGGGCGTGAGGGTCGCTCGTCCGACGGCCGCTTCCATCTCCGGCAGGAGCCGTTGGACGTCGCGGCGCGCGAGGAAGTGTTGGCGGAGACCTTCCTCGATCATGCTCCACAGCCACGCCTGTTGCTGGCGGCGGCGCTTCTCCGCCAGCTCGCCCGAGGCCTCGAGCTTCGCGCGGTGATCGAGGATGATCTTCCAGACGTCGTCCATGCCCTGCTGCTCGAGGGCGCTCGTCGCGACGACGGGCGGGCTCCAATTCGCGCTTCCGTGGCGAAAGAGGCGAAGCGCGCTGCGGTACTCGGCGATCGCGCGGGTCGCGAGGCGGACGTTGTCGCCGTCGGCCTTGTTGACCGCGAGGGCGTCGGCGAGCTCGAGAATGCCCTTCTTGATTCCTTGGAGCTCGTCGCCCGCACCGGGGAGCATCAGCACGAGGAAGAAGTCGACCATCGACGCGACCGTCACCTCGGACTGGCCGACGCCGACGGTTTCGACGAGTACGACGTCGTACCCCGCGGCCTCGCACACCAGCATCGCCTCGCGCGTCCGCTGTGCGACGCCGCCGAGGGAGCCCGCGGAGGGGCTCGGACGGATGAACGCATCCGCTTCGGCCGAGAGGCGGGCCATGCGGGTCTTGTCGCCCAGGATGCTTCCGCCGGAGCGCGCGCTGGACGGGTCGACGGCGAGGACCGCGACCTTCTTCCCCTGCTCGATCAGATAGAGGCCGAACGCCTCGATGAAGGTGCTCTTCCCCACGCCGGGCACGCCCGTGATGCCGACGCGCGCCGCGCTGCCGGTCGCGGGCAGAAGGTGCTCGAGAAGGGTCTGCGCCTGCCGCTGGTGATCGGCGCGCGTGCTCTCCACGAGCGTGATGGCCTTCGCCATCGCGCGCCGGTTCCCCTCACGGACGCCCTGAGCGAGCTTTGCTGCGGCGCTTTCCCGGTTGGAATCAGCCAGCGGAGGCATTGGCCGGGTTGTCGCCGCTCGAGACGATGCCGATCAGGTCCAGCACCTTGCGCGCGGCCAGCGGGATCTTCGTGCCCGGGCCGAAGATCGCCTTGACGCCCGACTCTTCGAGGTAGGGGTAGTCCTTCGGCGGAATGATGCCGCCGACGGTGACGAGGATGTCGCCGGCGCCCGCCTTCGCCAGCTCCTGGACGAGCTGTGGGACGAGAGTCTTGTGGCCCCCCGACTGCGTGGACACGCCGATCACGTGTACGTCGTTCTCGATCGCCTGACGCGCGATCTCCTCCGGCGTCTGGAAGAGCGTGCCGACGTCGACGTCGAACCCGAGATCGGCGAATGCCGTCGCGATCACCTTGGCGCCGCGGTCGTGGCCGTCCTGGCCGACCTTGGCGACGAGCATGCGCGGTCGGCGGCCCTGCTCGTCGACGAAGCGCTGGATCTCGCCCTGCATGGCCTTCCAGTCGTCGTCCTCCTCGAAGGCGGCGCCGTAGACACCCGAGATGGACTTGATCTCGGCCTGGTAGCGACCCCACTCCTTTTCGAGTGCGTAGGAGATCTCGCCCACCGTGGCACGACAACGGGCCGCCTCGACCGCGAGATCGAGCAGGTTGCCCTCGCCCGTCTGCGCACACCGGGTGAGCGCGTCGAGGGCGGCGTCGCACTTGGCCTGGTCGCGGGATGCGCGGATGCGCTGCAGCGCGGCGACCTGCGACTCGCGGACCGCCGTGTTGTCGATCTCGCGGAGATCGAGCTCGGGCTCGTCGTCGCGCTGGAACTTGTTCACGCCGATCACGATGTCTTCGCCGCGGTCGATGCGGGCCTGACGCTGCGCCGAGGTCTCCTCGATGCGCAGCTTCGGCATGCCGGCCTCGATCGCCTTCGTCATGCCCCCCATCTCCTCGACCTCGTCGATGATGCCGAGGGCCTTGGCCGCGAGCTGATGGGTGAGCGATTCCATGAAGTACGACCCGCCCCACGGATCGACGACCTTCGGGATGCCGGTCTCGAGCTGCAGCATGAGCTGCGTGTTGCGCGCGACGCGCGCCGATTCGTCGGTCGGGAGGGCGAGTGCTTCGTCGAAGGAGTTCGTGTGGAGGCTCTGGGTCCCGCCCATGACCGACGCCATCGCCTCGATCGTGGTGCGCATGATGTTGTTGAAGGGGTCTTGCTCGGTCAGGCTCGCGCCCGACGTCTGGCAGTGCGTGCGCAGCATGAGCGAGCGCGGGCTCTTCGGGTCGAAATGCTTCTTCATGAGCGTCGCCCAGAGGAGACGAGCCGCGCGGAGCTTCGCCACCTCCATGTAGAAGTTCATTCCGATGGCGAAGAAGAACGAGAGACGTCCCGCGAACTGGTCGACGTCGAGCCCCTTGGAGAGCGCGGCGCGGACGTAGTCGAGTCCGTCGGCGATCGTGAACGCGAGCTCGAGGTCGCACGTCGCTCCCGCTTCCTGCATGTGGTAGCCGGAGATCGAGATCGAGTTGAACTTCGGCATCTCCTTCGACGTGTACTCGATGATGTCGGCGACGATGCGCATCGAGGGCGTCGGCGGGTAGATGTAGGTGTTGCGGACCATGAACTCCTTCAGGATGTCGTTCTGGATGGTCCCGGTCAGCTCCGCGCGGGGGACACCCTGCTCCTCGCCCGCGACGATGAAGCTCGCGAGCACCGGCAGGACCGCGCCGTTCATCGTCATGGAGACGGACATCTTGTCGAGCGGCACGCCGTCGAAGAGGACCTTCATGTCCTCTACCGAGTCGATCGCCACGCCGGCCTTGCCGACGTCGCCGACGACCCGGGGGTGGTCCGAGTCGTAGCCGCGGTGGGTCGCGAGGTCGAAGGCGACCGACAAGCCCATCTGCCCCGCGGCCAGGTTGGCCCGGTAGAAGGCATTCGATTCCTCGGCCGTCGAGAAGCCGGCGTACTGGCGAATCGTCCACGGGCGCTCGGTGTACATCGTGGCGCGGGGCCCGCGGACGAACGGATAGTCGCCGGGGATCCCGTCGATGAAATCGAGGTTCTCGACGTCGGCCTTCGTGTAGAGCGGCTTGACGTCGATCCCTTCGGGGGTCTTCCAGACCAGCTCGTCCGGATCCTTCCCTTTGCGCTCCTTCGTGGCGAGCTCGCGCCAGTGTTCCAGATTCGCCTCGGATTTCGTCGACATGAACGATTAGGATGGTGATCGGGCTCGGAGCTTGCAAATCTGGCCCGGACGCCACGACCGCCCGAAATCCGGAGGAGAAATGTCGATTCAAGAGAACCGCAAGACCGTCGAGACGATGTGGGCCGCACTTTCGGCGATGGATTGGGAGGGCCTCGAGGCGTGCCTCGCGCCCGACGTCTTCTACGAGGACGTCCCCACCGAGGACCCGGGCGCCCACGGCCCGAAGAACGTCGTGAAGCGGCTCCGGATCGCGTTCGACCACCTCTCCGACCACCACCACGAGATCCATCACATCGCTTGCGAGGGCGACGTGGTCTTCCTGGATCACACGGAGACGTGGACGTTCGAGACCGGCGAGAAGGCCGTGAACAAGTTCGCGACGATGCACGAGATGAAGGGCGGCAAGATCGCGAAGTGGAGCGACTACTGGGACGTGAACGGATTCGTGAGCCAGTTCCCGGCCTCCTTCCTCGAAGTGATGGCCAAGGCGAGCGAGTCGGACTTCGCCTGAGGTGCGCGGTCCGCGACGGCCCCGGGCGGACTGCTCGCCATGAAGAGCCTCCCCACGCGCCTCTTCGTGCTCTTCGTGGCACTCGGTCTCACCCTACTCCTCGCCGAGGGGCTGACGCGACTCCTCTCCGACGTGCACGCGCCGCTCGGTCGGCGCGACCCGAGGATCGGATACCGCTATGCCCGCGACGTGGACGTCGAGATCTACGTGCCCGAGAGCGAGCGACGAGTGCGTCTCCGGTTCAACGACGAGGGGTTCCGCGGGCCGAGTCGTCCGCGTCGGAAGCCGGCCGGGACCTGTCGGGTCGCGGTTCTGGGCGACTCGCAGATCGCGGCCATTGCCACCCACGAGGAAGACACCCTGGTCGGTCGGCTCGAGGAACGGCTTCGTTCGTCGCGTTCGGACGTGCGATGGGAGGTCTTGAACTTCGGTGTATCGGGCTCGAGCACGGCCCAGGAGCTCGTGCTGTACCGCGAGATCGTCTCCCGGTTCGCGCCGGACGTCGTCGTGCTGGCCTACTTCGAGGGGAACGATCTCATCGACAACTCGAACCGTCTCAGCTGGGCCTCACGGATCTACATGGACCTGGACGACGAGGGCCGGCTCTTCCAGAAACCGTTCTCGACCGCTCGCGCGAGCGGCTCGTCCTGGCTGAATCGGAACAGCCGGTTCTACGTGTGGCAGAAGGAGCGCGTGAATCGCGTTCTGCACCGGATGCTGGACGACGAGGGGTTGAACGTTCGCGGCGGCGGCGGTGGCCAGACGTATCGGACCGACGACAGTCCGGATCTACGGCACGCCTGGCGGCTCACGAGGGCGCTCATCGACGACCTCCGGAACCGGGTCGAGGCGGACGACGGCCACTTCCTGCTGCTCTACGTCCCGGCCGCCGAGGGAGTCGACCCGGAGATCTGGCGGACGAGGTTTGGTGATCCCCGGAGCGAGTCGTCGCGCGATCCCGCCCACCCCCGGCGTCGAATCGGTCGGATGGCGGAAGGGCTCGGCGTCGACGCCGTCTTCCTCACCGAGCCGTTTCGTGCGGCGTCCGAGTCCGACGCGGAGCCGTTGTTCTACAACGGCGAGGGCCACATCAACGAGCGGGGCCAGGATCTGGCGGCGCGAGAGATCTTCGCCCACCTGGCGCGCAGCGGTACGCTCGTCCGTCGCGAGGAGCGTTGCGCGCACGCTCGCGCGCCGTGAGCTTCCGGCCGATGCGATCGCCGATCGTTCGGTACGTTCTCTTCCAGGTGCCCGGTTGGGTTCTCGCCGGAGCCGTCCTGTACGGGCTCTGGCCGAGGTCGGGACTCGAGCCATGGATCGGTGTCGCGGTCTTCGGCGGATGGATCGCGAAGGATTTCGCGATGTGGCCGCTGCTGCGCAAGAGCTACGAGACCGACGTGCGCACGGGGGCGGCCGATCTCGTCGGGGCGAAGGGCGTCGTCCGGGCGTCGATCGATCCGGTCGGGTCGGTGCGGGTTCGCGGAGAGCTCTGGAAGGCGCGCGCGGAAGGCCCGGGCGAGGTCCTGCCCCCGGAGACCGATGTCGAGGTCGTCGGAGCGTCGGGGATGACCCTCACGGTACGCCGGAGCGAGCCCCGCACGGCAAACCGCTCCGCTCCCCGGGGGCGCCGATCGCACTGAGCGGCCCCTTGCGATTCTCGTTCACGGTCGCTCCGTTGCCTCGGACCGCGAAGCGCGTGACGCTTCGTCCGCGCGCGGCGATGCCGCTGCTCGCGCGCGGGCTGGGCTAGAGCCCGCGATCCTTCGCCACGCGCTCCGCGCGACGGGCGAGGTTGTTCGCGCCGAGGTGTTCGCACATCGGTGCGAAGTGCCCGCTCGGCCCCAGCCAGCGCCAATCCTCCGGGGAGCGGCCGACCGGTGCGTCCAGGCGAAGGGTGGCGAGCCTCTTGAAGAGCAACGCGTCCTCGCGACCCTCGGCGAGCGCCGCGGCCAGGCGCGCGGCGCCGCGAGGCTTGACCGCCCATTCCTCGACGTCGTCGGGAATGTCCTCCAGGTGGCCGTACCGGGAGAGCACGGCCGCCGTGGACTTGGCGCCCCAGCCCGGGAGGCCGGGAAAGCCGTCGGCGGTGTCGCCGACCAGGGCGAGATAGTCGGTGATCGACGAGGGCGGCACGCCGAACTTCTCGAGGACGCCCCGCTCGTCGCTCACCACGTTCTTCCGGCGGTCGAGCTGGACGACGCGGTCGCCCTCGACACACTGGGCGAGGTCCTTGTCCGGAGTGCAGATGAAGACGCGTTCGACGTTCGCGTCGGCGCTCGCCACCGCGGCCGCCGACGCGAGGCCGTCGTCCGCCTCGAACTCGACCATGGGCCACACGGCGACGCCGAGCGCCCCCAGCAGGTTCTCGAGGGGGTGGAACTGGTCGAGGAGCTCCGGTTCCATTCCCTCGCCGGTCTTGTATCCGCCCCACATGTCGTTTCGGAAGGACTCGACGACGTGGTCGGTCGCGACCCCGACGTGCGTGGCTCCGTTCTCGAGCATGTTCACGATCGAGCCGACGACACCGCGCACCGCACCCCGCTCGTTGCCATCGGCGTCCCGGTGCGAGGGAAGGGCGAAGTAGTGTCGGAACAGCTCGTACGTGCCGTCGACGAGGTGGACCTCCATCGCGCTCACCCCCAATTGCGTAGCACGACCCAGTAGAGACCGAGTCCCAGGATCGCGGCGGAACCCGTTTCCGCCACCCGCAGATACCACCGGCCATCCCCGGCGCGAGCGAGCGCCCGGAGGAGAGGCCACAGGAGCACGACGACCGCGAGCTGTCCGAGCTCGACGCCGACGTTGAAGCCCAGGAGAGCGGGAACGAGCCGACTCGCGGGTAGCTGGATCTCCATCAGGATCCCGGCGAATCCGAACCCGTGCACCAGGCCGAACGCAAAGGCGACGACGGCCCGAAGAGCTCCGCCGCTCCCGCCCGTGCGCTGGAGGAGCCCGAAGTGACACAGCGAGAACACGGCGAGGCCGAGCCACGCGATCGCGGACAGAACGCCGCTCCCCGCCAGCGCGAGCGCGGCCGAGAGGAGCAGGGCCGCCGTGAAGGCGACCGGGATCGTGCGGTCCTTGCCCCCGAGGATCCACCCGTTCTCGGCTGCGACGAGGGCGATCGAGAACCCGATCAGGATCTCGACGGCCGTGGCCTCCGGACGGAGCACCCCGAGGACCGCGAGCGCCAGGGTGATGCTGTGGGCGATGGTGAAGGACGTCACGAGCGTCGCCACCTCGCGGAGGGAATGGGACAGGAGGAGCAGGGCCGCCACGAAGGCCAGGTGATCCCAGCCGGCGAGGATGTGCTCGATGCCGAGCAGCACGTACCCGCCGAAGGACGTTCCGGCGGACTCCTCGTCGCCCGGTGCGAGCGACCAGCGCGGCTCGGTCGGAACGAGGACGCGCTCGAGAACACCCTCGTCGGGGTCGCTCACGCGTGCGAAGTGGAGATGGGCGGCGAGCACGTTCTCGAAGATCCGGCTCTCGATCGTCCGTGGCTCGGCGCTCGGGCACGTGACCTCCCATCGGAAGAGTGCCCATCCCGGCGCGGTCTCCTGCACCCGAACGACGTCGGACGGCGTGCAGAGGGCGTCCCCTGCGTCGAGGGTCAGGTGCCTCGGCAGATAGTCGATCCAGTCGTGCTCGGGGGGGAAGCGGGTCAGCTCGAGGAGCGGCATGCGCACCTGCACGCTCGCGCCGTCGTCGGTCATGCGGAAGCGGGAGTACGAGGTGCTCTTCGTGTGTGCGAGCGCGAGCGCGGGAAGAGCGAGGGCGGCGAGAAGGACGAGGCACGTGCCGCAGAGAGCCTTTCGGGCGCGGCTCACGGTCTCTCCGCGTGAGCCGCGGTCGCGCCGGATCGAACCTGCACGTCGGCATCGTCGCGGAGCCGGTTCAGGTACGACCGCAGCGCGTCGTCCCCGGCGCGGCGGAGCATCTCGGCGCGGACTTCCTCCTCGACCTCCTCGAGGGGCGGCGTTTGCCCGGGCTCCCGGTCGATCATGCGCACGACGTACCAGGTGCGGCCGCCCTTCACGGGCTCGCCCACCTGGCCGACGTCGAGGGTGAGGGCGTGGCGGGTCGGTGTGGGGCCGATGTACTCGCGGAGCTTCGTCGCGGGGAGGAGTCCGTTCGGGACCGGGACGATCCAAGCGTCGGCGAGCTCGCGTTCGACGACGGTCGGGTCTTCGCCCGCCCGAAGTCGCTCGGACGCCGTCGTCGCCCGGGCTCGCGCATCCTCATCGGTTTCCCCGTCGCGCTTCGCGAACCGGAGCGGGCGGACGTGAAGGCGGCCGGTGCGCGCGAAGTAGCCGCCGTTCTCCTCGAAGAACGCCTCGACGTCGCCTCGGGAGGGCTCTTCGGGCTGAGCGTCCGCGACGATGGAATCGATCATCGACGAGACGAGCAGCGAGCGGACGCGCCGATCGTGTTGGTCGACGCCGAGCTCGCGCGCGCGCTGGACCAGGAGCTCTTCCTCGATCATGCGGTCGAGCACGTGCGACCGCTCTTCCTCTCCGATCGGGTTCTTGCTGTCGGCCGCGAGGAGGCCGACGGCGCGCTCGAAGGCCTCGTTCTCGATGATGGCGCCGTTGATCACGGCCGCGGCGCCGGGGGGGACGTCCGAGTCGAACCGCGGCCCGGAGCGAACGATGCCGGCCACGGCGAGGAGCAGGCCGAGCGCGGCCCCGGCTGCGAGGAGCGCTTGCGAGCGGGGTGATTCCGGATGGTCGCTCATCCCACCCATCTAAACCGGAAGGACCGCTCCGTGCCACCGGGTTCACTCGTTGATCACACGTCCCGCGCGGCGGATCGCCGGCCGCACCGGGCGGGTGCTACAGTGCCCGGATGACGGACCTCGTCGGAACGACGCGACCTCTCGGGATGAGCTTCTGGCCCCTTCCAGAAGACGCTCCGGACGTCGATCTCGCCACGGAGGCGATCCGCCTCCTCACTCCCGACGGCGCGCTCGTGCGCGGGGTGCTCTGGACGCCTTCGGGCAAGCGCCCGAAGACGGCCGTCATTCTGGCGCATCCGCGGGGCGATTTCTCCGTGCACTACGCGTGTCCGCTGCTCGCGGCCGCAGGGTATGCCGTGCTCGGGTTCTCGACGCGATATCTGAACAACGACGCGGATTGCCTTCACGAGAAGTGCGTCGTCGACGTCGAGACCGCGGCGCGGGAGATGCGTCGTCGCGGCGCCGAGCACGTGGTTCTCTTCGGAAACAGCGGCGGCGGATCTCTCATGGCGCTCGCGCAGGCGGAGACCGGCTGTGGCGACGCCTGGATCGGGGTTGCCGCACATCCGGGGGAAGGCGTGTTCATGGAGCAGGTCATCGACCCCTCCGTCGCCGACGAATCGGATCCCCACTCGGTCGTCCCCCAGCTCGACATGTACGACCCACGCAACGGCTGGAGGCCGTGGCCCGAGCCATCGACGTACGACCGCGGTTGGCTCGAGACCTATCGCGCGGCGCAGCGAGAGCGCATCGGCCGAATCGACGCGATCGCCCGACGAGCGATCGCGGATGCCGACGACGCGCGGAGCCGAGCGCGCGATCTCGAGAAGGGGAGCGACGCGTGGCGCGAAGCTCGCCGGCGCGGGCTTCATACGCCCTACCTGACGATCTATCGTACCCTCGCGGACCCGGCCTATCTGGATCTCACGATCGATCCGGACGACCGCCCGCGCGGGTCGCTGTTCGCCTTCCCGGATCCGTTCGAGGCCAACTACTTCGGGCGGTTCGGTCTGTCGCGCGTCATGACCCCCTACGGATGGCTGTCGACGTGGTCCGGGCTCTCGTCGCCCGCGAGGCTCGCCTCGACGATGCCGGAGGTGAAGTGCCCGGTATTGCTCTTGCACCCGACCGCGGACACCGAGATCCGGCTTCGCCAGGCCCGCGAAGCGCGCGATCAGGCGGGAAGCGACGACGTGACGTACCACGAGCTGAAGGGTGCACCGCACTACCTCGAGGGGCACCGCCCCGAGGCGATGACCCTCGTCGCCGATTGGATCCGCGAGAGGTTCGCGTGAGCGATTCGCCGGAGGCGCCGCGGCTCGGCGATCGATTCGCGGAGGCCCTCGCCTACGCGGCACGGCTCCACGCGAGCCAGACGCGCAAGGCGAAGAGTACGCCGTACATCGCGCACCTGCTCGGCGTCGCGAGCCTCGCGATCGATGGAGGCGCGGACGAGGACGAGGCGATCGCGGCGGTGCTCCACGATGCGGTCGAGGATCAGGGGGGCGAGCGGACCCGTGCGGAGATCGAGAGGCGATTCGGAGAGCGCGTGGCCTATCTGGTGGTCTCGCTCAGCGACAGCCTCACCGATACGAGCGATGGATCGAAGAAGGAGCCGTGGCAGGTGCGCAAGGATCGGTACATCGCGCATCTCGAGGGCGCCGACCGCTCCGTCCGTCTCCTCGCTGCCTGCGACAAGCTCCACAATCTGCGCGAGTTGGTGGAGGACCACCGTCGGCTCGGCGACGAGGTCTGGACGCACTTCAGTGCGGGGCCCGAGAAGCAGCTCTGGTTCTATCGGAAGGTCGTGGGTGTGCTCACCCGGGACGGGCGTGGACCCGTGTTCGATCGCCTTCGCGCGGCGCTCGCCGACTTCGAGCGGCTGGTCGAAGGATCAACTGGATCGAAGTAGCTTGTAGATCGGCGCGAAGCGCTCGAGGGTGGACTCGGGGAGGGGCACCAGGTCGCCCAGCAGGCGCGCGCCCCAGATGATCTTGGCCGTTCGCTCGACGAGATGCGCGACCTTCATCGCGCTCTCGATGTTCTTGCCCACCGTCAGGAGCCCATGGTTCGCCATGAGCACGGCCCCGCGGTCTTCGACCCACTTCGCGACCTCGTCGCCGAGCTCGTCGCTGCCGGTGAGCTCGTATCCGGCGACGGGGACCTCGCCGCCGACGAAGACGTCGAACTCCTCGATGACGCACGGGATCGGCTGGCGCGTCACCGCGAACATCGTCGCGAACATCGCGTGGGAGTGGATGACGCCCCGGATGTCGTCGTGCGCGCGAAGGCATGCGAGGTGCAGTGCCTTCTCGGTCGTGGGAGACCGCTCGCCTTCGACGACGTTCCCGTCGAGGTCCACGACGACGAGGTCTTCGACCTCCATCTCCTCGTAGTCGAGCGTCGACGGGGTCATGACGACGTTTCCATCGGGCAGTCGGGCCGAGAGGTTCCCCGCGGTTCCCTCGACGAGGCCGGTGCGAAGCATCTCCTTCGCCGTCCGCAGAAGGGTCTCTTTGATCTCCGTCATGGAGATCTTGCTTACTCGACGAGATCGCCGATGGGGAGGGTGATCTCGAATCGGGCGCCGCCCGCCGGGGCGCGCTCGACGCGGATGGTGCCACCGAGGCGCTCGACGGTGCGTCGGACGAGATGAAGGCCGAGGCCGACGCCGCCGTAGCGCCGCGTCGGCGAGCCGTCCGCTTGCCGGAAGGCGTCGAAGATCGTGGGCAGGGCATCCTCGTCGATTCCCACCCCCGTGTCCTCGACGACGATCTCGAGATCGTCGCTCGTGCGGCGGAGGGTCGCGGTCACCTGCCCGTGCTCGGTGAACTTGACTCCGTTGCTGAGGAGGTTCTTCAAGATGAGCTTGAGCTTGGCCCGGTCGGTGCGTGCCGTCTCGAGGCCGGGAGCGAGGCGCAGCTCGATCGGGATCCTCGCGCCGCGTTGGGTCGCGCGGACCTCGGCCTCGGCTTCCTCGAACACCTCCGCGAGGCGGACGTCGGTCCTCTCGATCGGCGCCCCTCCCTCGTCGAGCCGCGTGAGCTGCAGCGTGGCTTCGCTCAGCTCCCGCAACGAGCGCGCGCCGAACAGGATGCGCTTCATCGCATCCCGCAGTCCGTCGCCCAGCTCTCCGAACTCTCCCTCGAGGACGAGCTCGGCGAAGCCGAGCACGACCTGGATGGGTGTCCGGAGCTCGTGGGAGACCGTCGCCACGAACTCGCTCTTCAAGCGGCTCGCTTCGCCGAGTTGGTCGAGCAGGGTGGCGTTCTCGATCGCGAGGGATGCACGTCGGCCGAGTCGCTCCTCGACCTCCGTGAACGGCTCGTCGCTTCGCCGGGCGGTCACGTCGTCCTGCGAGACCACGGCGCCTTCGTTCTTCCGATGGGCCGCGAAGGCGAGCCACACCGTTCCGTCCGCTCGCCGGAGCGGGTACTCGATCTCGAACCGCTCTCGCGTGCCCGCGAGCACCGCGCTCACTCCGAGCCGTAGCGTCGAACGAGCGAGCGCCTCGACGCCGTCCCCTTCCCATGCGGAGGACAGGAGCTGGCCCGAGGCCGGGAGGCCGAAGTCGCTCCACGCGCGGTTCGTCTCGACCACGACGCCTCGCGAGTCGACCGTCGCCAGGTGAAGTGGGAGAGCATCGAGGACGTCCCGGCTCGACGGAGCCTTCGCGGGGGCGGGTGCCGGGGACAGGTGGGCGGCGGTCACGGAGAGGCCTCCGGTCGCAATCCGAGCCAGTGGAAGGCGACCACGACCAGTGCGTGCGTGATGGACCCGTCCCGGATGAGATCGGGGATGCGCGTGAGTGGCTCGAGGACGACTTCGGTCTCCTCGGTACCCTCGAAGGTCGGGTCGGCGCGCCGTTCGGCGTTCCGCGCCAGGAAGGAATGGCAGTGGTTCGCCTGGATCGCCGGATTCGGATGGATGGAGCCGAGCGGGACGATGTCGTCCGAGCCGTAGCCGGTCTCCTCGAGCATCTCGCGGCCGGCCGCGACGAGCGGCGACGCGTCGGTGTCGTCGACCATGCCGCCGGGGATCTCCAGCGTGAAGTCCTCGATCCCGTGGCGGAACTGCCGAATCAGGACGACCTGGTCGTCGGCCGTGACCGGGACGATGTTCACCCAGTCGCCGGTCTCGAGGACGAAGAAGTCGTGAGGCTGGCCAGTGCGAGGCGACCGACTCCGCTGACGCAGGACGTCGAAGACCCGGGTCTCGCAGACCGTCGCGGACTCCTGGCGCACCCACGCGCCGAGCTTCGTCGTCTTCCTCCCCATCGCCGCACGGCCCAGCCCGGTCATAGTAGGCGCCTGCAGAATCGACGCAAATCCGGCCAGTTCCGGGCATGTCGTCGGCGGAGGCCGGTCCCCGTGAAAAGGGAAGGGCCGGCCGGCCTCTGTTACATCCCCGAGGGCATGGAGGTCCGTGAGACGGCGTGAGGGTGGCGTTGGTGAGTGCGCTCTACCCGCCCGAGTTCCAGGGCGGGGCGACGCTCGTGTGTCGACGACTGGCGCGGGAGCTCGGAGCCCGAGGCCACTCGTGCTCGATCTTCAGTGGGCGCACGACCCGCGAGGAGCCTCTCGGGGCCGTGGCGCGGGGACGCGTCGATGAATCGACGACGTTCCGGGTGAACGTGGGCGGCGCGCTCGCTCCGTGGGAGCGCGACGGGTATTCGAATCCGGTCGCGACGGAGGCCTTCCGGCGGTTCCTCGACGAGCAGCGGCCGGACGTCGTGCACGTCCACAGCCTGCAGGGACTCGGTGTGGGGCTCCTCCACGCGTCGCGGGCCGCGGGCCGGCCCGTCGTCGTCACGATGCACGACTGGTGGTGGCTCTGCCCGTGCCTCTTCCGGCTCTCGCCGACGGGGACCATCTGCCCCGCTCGGGTTCGCCCCGAGCGCTGCTCCGGCGTGTCGGGTCTCGATTTCCCGGCGCGGCGCGCGACGCTCGACGCCGCTCTCACTGCCGCGTCGCGCATCCTCGTGCCGTCCGGGTTCCTTCGCGCGAGTCTGATCGAGAACGGCTTCGACGCGTCGACCCTCGTGGTCGACGAGAACGGCGTTGCTCCCCCGGCGGTCGCGCCGCGCCGGCAGCCGGGGGAGGGAGACGGGCCGACGAGGCTCGTCTACGTCGGGGGGGCGGGGAACCGTGCGAAGGGGCTCGAGGTTCTCCTCGAGGCGTTGGCCGGGGTCTCGCTCGAGGTGGACCTCGTACTGGACGCGTATGCGGTGTCGGCCGAGGAGGTCGCTCCGGTCGCCGAGTCGCTCGGCGACCGGCTCCGGTGCCACGATCGGTTCCCGTCGGCGTGCATCGACGAGGTGATGGGCGCGGCCGACGTCGTCGCCGTACCGTCTCTCATGCGCGAGTCGTTCTCGCTCGTGACGCACGAGGCGCTCGCTCGCGGTCGGCCGGTCCTGGCGTCGGATTGTGGCGCTCCCGAGTTGGTCGTGCGGGACGGGGAGAACGGGTTCGTTCTGCCGGCGGGCGACGTCGGCGCATGGACGGAAGCGCTCGAACGCATCGCCGGCGACCGCGCGCTCCTGCGCCGTCTCGGTCGCACGCGGCCGCTCCCGGTACGAACCCCGGCGGAGCACGCGGCGGGGGCGGAGGCGCTGTATCGGGCCGTCCTTCGAGAGACGGAGCGTCCCCGGCCACCGGCCGCGCGTCGGCGCATCGCCGGCCGTCGCGTACTATTCTTGACGGGTATGGACGGCGCGCCGCTTCGCTATCGGGTCTGGAACGTCGTCGAGCGTCTTCGGCGTGCCGGGATCGAGGGCGACGTGCTGTATCATTCGGACGTGCGTGCTCTCCGGGCTGCGCGCGCGGCCGACGTGGTCGTGCTCTATCGGGCCCCGCTCGGCTCGACCGTCGCGCGCGTGGTCCGGCAGGCGCGGTCGGCGGGAGTGCCCGTGGTCTTCTCGAGCGACGACCTCGTGTTCCGTGAGAAGGACCTGGACGACGCTCCGGCCCTCGAGCATCGCGACCCCGAGGTCGTCGAGGGATATCGCCAGAGCGTGGTGGGGCATGCGCGTTGCCTCGCGGCGGCCGACGCGTTCCTCGGAAGCACTCCGGAGCTGGTCGCTGCCGCGGCCGAGGGAGGGCGACCCTCCCATCTGATTCCCAATGGGCTCTCGGCGCAGCTCGCGGAGCTCTCGCGACGGGCTCGGCTCGCCGCGCATCGAGAGGCGCGAAACGGGGAAGTGCGGCTCGGCTTCGCATCGGGTACCGACACCCACGATGCGGACCTGGACCTCGTCGCCCCGGCGATCGCCGACACCCTCGAGCGCTTTCCGGAGGCTCGCCTCGACCTGTGGGGCCCCGTTCGGCTGCCCCGGGCGCTCGATCGCGTCGCCGCGCGGGTCCGCCGTCGGCCCTTCGTCGCGTGGAACGAGCTCCCCGAACGACTCGCGGCGCTCGACGTGAACCTGGCTCCGCTCGACACGAACCGTGCGTTCAACCGCGGCAAGAGCGAGGTGAAGTGGATCGAGGCCGCGGCCGTCGGCGTGCCGACGATCGCCAGCGCGGCGCCCGCGTTCGTGCGAGCGAGTCGGGAGGGCCGCACGGCGCTGCTCTGTCGCTCCGAGTCCGACTGGCGCGACGGGTTGGCGCGACTCGTCGACGACGCCGCCTTGCGATCGTCGTTGGCCGAGGCCGCGCGCCGCGACGTGGAGACGACGTATTCGGCCGACGCGCAGGTGGACGACGTCGTCGACGTCGTGGTCGACCTGCTCGACTGCGCCGGTTGGAATTCGTCGGACCCCCCGGAGCCCGTCATGCTCGAGGCCGGCGAGGGATCGCACGTCGCGGTCGAGCCCGGGGACGCGGTGTTCGACCGCTACCAGCTCGACGCCGAGGCGGGCGGGGCACTGGGACCCGGTGGCGACGTGGAGCAGCGGTTCACTTGTTTGCGAGACGGTCTCACGCGGGTCGACGTCCGTGTCGGTACGTATGCGCGTCGGAACGATCTCGACGTTCACCTGGCTCTTCACGACGAGCAAGGAACGCGGCTCGCGCGGGCGACCGTCGACGCGAGCCGGATGGTCGATCGGCTCTTCGTGTCGGTGGAGCTCCCGGAGCCCCTTCGCGAATCGGCCGGGCGAGAGATCACGATTCGAGCCACCGCACCCGAGGCGTGTGAGGGCAACGAGATCCTGCTCTGGCACGCACCGTCCGACCTCGGAGGGCTCACGATCGGCGGCGTGGAGCAGCCGGGGCGGGCGCTCTCGTTCCGTGCGTTCTCGGCGCGACCGGCGGAGGTTGCGTGAGGGTCCTCGTCTCCAGCTGGGACCGCATCGGCGATCGCATGGCCGGTTCTGCGATCCGCTCGTTGGAGATGGCGCGCGCGCTGGCGCGCGCCGGCCACGAGGTGACGCTCGCGGCGCCCGAGGGAAGCGTCCTCGCCTCCGAGCCGAATCTCACGCTGCGGATCGTGCCCGCGGGGGACGATCTCGCGGGGGCGATCGACGCTGCCGACGTCGTCGTCGTGTCGGGTCGCGCCGAGCTGATGACCGCGGTGAAGAAGCCGCTCGTCGTCGACCTCTACGACCCGTTCGTCCTCTCGAATCTGGATCTCTTCGGATCCGACTTCAACAAGGACGGCGGCCGCGCTCTTCTCTCTCTGCGGTGGCTTCAACACCATCTGGAGCAAGGGGACTTCTTCTTGTGCGCGAGCGAGTCCCAGCGAAGCTTCTGGCTGGGCATGCTCACCGCCGCCGGCCGCGTGAACCGGGCCAACTACGAGAGCGATCCGGTTCTGGAGCGCCTTCTCGCGGTCGTGCCGTTCGGCGTGCCCGATGCCGCGGCCCCCGCCCGTGGGGACGCGGTGCTGAAGGGCGTCCTGCCCGGGATCGCAGCCGAGGACAGGGTGGTGCTCTGGGCCGGGGGCATGTGGAACTGGGTCGATCCCCTGACCCTGGTCCGGGCCACGGCGCGGGTGCGCGAGACCCGCCCCGAGGTGAAGACGGTGATCCTCGGCGGACGCCATCCGAACCCGGAGATCGGCGAGATGGAGATGGCGAAGGCGGCGCGATCGCTCGCCGAGGAGCTCGGACTCGCCGGCCGCGGCGTACACTTCGTCGATTGGGTGCCCTACGACGAACGCCACCAATGGCTGCTCGAGTCCGATCTCGCCGTGAGTCTGCACGAGCGCGGCGTCGAATCGGAGTTCGCGTTCCGGACGCGGCTGCTCGACTCGATCTGGTGCGGTCGCCCCATGGTCGTGACCGGGGGCGACGATCTCGCGAGGCTCGTGGGTGAGAAGGGACTCGGCCGCGTGGTGCCGCCCGGCGACGTCGACGCGGTCACGGGCGCGATCCTCGAGCTTCTCGACGAGCCGGACGATCCCGGGCGCTCCGAGCGGTTCGCGGAAGCTCGCTGGGATCTCCGCTGGTCGAGGGCGGTCGAGCCGCTCGAGGCATTCTGTCGCGCCCCGAGGCGGGCCGCGGACCGCGCGGGGGATGCCTGGGTGGTCGCCGAGCCCCGGCGGGAGAACGCGCCCCGCAAGGATCAGGCGCTGGTGGCCGAGGAGTTCTCGAGCACCGCACGCGCTCTTTCCGACGCGCTCGGTCCGACGTATTCTCCGCGCCAACGGTTCACGGCCCACTACGACCGGCTCTGTCAGGTCGACGTGTTGGTGTGGTTCGAGCCGCCGCTCGACGGCTCCACGCTGGTCTTCGAACTCGTCGACGCCCAGCAGCCGGCCGCCGTCCACGCCCGCGTCGTCGTGCCGGCGGCGCAGCTCGCGCACGACGGGTGGCAGCGGTTCGAGTTCCGTCCGATCGCGCGGTCGCGGGGGTGCGCCTACGAGATCCGACTGAGGCTCGAGCACGCGCCGGGCGAGTGGGACCAGCGAGGTCGGATCTGCGTTTGGAGATGCGCGGGCGACGGGGCGGCACCGGAGGAGGGCGACAAGCTCGCCTTCGTGGCGAGGTACCTGATCGGGGGCGTTGCCGATCAGGTGCCGGTCCACGAGGACGAGTTCCTCTTCCTCCACAATACGTCGCTGCCGCTCGGCGCGGCGGAGGAGGACGTGGCCCGGGGGCGGTGGCGCGACGTCGGACCGCCGGTGGAGGACGTCGAGGGCTTGCGGGCCGCACTCGCGCGGCTGTCGGTCCGAGCCGAGGCCGCCGAGATGCGAGCGGCGCGTCTCGACGACGAGATCCGCCGGGTGCAGGAGCGGGCGCGGGACGCCGTGGACGACGCGGTACGCGCGGCGGCGCGAGACGCGGCCGCCGCGACCGCCGAGCACGTCCTCGACGAAGTCAAGTACTTCCGCGGACTCGCGCGTGAGATCCGGGGCGGGATCCTGCGCCTCTTCCGGTTTGCACGAAGCCTCGCCGTGCCACTGCTCGTGCTCCTGCTGACCCTTCTCGCGGCCGGTGTCTCGGTCGTGGTCGGGCTCGCGATCTTCGTCGGAGACCTGATCCCCGTGCGGCGCCGCGGCGACGGACTTCCGCAGGACGCGCGTGGCCCGGAGCCGACCGACGCGGTGTCCGTGGTGATTCCGACCTGGAACGGGAAGGAGCTCCTCGACATGAGTCTTCCCCCCCTCTTCGAGGCGCTCCAGCGTCATGGAAACGCCGCGGACGAGATCATCGTCGTGGACAACGGGAGCGACGACGGGACCGTGGCGGAGCTCGAACGGCGCGCGGTCGAGTTCCCCGGTCTGCGGGTCGTCGCGCTCGATCGTAACGAGGGGTACGGCGGCGCCACGAACCGCGGCGCCGCGGCGGCCAGGAACCCGGCCCTGATCTTCCTCAACAACGACATGGTGGTCGAGCCGGACTTCGTGCAGCCGCTCCTCGACGTCTTTGGGGAGGAGCCGGACGTTTTCGGCGTCTCCTGCCAGATCGACTTCATCGATCCGAATCGGCCGCGCTGGGAGACCGGCAAGGTGCACGCGGAGCAGCGCAACGGGCTCGTTCGCCTGTTCCACCTGGACCGCTTCGACGACGACAAGACCTACCCGATCTTCTTTGCCGGGGGAGGGGCATCCGCGTACGACCGCGAGAAGTTCCTCGCGCTCGGCGGCTTCGACGAGGCGGTCTACTCGCCGGTGTACATCGAGGACGTCGACCTGGGCTACCGCGCATGGAAGCGGGGCTGGCCGTCCCTGCTCGCTCCGCGGAGCCGCGTCCACCACAAGCATCGGGGAACCACGCGCCGGCTCTGGAGCGAGGGCGTGATCCACTCCTTCTTCCTGAAGAACCTCGCCGCCCTGCTCTGGAAGAACGCGAGCTCCTGGCGGATCCTCGGCAAGCATCTGGTCGGCATCCTCCTCCTTCCCGAGAAGGCGCGTCGGGAGTTCGGGGGGCGGTCGGCGCTCGCCACCTTGAAGGGGCTCGCTCGCCAGATCCCGACCGTGATGCGCTCTCGACGACGCGAGCGGGGGTTTCCCCGCGTCTTCTCGGACGAGGAGATCCTCCAGGTGTCGCGGTTCCGGCACGTCTACCGGGCCCGCTTCCATCCGGGCGAGGGCCGTCGCGAGGAGCGGCCGCAGGTCTTGATCGTTTCGCCGTACAGTCCGGCGCCGGCCGTGCACGGTGGTGCGGTGCGGATGTTGAATCTGATCCGGGAGATGCGGGAGAGGTGCGACGTCACGCTCCTGTCGTTCATGGACACGGCCGCCGAGTCGGCGCCCGAGAGCCTCGCGGAGCTCCAGAAGATCTGTCGCGACGTCGTTCTGATCCCGCGCGACCTTCACGGGTATGGCGGTCGCTTGATGCCTCTCTCGATGAACGGCTTCTTCTCGGAGCGGATGTTCGAGATGATCGAGATCTGGCTCGAGAAGCGCTCGTTCGACGTCGTGCAGATCGAGTACACGAACATGGCCCACTACCTCCCGCCGCCGTGTCCGGGCATGCTTCGCGTTCTCGTCGAGCACGACGTGAGCTTCGTCGCCGCCGAGCGCGCGCGTCGGGAAGAGGGCTCGGCGCTTCGCAGGGCCGCGCTGTGGATCGATGGACTGCGGACGTTCCGCCACGAGATCCTCGCCGTGGAGCAAGCCGACCGGGTCCTGACGATGAGTGAGACCGATCGCCACACGCTTGCCCGCTTCATCGATCCCGATCCGATCTCGGTCGTCCCGAATGGCGTCTCGTGCCGCGACTTCCCGTTCGCTCCGGAGGAGGCCGAGCCGGCGACGATCCTCTTCGTCGGCTTCTTCCGCCATCCGCCGAATGCGGAAGCCGTCTTGTGGTTCGTCGAGAAGGTTCTTCCGCTGGTTCGTGCCGAGGTGCCCGAAGCGATCTTCCGAATCGTCGGAGCCTATCCGCCGCCGATGATCGAGGCGCTCGCCCGTCGTGATCCCCGTATCGAGGTGGCGGGGATGGTGCCCGAGACCGCCTCGCACTACCGTCGCGCCACCGTGTTCGTGGCACCCATCCTCGTGGGGTCCGGAACGCGCCTGAAGATCCTGGAGGCGATGGCGAGCGGATGTCCGGTCGTGTCGACGACCGTCGGCGCCGAGGGGCTCGGCGCCGGCGACGGGGAGCTCCGACGGGCCGATGACCCGGAGCTGGCCCGCGCCTGGAACGCGAAGGCGTATCACCTGTTCTGAAGCCGGTCGAACGCCCGTGGAGCCGGGACCTCAGCAGCGACGA